>JBDRKQ010000001.1:0-2454 GCA_043813895.1 Planctomycetota bacterium
CCAGTCGATCGAAGACGTAGAACTCGAACTCAGGTCCCATCAACGCCTCGTCGGCGATGCCGGCATCCTTCATGTAAGCCTCGGCGCGCCGAGCGATCTTCCGCGGATCGCTCGCCAAGGGAATCTTGGCGTCCGCCGTGACGGTGTCGCAGATGAAGCTGATGGTCGGTTTCTCCCAGAAGGGGTCCATGAATGCGGTGGTGGGATCTGGCACGGCCGCAACGTCGCCGGCTTCGATGGTGCTAAAGCCAGAGCCCGACGAACCGTCGTAGCCGACGCCTTCCTCGAAGTGTTTCTGCGTGAAATTCCTCGCCGGGATGGTGATATGCATCCACCGCCCTGCGACGCCGACGATCTTCAGGTCAACCATCGCGACGTGTTGTTCCGCGATGTACTTGAGAGCTTCCCGGGTGGACGCAAACATGAGATCAGCACTCCAACAGATCCAGCAGCACTGACGAGAACCCTACCATATTTGGGATTACTCCGCCAGCCTTCGGCGCCTCGCCAACCCCCGGGGATTGCCGCTAGCGCAAGGCTCCGATAGAATGCCGAATTCGACGTTTGAGACAGGAGCAACTGGGCGATGACCGTCGCATTCAAGCAGTATCACGCAATGGTGCCCGATAACTACGCGAACATCGGGCTGCGTTGCGGGCTCGAAGTCCATCAGCAGCTACTGACCAAAACCAAGCTGTTCTGTCGCTGCCCCACCGGGCGATACAGCGAGGAGTACGACGCCGAGATTCTCCGGCACATGCGCCCGACTCTTTCCGAACTCGGAGAGTACGATGGTACGGCGCTGATGGAGAAGAAGACCCGGAAGAACATCTACTACCGCATCCATCACGCCACAGTATGCACCTACGAGTTCGATGACACGCCTCCATTCTTCATGGCCGACGATGCGCTCGACTATGCCCTGGAAGTCGCGATGCTGCTCCGCCTGAACATCGTCAATGAGTTGCACATCGCCCGAAAGCAGTACCTCGACGGGTCGATCCCGGCAGGCTTTCAGAGAACGACGATCGTCGGCGTAGACGGCTGGATCCCTTTCAAAGGCCGGAGGATCCGTATCAGACAGCTTGGGCTGGAAGAGGACGCCTGTCGAGAAGTCTCAGACGTCGGGCACGACCGGGTTTATCTGACCGACCGGCTGGGCATGCCTCTGATTGAGCCGGTCACCGAACCGGATATGCGGACCCCGGAGGAGGCGGCCCAGGTTGGCGAGATCATCCGTCGTCTCTGCCGCAGCACCGGGAAGGTCCGCACGGGTTACGGAGCCGCACGGCAAGATGTCAATGTTAGCGTAAAGGGCGGCACACGTGTCGAAATCAAAGGTGTTCCCCAATTATGGCGGATTCCCCGCCTCGTCTACAACGAGGCCCGCCGGCAGTGTTCGCTGCTGGCCATCCGCGACCAACTGAAGGACCGGGGTATCACGCCAGACGCTTTCAAACACTACGTGGCCGATGTAACGCGAATCGTTGCCAAGACGCAGTACGAGCCGATGCGGGCGGCGTTGGAGCAAGGGCATCGCGTCAAGTGCGTCGTGCTCAAGGGTTTTGCCGGAATCCTGAATGAACCTACGCAGGAGCACACGACATTTGCCAAGGAGTTCTCCGACCGCGTCCGGGTGATTGCATGCCTGACACACCTGCCCAACATCGTCCACTCGGACATGGCATCGGAGTCCCTTTGCGGCAAGGATTGGCAGAGGCTGCGCCGCAAGATGAAGGCGGACCACGACGACGCCTTGATCCTCGTCTGGGGCGACGAGGCCGACACGCGTTGTGCCGCGAACGAGATCGCCATCCGAGCGAAGGAGGCCACGATCGGCGTCCCCAGCGACACGCGACAAGGTCTCAAGGACGGCACCAATGGTTTTGAACGTGTCCTCCCGGGCGCCGATCGGATGTACCCCGATACGGACCTGCCGCCGTTGGTGATTCCGGGCGGGCGGCTCAAGCGCATCGCGGCCAACCTGCCCGAATACGTTTGGGACCGGGAGCAGCGGTATCGGTCTATGGGGCTGCGCGAGGAACTCGTCACCGCGTTGTCCCTGTCGCGAAGGGCCGATTTGTTCCTACGTCTCGTGGACGAACTCAAGTGCGCTCCGGCGTTCGCCGCGATGGTGGTGTGCGAACGTCTCAAGGACTTCCGGCGACGTGGCTTGGCTCCCGAGCGAGCATCGGACGACGAGATCTTCGAGATATTCCAGGCCTATGCGACCGGACGGCTGGCGCGCGAGGGGGTGCTTGAAGTCCTTGAGAGACTACTGGCAAAGCGGACGGAACCACAGGCGGATCACACGACACCGGACGCCTTGCTGTCAGAGTACTCGCCGGTCACGGACGACGAGTTGGTCACATGTGTGGTCCAAGCTGTCCGCCGATTGGATCGCTCCCGTTTCGACTCCATCAATCAGCTCCGACGTCACGCGATGGGGCTGCT
>JBDRKQ010000002.1:0-2715 GCA_043813895.1 Planctomycetota bacterium
TATATAATATGGGTTCCAGTGGAACGGCACTCTCTCTGGCGCTTCTTATCCCAACTTGGCGGTCCGCCTGGGGACGGGCGAACCGCCAATAGAGTGGTTCGTCCGGGAGGTACCCAATATGAAGGAAAAGACGCTACGGTACTGCGGCCCTCGTTGGCTGCCGCGAGTTCGTTTGCATGGAGTGGAGTACTTTGTCGACGAACGGATCAGGGAGTTTAGGGATGTCACGGACTTTAGCAATGCCGTCAGGTTCAGAACCGGCCGGGGCGAGATGATGTTGAATGAGTTCTTCGTCACAGAGTGCCCGGTTTGTGCGCTGGAGATAGGCGTTCCGAGGGAGGCGTGCGAAGACAGGATTGTATGCATCCGGTGCCACGAGCCCTTCACGGTGGCGAGTGTCGACATAGTAAGATTTATATACTAGGGCCTCAACAGAGGCCCCATGAGCCTCGCAAACGCCCTCTCTATGCCTGCAATCAGGCCGCTCATCGAGTCCTTGCTTCCCGACTTCGTTCTTGCGTTCACGTTCTTCACCGCGCTGAGCTATGCGGTGCTCGGCAAGCGTTTTGACCATCAGAGGCCTGCCGTGGCCATGTCTGCAGCCGTGGGACTGGCCTTGGCCATCGGGCTGGTTTCATGGGAATACCAGCGCGGTTGGTCCGTGCGGAACCTCGGCCCGATCGCCATCGGCTTTGCCGTGATCCTGTTGGCCATGATCATGTTTCAGGGTATCCGCCAGACGGGCGGCTCCTGGGCTGGCGCCGGTATCGCCTTCGGCGCCAGCATCCTCGTGGCGTGGGTCCTGGGTTTTGACTGGCCGATCGCATCGGAGATCGTCCAGACCCTGGCGATCGTTGGGTTGATCGTCGGCATCGTAGCTTTCCTCGTTCACATGCACGGCCGGGGGCCGCCGGGACACTTCACTCCGACTTCGGCCCAGCCTGAGCTGGCCGATATGCGCCACGACATGCGCGATCTGTACGAGGATAGTCACGTTGGCGAAAAGATCCGTGGCGCTCTCTTCGGGCTTCGGAAGGAGACCGATGTGTTCGTCGAGCATCCGCAAGAAGGGGCGAACATCCTCCATCAGCTTCGCCGGGTGCTGCCAGCGGAGGGCTGGCTAACCGAGCGCCTCGCGCGACTCAGGGAGAGGGCGCACCATGTTCGGAAGGGGCACGCCGCACGGATTGATGAGCTTCGCCACATCATCAAGCAACTGCCCACGGCCGCACGGAAGAAGGCATCGCGCGAACTGAGCGCGCGATACGATGAGCTGCATCTTGATAAGAGGCTCGAACGACTGGACAAGGCGGTTGCTGAAAACGAGCGACGCATCAAGGAACTGACGCTGGAAGCGCAGCAGGCCACCGCCCGGTACGACTACCGGCGGCTGGCCGAGCTGCTCGAGGATGCCGAGAAACTGCAGGCTCACAACGAGAAACTGTTCAAAACCATCGACCGCACCGAACGGAAGCTAGTCAGGATTGCAGAGGACTTGGCAAAGGAGTATTCGGAGGGCGGTTCAGGATGAGCAATGGAATCCCCACCCGCCACCCAGACCCACTGTGCGGCGGCTCCGATGACGATCTTGCCGCGTACATCCGCGCCGAGCAGATGCTCGATCGCTACGGAGTGGCATACGTCTGTCAGCACCCGGAGATTCTCGTCGGCATCGTCCCCCCAATCGATTGGGGGTACGGCGCTCACGCGAGTGGTCAAGTCTACAGCTGCAATGCGCGAGACGTGCACCTTCGTACGTTGGTCCGCGGGCACGCGAACGACACAGAGGATCTGCTTGACCGGGCGATCGAAGCGTACCGGACGTTGGATGAGGTTTTCGCGCCGCAGTCCTCAACGCGCTACGAGCCACGGTCGCCGAGAATCCATGCGCACGGGCGCATTCCGGCCCAACCGGACGGGAGGTCAGCACTCTACGGGCGATGGTACTGCTGAGGCAGGGCACAGCGAACTGCTCCTGTCTCACGATATATCGAGCCAGGTGAGAAGCTGAACGTGTCGGCGCTGATCAACGTCGACTTGATCGACGGCTTTCTGGCATGCGCTTACCGCCGAGGGCGATGTCGCGAGCAGGACGACCCGGTCGAATCCTGCCTTCTGAATCTTGATGAGATTTGCTTTGATGTCGGACTTACCGGTCTCTACTTCTATCGCAATGCGTTCGCCGGGGCGATCGGCGACAACGTCGACGGCGCCGTTGCCCTTGATCACGTATTCGTGCGTGATGTCGTATCCATCATTCTCGAAGTCATCGGCCACCCTCTGAGCCCAGTAGCGGTGTTCCAGACTCGGTCGCGGAGAACGGCCGGGGTCGATCGCGAGATCGTTGCAGACCGATCGTCCTGAATCAGATAGCTGATAGAGAACAACCTGGCCGGAGCGCGTGGCGATCGGCACGGCCTCGATGATGCCGGCCTTTGTCAGATCTTGGCGGATGGCATTGCCTTTGCGGCGGGACAGGTTCAGCCGTTGATATCGCGAGACCGTGGTGGACAGAGGCCTGCCGGCCACGTCCGCGAGAAACCTGATCTCCTCCCGGGATAACTCGGGCTCCTGCCTGGGTGGCTCAGGCTCAGAATCACAGGATGCCGTTTCATCGGTTCCGGTAGTCTTTGATTCTCCGGGGGATGGTGGGTGGGTATTCTCATCTTCTCGAGTGTTTCTATCTGGGGCGGGAACAAGTGGTACCTCCTTTGG
>JBDRKQ010000003.1:0-33286 GCA_043813895.1 Planctomycetota bacterium
TCCTTCGGCGGCTCGCCTGCACACGGCATGTCGCAGACGAGCAGCCGCCTGTCGAAGCGTTCGAGGATGTCGATGGGGTAGGGCCACTTCACGTACAGGCCCGGCTTATCGAGCGTCCATCGCGGATCGCCGAAACGCGTCACGATGGCGTACTCGGTTTCGTCAACGGTGAAGAGGATCGACCATGCGGCCAGCACCGCAAACCCCGGAATCAGGAACCAGATGAACGGCTTCATGAGAAGCGCCTCCGCCTGCCGGTGCAGGTCAAGAAACAGCGTAGCAGCCGACGCATCTGTCGGCTGTGAGAGACCAATCGTATTCGACGTCCAACACGGGAGTCGGACGCGACGGTCCGATTGAAACGGCCTAGCGTTTCCGTTGATTGTCCAACGACGGGAACATGGGCAGGTCGATGCGCCCCGCGCCCCCTTCGACCAGCCACAAGTCGATGCCGTTGCTAATGGCGGACGAGAGGCAGACGTACTTCTTCAAGCCCGGGAGAACGACGTCCATCGCCTCGAAGTACAACCGCAACCTTGTGATCGTCGGTTTCCACCGATACGCCTCGCGCCGCGCCTTGAAGGCCGCGCCAAGTCCCATTGCGTGATCGACAAGCTCCCGCGCTTTGCCCTCGGCCGCCAGAATCCGCTGCCGGAAAGTGCCTTCTGCCTCGAGCATGACACGCTCTCGGAACTCCTCGGCCACGTTGATCTTCTCCATCTTTTCTTCGCTCGCGCTGGCCACCTCGCGAAAGGCCTCGTGGACCTCCGCTGGCGCGTGGACATCGATCAGTCCGACCTGGACCACGACGATGCCCGCGTCACAGGCGTCGAGCGAGGCCTGCAGTCGTTGCTTGACGTCCGCCTCGACCTCGCCGCGAGCCGTCGTGAGCAGCGTGTCCATCCCGCGCTGCCCGACGGCAACACGGATTGCGGAGTCCGCCGCGCATCGCACCATCGCTTCGGGATTCGCGATCCTATAGAGGTACCGCTCCAAGTCGACACCACGCTCACTGTCACGAATGCAATACTGCACGACCCACTTGATGTCGATGATGTCCTCGTGCCCGGTCAGCATCCAGGACTCCAAACGCAGCCGAGCCGACTCATCATTCGTCGCGACGGACCCCGCCGCCGCGCTCGCCGGCGAGCGCCGGAAGCCCAATTCCACCTGCTTGATCTCCGTCACCGATTCGATGTCCACCCGGCCGATCGGATAGGGCCAGGCATAGTGCAGGCCCGGCTGGAGGTTACGCCGCACGATGCCGCCGAATCTCGTCATCATTCCCCGCTCGCCAGGCCTGACAATGAAGAATCCGCTGCACACATAAGCGAGCACGAGCAGGAAAAGGATGCCGACCTTCGTGCGCTTGGGGTCGAGTCGCAAGCCGGTCAGGCGACTGACTCGCCCCACCACCGATGTGAACAGGCAGCTACGGCGGAAACTCGCAAAAGCCAACACGAGCAGGAGGATCGAGCCGGCGATCTTGAACGGGCTGGCCGCCTCTGCGCCGTGCGCCGCGGTCGCCAGCGGCGAGACGATCTCCCCCGCAGCGAATGCGCTGTCAAGCCAGAGACCCATCGACACGCTCAGCACGGAAATCGAACAGAGATACACGACCACGACCGGCCGTCCCAACTGCTTGGCGAGAACGAGCAGGCTCCCCAGGTTCGTCGCCGGACCCACAAGCAGGAACACCAGCGCCGCGCCGGGGCTCAGCCCGCCCAGGATCAGGCCCGCGGCAATCGGCGTGGATGCCGTCGCACACACATACATGGGGATACCGATGACGACCATCGCGAGCATGGTCAGGAATGAACCGCCGCCGAACCGTTCGATCCCGATGCTCGGAAGCAGGGCGGTAATCAAGCCGCCAAGGACGATGCCCAGGACGAGCACGCCGATGATGTCGTCGAAGAACCGGACGAAACCATAGTTGAGTGCGTTCCAAAGGGCGCCCTTGTCGGGGTTGTAGTCGCCCTTCGACTCAGACTCTCCCTCACAGCCACAGCAGGAAGTCGACTCCGCCTGCCCCGCATCATCATTCCCTTTTGACCATCGGTCGACGATGTTGGTTGTCACCCCGGTCACGATCGCGATGACGACGGCGGCCAGCGGCCGAAGTACCGCCATGACCGGGCCGAGCAGCCCGTATGTCAGCAGGATGGAGACGATGTCCGTCTCGGGAACGGAGATCAGGAACGAGACGGTCGCGCCCTTGCTCGCGCCCTTTCGCCGCAGCGTCATCGCCGCCGGCACGACGCCGCAGGAGCACAACGGCAGTGGAACGCCGAGCAGGGCCGCCAACACGACCGACCTGCTCCCTTTGCCCGACAGGAGCCGGATGAAACGCGGCGTCCGACTGAGTACGACGTGCAGAACCCCTGCCAGCGCGAAGCCGAATAGCAGATAAATCGCCGACTCATAGACGATTCGCAGGGTTTCAACCAACACGGGCAACATCGAGATGCTCCAGCGTCGCGGGCTCTATCAGAGCCCCGACCGTCAGGGAGGGGTCACCGCCCATCGGGCAGGCCCTTGCACTCACACACTAACCGCTTGCTAACACGCGCGGCTCTGATCAGGGCGCTGACCAAGCGTGGCACCGGCGTCTCGCCGGTGGGGCAACGATCATCCGTGTCGACGCCTCACGAATCGTGACGCGCCAATCACCACGAGGTAAACGATTCCCGCGAAGATGATAGTCGTCGCACCGGCCGGAAGATCGGGTCCATAGCTGAAAACGAGGCCGCCCGTGGTGAACACAATGCTCAACACCGTCGCCAGGAGCATAACTTGCCAGAGCCTTCTGGCAAAGTGTCCCGCGACCGCCACGGGCAACGTCAACAGGGCGATGACCATCACGATGCCGACCACCGAAACCAGCAGCACGACGGTCAGGGCGGTCAGACCCAGTAGCAGCAGATAGAAGCCCTCCACGGGCAAGCCGCGAAGCCGGGCGAACTCCTCATCGAAGCAAACCGCTAGAAACTGGTTGTAGCACAGCAGGGCCACGCCGACGACGACCACATCCAACACCGCGATGAGCCAGAGATTCTCGGCACGGACCATCAGGATGTTCCCGAACAGATAGCTCATCAGGTCTTCGTTGTAGCCGGGCGTTTTGGAGATGAAGAGGATGCCCGCCGCCATGCCGATTGCCCAGAGCGCCCCGATCACCGTGTCTTCACGCTGTTTGGCACGCAGGCTGACAAGACCGACGAGCATCGCGGCGGCCAAAGCGGCGACAACGGCGCCATACAGCGGGTGCAGCGCCTCCCATCCGTACGTCACCTGGCAGTATCTGGCCGCCCCCATGCCGCCGAGAACACAGTGGGCGATGCCGCCGGCAATGTAGGAGATTCGCCGCGTCACGACGTACGTTCCGACAACGCCGCAAGCGACACTGGCGAGCACGCCTGTCAACAGCGCGTACCGCAGGAACGTGTTCTGGCTTTGGATGACCGCGTCGAAAAACTCAAACAAGATGCTGTCTGCTCCTTCGTTCTGTGCGTCGAACGCTTGCGCGCTCAGTGCTCGTGCGCGTGGCCGTGATCGTGCATCACCATGTCCATGTCGCCCCCGTAAATGTCACGAATCACCTCGCCGGTGATCTTGCTCGTCGGATGCACAACGACCCGGCGATTCACACACACGACGGTCTTGACGTACTGCGACACGAAACCCACGTCGTGTGAAACGAGAATCAGGGTCAGCCGCTCGTTCATCTCGTGCAAGAGCCGATAGAAATCGTCCTGCACGCTGGGGTCGAGATGCGCGGTCGGCTCATCCAGCAGCAGCAGCCGGGGCCTGCATGCCAACGCGCGGGCGATGAGCGTGCGCTGTCGCTGTCCCCCCGAGAGCGTGGCGAACGGTTTGTCGCGAACGCCGAAGAGCCCCACATTGTCGAGGGCTGTACCGGCTGCCTCCTTGTCGGCCCTGCGATACGGGCCGAACAGCCTGCCGCCTCCAAGGCAGCCCATGAGAACGACGTCCATCACGCTGACCGGGAACTGAGGATCGAGGCGCTCGTGCTGCGGCATGTACCCGATCGCCGGACGGGCGAGCACAGGGGACTCGCCGAAAACACGAACCGTTCCCGCATCCGGCACGAGGAGCCCGAGGAGCAACTTGAGAAGCGTCGTCTTGCCGCCGCCGTTCGGCCCCAACATGCACACGAAGTCGTGCTCCGCGACGGTGAAGCTCACGTCCTCGAGGATTCGCGGAGTCCCGCCGTAAGAGAACGCGACGTCTTCTACTTGAATTAGCGGTCGATCATTCACGCTCGTTCTTCCGAAATACGGGTACGACGAAGCAACTTGTGTAGGGTGGGCAATGCCCACCAAACCAATGCTGTGGGTGCCCCATCCTGTTTCGTCAGCCGTACTCGGCTGGCGATCGGGGTGGGGGACTGATTGAGATGCATGGGTGCTCTCCACGGGTCATTCCGTCCACCACCCCGCTCGGCTGCCTGCCTGGCAGCCCGCCGAAACGGGATGGGGCACCCGATAGGTGAACTTCCAGCATAGCCGGGCGAACCGCCTGCCCTACCTCACTCACCGCCCGTCACCGCCGGTTTGCGGTGATTGTGCTGCTGTCGGAGGCCCTTGGCAATGTGGCGGGCCATGTCACGCAGGTTCGCGATGTAGTCCTCCGCGAGCGGGTCGAGCGGCACCACCGCCCCGCCGATCGCCTCCGCCACGGCCTCGGCGCTGCCCGAACTGAACTGGCGCTGCACGAAAATCAGTCTGACGCCCGCCTTCTTGGCGTGGTCAATCAAGGCGGCAAGCTGTTTGGGTCCCGGTTCCTGTCCACCGGTCTCCACAGCGATTTGCTCGAGCCCGAAGGCGTCGCCGAAGTAGCCGAACGCCGGATGAAACACGAAGAACGACTGGCCCTCGAGCGGACGAAGAAGCTCGCCGATCTCCGCATCAACCGCGTCCAGGTCCTTCTCGAACGCCCGCAGGTTGCGATCGAATTCATCGCCGTGGGCCGGGTCAATCCGCTTTAGCGCACTGCAAATCGTGCGGGCCTGAATCTTGGCCAACTTGGGCGACAACCAGGTATGCGGATCGGGCGTACCCTCGGCGCCGGCGGCCGCAGAGTCATCATCGTGCGCATGATCGTGTCCATCCCGATCGTCGTGTTGACACTGTTGGGCCCCGCTCATGGACCGGAGTTTGATTCCTTGACGCGTGTCGACAACCTCCAGGTTCGCGAAAGTACCCCCCATCCTCGCGAAGAGCTGCTCTTCGAACTGGACCCCGACGCGGAAGTAGATTCGGCTGCGGGCAAGTCGCGCCATCTGCTTGGGGGTCGGTTCGTAGGTGTGCGGCGACTGGCCCGCGCGAACAAGAACCTGAACGTCCACATGTTCACCCCCGACCCGAGAGACGAAGTAGGCCTGCGGCGAAATGCTGACGGTCACCGGCGTTTTGCCCAACGTCTCATTCGGCGCCGCCGATGGTCGGCAGCCCAACGCGGCCGGCAAGAGCAGCACCGCCAGCCATCGCCCGCAGCGTTGGCCCCCTGTGGCCGAAGACGACAACCGGGCACCTCGTAGCAGCGTACGACGACCACGAGGCCTGGCAGCCGCGCCCCACGCATTCTCGCGCGGCCCTGCGTTTCGTGTTATTGAAGAGCCTGGCATGACTTCAGTTGGCCACCCTCTGCAAACGCCACACAGGTCAGCGTATTCCATAAAGAGTATTACAATGTATTACCGCGTTGTCAAAGCCCCGAGTTCTTTTTGCATCCCGACGCTGCAAGAGCCCGCTGCCGGTTTGCCGCGCTGCCTGGGCACCCGGGGGCTAAACCGGGGCGCAAAAAAAAGCCGAAACGGATCGGCCTTGGCCACAACCCGTTTCGGCAGTCGAGAATGCAACGGAAGGAGGGGGCGTTGCATGTCTCATTCAAGCGCTTGATGCTGCCGGTTTAGAACTCCTCGAGAAGCCGACTCGTCGCGATGTCGAGCTTCTCTTCAGTCAAGTACGTTCCGTTGGCGATCCTGCTTCGTACATCGACGATCCGTCTCGCTCGATCCTCAGGCAACTCGGCCAAGCGGTTGAGGAACGTCGCCAGTTCCGATATCTCGACGCGATCGACAGCTCCGGCCGGCTCCGCGCAACCCGAGAGCGGAGAAGCCTGTTTGGCAAACTCCCGCAAGGTCGTCGTGGATGCCAATCCATGAACTGCTTGGACGTCATTCATCGCATACCTCGCTCTTGCACACTGCCACCACTGACCTGTACGGAGGCAACCGCGGTTTGGTTCGGCAGCTCCATCTGTGCGAGACAGCGTGTCTCGTTCCGGTGGACTCACCGCCCGAACGCTCGGGCCGAGTGTTCCACCCCTTCAGGAATCTATATCGGAATGACCGCGGGAAAACTCCAGTGTTTTGCGAACGTGACCACTATATGTTGCGTGGCAGGGGCGCATCCTTGAATCCTTCCAAACCTCACAGCTCCGCGCTGTTATCGGCCTAACTCTTTGAAGGACCGAACTATCAGTATTCCGAATCTGAACACCTTGAAGTCCGATAATACCAATCGACGAAATGCCCAGCTTCCGGACCCACTAGATGTTGTGGTGCATCCCCGGCGCTAAGGCTCACGTTGGCCCAAACACGGACCTCCCGCGCCGGTTGCTACCAGCACTAAGAACTCAACCGTGGAGCTCGGGAACGCAATCACCTCAGATGTTTTCACCGAGCAAAAAGGAATGCGCGAGCTTCTTGGCCATTCGGTCATTCGTGAAAATCAGCGGCAGCAGGAATCGCAGGTCGGCATTCGGCAGCCGCAGGTAATCCACCATCTCCTGACGCCAGCGGGCATCAAACTCAATCAACGCATCCTGTGGATGTGCGTTCTGAAGCGCTGTCTCACAAACGTCGACCGCAAGCTTCGCCGACCAGAGGGACGGATACAGCCCTTCCTGACTCAGGGCGCAGACGTAGCCGCCGGCATCCCCAATGGACAGGCAGTGCTTGGCCACGTGCGTCTCCGTGTCGAGGGCGACGCCCCGCGGTAGCGGGCGCACACTGGTACGCGCCGAGCCGGATGCCAGAGCAGTAGCAACTACCCCCGACGCCGGGTTGTTCGCGATGAACCGTTCGTACTCGGCTTGGCTGTCGTCATCGCTCGCGCGTGCGATGAGGCCCGCCACCTGCCGCTTGCCTGCGACAAACGCATACCCGAACGTGCCGAAGTCTTCCGAGGACAACGACAGTGTGAGTTCCGCCGGGCCATCTGGAATCGCCGAGGACGGAAGCGAAGTCACGGCCTCCATGATCACATCGCGATTTCGCCCGCCAGTGCGGTATTCGGCGCCGCGTTCGACGCCCAGTGACTTGGCAACCAGCGAGTCGCAACCGTCCGCAGCCAACAGGATTCGTCCGGCGTGCAGGTTACCATCCCCGTCTGCGAGATGAACGCCTTGCTCATGCACGTCGATGGCGGTCACCTCGACGTCGTTGATGATTCGCAGGCCGGCTTTTTTCGCAGCCGACAGAAGGTTCCGCGTCAATTGCCATGTATCAACGATGTCCACGGGCCGGTCGATCGAAACGCCGGCTTCCTTCTCGCCTCGCGTATCCAGAAACCTGATCCGGTCTATCTTGCCTACCGCGACGGGATCGATCGAGCCCCCCACCTTGTCGAGCAGCGCGCGCGCATCGGGATGCACCCATTCAAAGGTCTGTCCCGCCTTGTGCTTGGCGCCGCGATCCAGGACGGCAACATTCAGGCCCTTGGCGGCGGCAAAAAGGGCGGCGGCGGCGCCGGCCGGACCGGCGCCGAGGATCAGTATGTCGCAATCCGCATTCACTGCCGTCATCACCGCCTCTCATTCGAGTGGGACTGATACCGTGTATAATCATCCTTTGCGACTGATTCAAGCCAAGCGGATCGGGATGCACGGTTGCCGTCCCAAGATAAGAGCCGCGCGCGTAAAGCGAGCTGTCGGCGCTCGACTTTGGAGAGGGCCTGCAAACGAATCATCCCCGTCGGCCTCGGGGGGGCGACGCTTCAATGAAGCGTTAATGGAGCATGCACGCCCAACCCTAAAATACTCTAAGGCTCCATCTTGGGGAGCTTTCGCTCGGCGGAGTCGGGTGCAACCGTGGGGAAGGCGGTGGACTCTACCTTCACCGTCTTCCGCCTGGCACGACGGGCGAGGCCGACCAACCGAATCCCCATCAGAACGACCAGCCCCTGCCCGATCACAAACACGGGGTCTCTGCGAACAACGGCATAGACCAGCAGCATCAGCGTCGCCGCCATGCCCAGGTAAACAAGAGAAGGGGGAATGACGAACTGGCCGCGGCGCCGGGAAGCGACCCAATGGACGGCGAAGGAAACGCCCAATAAGCCCTGCGCCGCCAAGCCGAACACAAGCCAGCCGCCGGGGGCGTCTCCGTCCGCGCTACGACTGCCCTGAGCCATAGTCCACGCGAGTTCGGCAATCATGGCTCGTCTCCGTTGCCGTCAGCCTGCCGGCTTGTCGGGGGCAGCTCCTCGGTGGGCGAACACCCGCGAGGCTTGTACTGCTCAAGCTGGTGGAGGACCGCGTGCTGTGATTCGGTGTCGAACCCGAACGAACGCATCTCTTCGAGGGCCCGCTCGACGGACCAACCCTGACGCTCGATCCGATACATCGCGCAGAGGTAGCCTGTTCGATGGCGGCCGGCCGAACAGTGCACCAATGTCGGTTGGTGCTCGGGGGCGTCCACGTATCGAAAGAACTCGGCGACCTGCTCATCCGGGATAGCTTGGCGACTCTTGATCGGAATGTGGACGACGTGCACACCGAGTTGCTCGGCGGCTTCCGTCTCGTCCGGAACCCTGCGACTGCTGCCTTCGCGAACGATGATGATCGTGCGGATGCCGAAGTCCTCGACGAGGTTCCCGATCTGGGTGGCGCTCGGCTGCGCGGAACGGTACAGGACGCCCTCCTCGACAACCGCGAGCCGCTTGGGAAACCGGTGGTAGTGCAATACGAAGCCAACGATGACCGCCGAAACCACGATTACGGCGAACACGACGATCGCGATCCGGCGACGCCGGCCTGTTCTGGTGGTCGGGTTCTTCATGCGAACTGGATCTACCTCTCCCGGCGAGAAAACGTCCCCCCATCATCGCGGTCCGATGGGACGACCACGGATGGGAGTTGCACCGCCTTGATCTGAGACTCCACCTGCGCAAGAGCCTAGCAGCCTATTGGCACAGTGGCAACCATTGTGTGCCATGCCTTCACGTCCCGCGGGAGCGGGGCGGGTAGGCGTGCTCGCCAAGAATCCAGCACGCTTACCCGCGACTATGTCGCGTGAAAGCGTGGCACCCGGCAGGCTCAGCGAATGCGACGATGTAGCAGAATCAGGAAGATCGGAACACCGACGACTGCGGTGACGACGCCGATGGGCAAGTTGGTGCTTCCCAACTCGCGACCCGTGAAGCCGCCTACCCACGCCATCGCCAGGCGAGACAGCCAGTCGCACACCACCAGGAAGACACCCCCGATCAGGGCGGCGGACGGCAGCAGGATGCGGCAATCTCGCCCGACGATCAGCGCGACGCCGTGCGGCACGACGAGCCCGACGAAGCCGATCGGGCCGCACACGGCGACGACCGCGGCCGTCGCGAGCGATGCGAACAGGATGCAAACGGCCTGAAGTCCTGGCACATTGACGCCACGCGCGGCCGCGAGTTCTCGACCAAGGGCGTATTGGTTCAACGCGCGCGCCGAGGCGAGCAGAATCAACCAGGCCGGCACGATCATTGGCAGGCTGGATGTCAGCTTCGCATCGCCCACGGTGTCGAGCGAACCCATCATCCACCGGACGATCGCGAACGTCTCGCGTGCGGAGGAAAGGTAGGTGATGAGCATCATCATCGCGGAGCAGAACAGCCCCATCGTCACGCCGGCCAGCAGCAGAGCGCTTGTCGATAATCGCCGCGTGCCGCGCGCAAAGAAGAACAGAACGAGGATCACTACCAGCGCGCCGCAGAACGCGGAAACGGAAACGCCCGAAATGCCTGCCAGCGAGAACGCGAAGCCGCACTTGATCGCCACCAGCGCGCCGAGGGAGCCGCCGCTCGCGATGCCGAGCGTATAGGGCGTGGCGAGTGGATTGCGAAAGAGCGACTGGAAGACGGCGCCGCAAATCGCCAGCGTGACGCCCACCGCCGCCGCCAACAGCGCGCGCGGCAGTCGGAGCTTGAACGCAATCGTGTATTCGACCGAGTCCTCGTCGCCCGTGAAGTAGGCGTGCCACAAGGACGCCAGGCTCCGACCTTTGCCTTCGCCACCTCCGCTGCCGACCGCCGGGCTCAGAAACAACACGACCAGCAGCAGTAGACCACAGGCTCCTACGCAGGCAAAGTAGCGACGCGGCGTGAGCTCCCTCATGAATCACCTCGCTCGTCGCAGCGCCCGTCACACGCATCCGCCTCTTTGCTTGTCAGCGGCCTCAGCGGGATCATCCATCGGCCGGAACCTCCCTGCACGGAAGCCTCGCTGATCTCCACTTTGTAGGCCGACGCGAGCAGCGCCGGCTCGATGACTTCCGAAGGCGGCCCCATGGCTACGGGGTAGCCGTCATCCAGCAGCAAGACGTCCGTGCAAAACCGCGCGGCGAGGTTGATGTCGTGCGTCACCACGACAACCGCCAGTCCTTCCCGTGTCGCGAGGTCTCGCAGGATCGAGAAGATGCTGAGTTCGTGGTACAGGTCCAGCGACGCCGTCGGCTCGTCGAGCAGCAACACCGCCGGCTGCTGTGCAATGGCCGCCGCGATGTGTACGCGCTGGGCCTCGCCTCCGGACAGCGAAGCCAGCGGGCGATCCGCGAACGCGCCCGCCTCGGTCGTGGCAAGCGCCGCATCCGCAACCTCGAAGTCAGCCGCACTCTCGAAGAGCCCGAACCGCCGATGCGGAAAACGCCCCATGAGCACAATCTCCCGGCTCGTGGTCGGCAGGTCGCACGGCACGTGCTGCGAGAGGAACGCGACTTGTCTCGCACGCGCTCGCGGAGAGATCACCCCGAGCGGCCGTCCGCAAAGAAGCAGACTGCCGGATGACGGCGTCAGCAGTCCGGCCAACAATCGCAGGAGCGTGCTCTTGCCCGCGCCGTTCGGACCGATCACGCCCCAGCATCGTCCGGCCGCGATGTCCAGGCTGACCGACTGGAGAAAGCGGGGCCTTTCCGGAAAACCGTACGTCACGCCAAGAGCCTGCAAGATTGGTTGCTCGCGATCAGTCAAGATCCGCCTCCGGGTGCAACAGCTTGGCCAACCGGGCGACCGTCCCAACGACTCGGTGCGAAGGCGTTAATAGCGCGTCGTCGGTCAAGACGTGAATCCGATCGTGCTCGACAGCCGGGAAGGAGCCCAGTTGCCGCCATTGTGCCTTGATCCGGGCATCCAGCGCATCGCTTGGCTCGGATTCCGGCATCGCATCGAATACGACTTCCGGCCGTGCCGCCAGAATCCCCTCGAGGCTCACCTCGGGATATGCAATCGCCAGATTCGCGAAGACGTTCTCGCCGCCGGCATACTCGATCATCTCCTGGACAAACGTCCCGTTGCTCGCGGTGATGATGCCTGCCAAAGAATCCGGGCTCCGACGGCCGACGACGAACAGCACGCGCGGCCGGGGGCGGCCCAAGACCGCCCTGGCGATCCGGTTCAACTCGCTGCGCACCTCATGCGTCAACTGCTCCGCCCGCTCCCGACGGCCAAGAAGCTGCCCGAGTTCATCGATTGTTCGGAAGATGTCGCTCAAGTCTTCCGTCGAATCCTCATAGATCGGGATGCACACGTCCGCACAGAGCCTTCGGAGTTCCTTGTTCTCGCCGCGCATGACCACGAGGTCCGGCCGCAGGCGGAGCACGGCTTCGAGATCCGGATCGAACAGGCCGCCCACCTTCGGCAACGCCGTCACCTCGGACGGATAGTGGCAGAAACTCCCGACCGCTACGAGGCGGCCGGTTGCGCCCAGTGCCGCGATGATCTCGACCGAACTCGGAGCGAACGCGATGATCCGCTGGGGGGGAGAGGCCGGCTCCTCCGGTGGTGCGGCCGGCGAGCTTGGGCGACATCCGCACGCGATCGCCAGCAACACGAGACACTGCCAGCCGGCAAGCCTCCTGGGGCATTGCGATGCTCTTCTACTTATTGACGCTTGAATAGACAAAGACACGCCCGTAAGCCCACGGATCACAATCCGTGGGCCTCAACGCGACGCAACGAGCCGCCGACGCCGCTGTCGGGCGGCGTCAGTACTGAAGCTGGCATTGCTCACTGCTGGTTCGCGAAACTCCGCTACGCTGACAAGTGATCGTAGCACGGAACGAGCCATCTCGCGATCAGCGACAGTGGAGCCGCGGATTTCGATCCGCGTGGTTGCCCAAGACTGCGAGCGACTTCCCGCCGGGAACAACCGCGCGGACTGAAGTCCGCGGCTTCTCGACCGCGTGGGCTGAAGCCTGCGGCTCGCAAGACACCTTCGATCGCTGTCATGCCTAAAGCTGTGAGGCGGGGGGGGTCGCGAAGGCCTTGCTCGCGATTCCGTCGAGGCGTGTTCGTGCGTATTCCCTCAAGGGGTTTCTTTCACCGATTTCATCCACGAATCCTCCGGCGTGGCGTTCGAGGAGTTCCGGGCTCAACAGCATGAGGGTTGGATGCTTGAGGCCGGTTTTGCTAGCGATGATCCGCATCAGAATGCGGTCGGAGAACGATACGCCCATCTGCTTGAGCGAAACTGTGAAGAGCTTCGAGGGCCGGCGCGCGGTAGGTTTGTCGGTCTTGCCACGGCAGATTCGTCTGACGACGAGGATCATCGCGACCAACCCGAGAACGCCGGCAATGAACCCCAAGAGCGGTGCGAGGTCCGACGAGTTCGATTCGGTCTTGTTGAAGGCGGTGCGTAGCCCGTTGAAGCGGTTGGAGTAGAGCCCGGCGGCGACGATGAGAAACGGCTGGATCATGACGGGGCAGCCTCCAATGTCTTGTCTGCATCCGGATCTGCCGTGGCTGGGTTTGCCGCAGGACGGTTAGCCCTCCTGAGTCTCTTCGCGACGTGTTCGGCGATCTTACCAATCCGGGAGTCTGGATCCGAGCGGGCGATTCCGGTGATTCGCGGCGCCATGGCGCCCAGCTTGAGCTGGTCGACGACCCAGAGCGCAGAGCAGCGGTGATTGGCTCGGGTATCGTTGAGCATGTCCACGAGGGCCTGTGCCGCTTTGGTAACACGCAGTTTCAGCAGGACGCGAATCGCGGCGGCGCGCACGTTCGGATTCTCGCTCTCCACCTTCGGCATCAAAAGTTCCTCGTGCCGCCCTCCCCCCACCGCTTCGAGGGCCTCGATCGCGCAGCTCTGGACGGTCGCCTCATCGTCGTTGATCGCCCTCTCGAGGATGCGGCGGCTTGTAGCCTCGCTGATTTGGCCGAGTGCCGTCATCGTGGCAGCCCGAACATCCGTCGAGGAATCGTTCGCGGCGTTGAAGACGTCCTTCTGAAATCGCTCCGCGATGTTGAGTGCGACGAGCAGCCGCAGAGCCCGCAACCTGTCGGTGGCCTGCTGCGAAAGCAGTTTAACCTGGACCTGTGTGGCAAAACCGGGAACAAACTTCATGGCGTGGTGTCCGGCCCGTCTCGCCCGTATGGGGTGGAGACGTTCAAAATGCAGCCAAAGATCGTCGAAGTCCTCGGCGACGCCCGCCTCGCCGAGCAGGGTCGCCCACTCGTGCGGACGGTCCATTCTCGGAAGAACGACGCTTCGGCTGTCTCTGTTCTCGCGGAACCGGAGTTCGCGTTGAGCGATCGTCCGGACGACCGGGTTGTCATGATCGGCGGCGGTTTGGAGCGCCAGCGTGCCGGCCGGCGTGTCCATCTCGACGAGCGCCCAGATCGCCGCGCGGTTCGTCGGCGCGTCGTCGATTAGCAGGAAATTCGACAGGAGGGCGACCTTCCGGTCGGCGGGCAGGCCGAGCAAGAGCAGCCACCCTGGTGCCAAGACCGTCACGTCCGACGGAAGCGAAAAAACGGCCTCCAGACCGTCGCTGAGCCAGGCGACCGAGCGAACGGCTACGAGATTCTTGCGGATGACGGGATCCCGGGCGAGCCAGTGATAACGGATAAACTGCGCGAAGAAACCGGGATCGTTGTGCGCCGCGATGGCGGCGACCATGTGTCGCCGAAGTTCGGGATAGCACAGCGCGACGTAGGCGAATGGCGCGAGACGAGGTGAAGGCAGATTCGTAAAGATATCGAGCATCGCGTGCGTGAGTTTTCCCCGGGTGATGGTGCCGTGCTTGAAGAGCTTGTCTTGAAGCTCGTCGGCCAGGAACATCGATGCCTCCAGAACCTCCGGGCGGTGATGGCTCTCAAAAGTATTGAGCGCGTCGCCCAGCGCGGCGAGCAGGTACTGCCGCTCATCACGGAGGATTCTCAGTGTTTGAACAACCGCTTGAGAGAGGCTGCCGTCGGGCTCCTCGGCATCGCGGAGGGCGGCGGTGGTTTCGGCGTAATCAAGACAATGGTTGTTGGTCAGGTGTGCAAGCGTTGCCGCGCCTTCGGCCCGAACTTGGGGCGAGCCGTCGTGTACGGCGTGTGCGGCGAGGTAGGCGAGCCGCAGGTTCCCGCTCCGGCGGATAATCTGCACGGTGTTAAGTCGCGTCTGGATACTGCTGCTGTGGCTCGATGCACGCAGTGCTCTGAAGAGCCGGGACGTGTTCGTGACGATCATCTTCTGAGCTTCGTCGCCGAGCTTGTCAAAGCAGGCAGGCAAAGCCCTGAGACCGGCATCGTTGTTTCGCTCGAGCAGGATCTTGACGAGATCGAGCTGGAGATCTGGCGGAACGTCGAGCAAGCCGGCCGCGAGCGCCTGATCCGCAGCCGCGTCTTTGCTCTCCGCTAGTATCTCCAGAATTCTCGGACGCACGCTCACCACCGGTTCCCTCCAGACTCCGTAGGGGCAATCGGTTGATTCGAGGACGTAGGTTGAACACGAAATGGGCGAAATCGAACCGCGCCTCGCCCGACCGCGTTGTGTTGACAATGGGGGGGCGGCACTGCTAATCGCGGTTATTCTCGGAAGGAACAGTCATGTCGAAATCAGGTCGATGGACGGTCGCGGCGTTGGGCGTTGTGTTGGCGGGACAGGTGCTTCTCTCCTGGGGTGCCGGCCTACTTCGGGCGCAATCTCCACGGCAGGAAACCCGTCCGGCGTATCAGTATGTGGGCGTTCAGCAGACCATCGCCCGGATCGACGGGGCTACAGGGCGAATCGAGCTTCTCTCGAAAACGGGGGAGCCTCGCGCCAGCCTGTTGACGCCGGACGAGCGTGCGTGGGAGTGGCGCGAGGTGCCCGTGCGGGAGAAACGCGCGCGACCTTCCAGCCGCAGTGGCCCCGCGGATGAGACGCCCGGCGCAGAAAGGTCTGATCCGTCCGAGACCGAGACGAGGTTCGAGGGCGAGTCGGCCGGCTCGTAACGAGGCGCGTTTCTCCGACTGAGCCCGCTGAAACGCGCCGGCACGGCCGGCATCTCATCGCACTTGCGTCCTGTCGAGCTTGACAGACCTGGCGGCGGGGCGGAAGGTGGGCGAGGAGCTGAGCAGTGGAGACGACGAATGGACATCGCGGCGACGGGCCGGACTTGACGGTCCGCGTCGGCAGCGTCGTGCTCAAGAATCCCGTTCTGACTGCCTCGGGTACCAGCGGATACGGGCAGGAGTACGCTCCTTTCCTCGACCTGAGCCGGTTGGGAGGATTCACCACCAAGAGCGTGACGGTCAAACCGCGCCCGGGCAACGCACCGCCCCGGGTCGTCGAGACGCCCTGCGGACTGCTGAACGCAATCGGCCTGGCGAACGTCGGCCTGGAAGAGTTCATGTCCGGCAAGCTCCCGGAGATCGCCGAACTCGGGACGGCCGTATTCGTGAATGTCGCGGGACACCGCATTGAAGATTACGTCGAAGTGTGCCGTCGGGTTGACACCATTGCGACTGTCGCAGGCGTGGAGCTGAACGTGTCGTGTCCGAATGTCTCCGACGGGCTGACGTTCGGCACCGACCCGGAGTTGCTCCGCGAGTTGGTCGCGGCCGTGCGGCCGGTGGTCCGGCGTGGCGTGCTGATCGTGAAACTGACGCCGAACGTGACGGACATGACCGTGACCGCCCGGGCGGCGATCGAGGCGGGCGCGGATGCGTTGTCAATGGTCAATACGTTTCTGGGGATGGCCATCGACACCGAGACTTGGCGGCCGAAGCTGGCGAACGTCTCGGGGGGCTACAGCGGGCCGGCGATCAAGCCGATGGCGATTCACCTGGTGCACAAGGTCTGGCGCGAGGTCGCGCGCGACGCCGGGATTCCCATCATCGGCATGGGCGGCGTGTGCGACTGGCGGGACGCCGTTGAGTTCATCCTGGCCGGCGCGAGCGCGGTCTCCGTGGGCACCGCCCTCTTCATCGACCCTTCATCACCGCTGAAGATCGTCGACGGCCTGTCGCGTTACCTGAATGACAGGGACATGTCATCTGTGTCGGAGTTGGTCGGTCGTGTGATCCGCGACACAGCGGTTTGATTGTCTGTGTAACGGCGGACTTCCCGGTTGGCCATCAAGAATGGGCTGCATCCGACGTCCGACACGGAGGTCGGACGCTGCGTTCTCTCCTGAACTGCGTCAATCCTCTTCTTCCTTCTTCGGGCCGTACTGGGCAATGATCTGCGGGATCTCGTTGCTCGGCACCGGCTCGTAGTGAGAGAACTCCATCGCGTAGCTCCCCTTGCCGCCCGAGATGGAGCTGAGCCGCGAGTGATAGTCCGCCACCTTGGCAAGGGGCACCTGGGCCCTGATCACGGCGAAATTGCCGGGCAGCATGTCTTGTCCGCTCGGGCGCCCGCGTCGTTGGGCGAGGTCGCCGGTAATGTCCCCGACGTTCTCCGCCGGGACCGTGACCTCAATCTCGACGATGGGCTCCAGGAGGACAGGCTTCGCCTTGAGCACGGCATCTTTGAATGCTCGCTTCCCCGCTGTCTTGAAAGCGACTTCTTTCGAGTCCACAGGGTGGTGTTTGCCGTCCACGACGGACACCTTGATATCCTGAAGCGGGAATCCCGCAAGGGCACCTTCCTCCATCAGCTCGGTAACGCCCTTCTTGACGGCCGACTCGAATTGGCTGGGAATAGACGCGCCAAAGATATCCCAGGCCCAGTCGAGCGTCGGCTCGCTGCCCCGCTCGGTGGGTGAGACCTTGAGGTATACCTCGCCGAACTGCCCGGCGCCGCCGGTCTGCTTCTTGTGTCGATGGTGGCCGTCGGCTGTGGCTGTGATGGTCTCACGGTACGGGATCTTCGGCGGCTTGGTGTTCACTTCGAGCTTGAACTGTCGCAGCATCTTGGACAGGATCGCCCGCAGGTGCAAATCGCCGATTCCGCTGATGACGAGTTCTTTCGTTTGGGGATCCTGGAAGGACTTGAAGCACGGGTCGGTGTCGGCGAAACGTCTTACGGAATCACCGATCTTCGTTTCGTCGCCTCTCGCCTTGGGTTCGATGGCCAGGGAGAACATCGGTACAGGCAATCGCGGCATGGCGACTTTTCCCTCAGCGGGCTCGGAGAAGACGGTATCTCCGATGTGAAGGTCCAGTTTCGCGACCGCAAAGATGTCGCCGCAGATTCCCTCATCGACGTCCTTGTGCTCACTGCCTTGGAACTTGAGCAGGTGCCCGGGCCGAGCACCCTTCTTTTCGCCCGTCTTCACGAGGTTGCCGTCCGACTTCAAGACGCCAGCCAGGGCGCGAATAAAGGAATATTTGATGTTGCTCTTCGGATCGACGGCGACCTTGAATACCTGGCCGCAGAACGGGCCGCCTGGATCGAGCTGCTTCTCTTGTTCGCCCACCTCGACCTTCCGCTGCAAGCCCTCGACGGGCGAGACGCAATTCTCGGCGATAAAGCCCAGGAGTTCCTTGACGCCGACGTTGTCCCGAGCGTTCGTGAAGAGCACGGGTACGATCTTCCCGCCGGCGATGGCCTTGCCGATGTTCCGCCGGACCTCTTCGGCGGAGAGCGAGCCTTCGTCGAAGTACTTATTCATGAGTGCGTCGTCAGCTTCCGCAACGCGTTCGATGACCTCGGTGTGGATATCGGCAACGCTGGAAAAGTCGGAGTCGCCGTCCTCGTTTCCGATGCAGTCAACAACGGACTTGCCGCCGCCCGCCGGGAGGTTGACCGGCGTGATCTCAGGCCCAAACGACTCTCGCAGACTTTGCAGCAAGCCCTCGAGATCGATGTTGTCGGCGTCGATTCGATTGACGACGATCACGCGCGCGAGGCCGTGCTTGACGGCGGCATCCTGCATGCGCCGGGTGTTGACCTGGATGCCGGCACTGGCATGGATAACCAGAAGGGCGGTTTCGGCAGCGGTGAGGGCGGCAATGGCGGGACCGATGAAGTCCGGCGCTCCCGGCGTGTCGATGATATTGAGCAGCTTTCCATCATGCGTGATGTTCAGGATGTGCGATTCGATGGAGCACTCGCGATCCTTCTCCTCATCTTCGGTGTCGAGATGGCTGGTTTTGTCAGCGACGCTGCCGAGTCGGTTGGTCACGCCCGCGGTGAGGAGGAAGGCCTCGCATAGGGACGTTTTCCCTGAACCACTATGGCCGATGACGGCGACGTTGCGGATGTCGTTTGCTGTGTAGTTGGGCATGTGGCCTCCGAGACCTGTTGTGCAATTCGTTCCTATCGCGGTTGGCTTGCGTGCGACGCCTACCGGCCACCGTTGCCGGCCAAACACAAAGACCAGAGATAATACCACGTCACAGGAAGTGCCTCAAGCGGGTCGGTCCGCAATGGCCTGAAAGGTTACTGGTACACTTTGATTGGCGGGTGCCACTGGCAGCTTGCTGCCAGTGCCGGCACGGGCGGTCAAGCCGCCCGTGGCACCCAAAGTGTACCAGTACCGCCTGAAAGGAAGTGGCCCGGCGAAACGCCTGCGGGCGTTGCATTCGGTCGGCTCCGGCGCACCCGGGACCCAGTGCATAACATCGGACACGAGTATTCGCCCGCGCCCGAAAGAGGCGTCGGCTGCCACCGCAGCCGTATCACCGGCTCTACGGTATCAGCGCGAGGGCGATGCTGAGGTAGATGGCGGCACTGAGAATGTCGTTGGATGTGGTGATCAGGGGGCCGGTTGCGATGGCGGGGTCGATGCCCAGGCGTCGGAAAAGGTAGGGCAATGTCATGGCAAGCGAGCCGGAGATCAAGATAGCGAGTGTCATGGAAGTGCCCACGGCTGCGGCCACTCTCGCAAGCGGGAGGTGTTCGGCCGTAATCCGCTGGCCCATGTCGTCCAGGAGGACGCCGGAGTGGACCAACGCGAAGGCGCCGAAGCCCGCGAAAAGGCCGGCGCCGAGCCCGATGATCACGGCGATGCGCAGTTCACGGTTGACTGCGGTTTTAAGGCATGCGGCGATTGCGTCATTGGTTGCCATTCCGCGGACGATGACGGTGGATATCTGCACGCCCGCGTTGCCCCCCATGGCGGCAATCGGTGTCAGGAAGGCGAGGACGACCGTGAAGACCTCGGCACTGACGCCGCGTTTGAACAGCAGGATGATGAAGACGCCCACGAATGTGCCGGCCAGGCAGGGCAGGAGCCACCTCGCGCGAACACTGGCGGCGTGGAAGATGCCGGCCTTGGCGAACTCTTCGGCAGCCGTGCCGGCCATCCGGAACATGTCTTCCTCGGCCTCTTCTTCCGCAACATCGAGTACGTCGTCGTGCGTGATGATGCCGAGCATGTGGCTGTTGTCATCCACGACAGGCAGCGCGGCGACGTCATATTTCTCGAACTTGTTCTTGACTTCCTCCTGGTCATCTCCCGCGTAGGCGGTAAACACGTCCTTCAGGAGCAGATTCCTGACACGCGCCTGCGGGGGTGCGGTCAGCAGACGCATGGGCGAGACAACGCCCTGCAGCCTTCCGTCGCTGTCGACGGAGTAGATGTAGAATGCCTCGTTGAGCTTCCTGGGAGTCAGGTGGCGGATTTCAGATACGGCGTCCTCCACCGTGCCATCGGCGGGGATGCTCACATAGTCGGGGTTCATCAGGCCGCCGGCGGTGTCTTCGTCGTACTGCCGCAACGGCTCGACGATCGCTTTCTGCTCCGGCTGCATCTGTTCGACGACACGGTCCGCGACCTCAGCGTCCAACTCGTCGAGCACATCCACGACGTCGTCGGCGGGGAGCTCCTTGAGGACCTCCGATACCTGGTCGTCCGTCATCTCGTCGAGAACGTCGGACCGGACTGCTTCATCCAGCAGCGCGATCGCCTCCGCCCACTTGCGGGGCGGCAGTAGGAACATGATGCGGGATCTGTTTTCCGGCTCGATTGCTTCCAGGCAGTCGGCGACGTCGGCGGCGTGCAGCTCGGCGAAGAAGGCGCTGATCGCGTTGTCGTCGGCGTCGCCCAGCAGTTCCTGGAGTTCTTGCGCGAGTCGCCCGCCGTTATCCGATCTGTCCGTCATGTCGTCACCGCACGCTTCTTATGATCGGACGGCACATTATCGCAAAGATCGTCCGAACACAATATGTCACTGCCGAGCCTCACGAGCTGACGCGGCGTGCAATGGGACACAGGGCACTTTAGGTTTTCGCTCCGGCGTGATATGCTATAGCCGCTCGCGGGGGCGTTGCCGCAATCCAATGCCGTTATGCTCGGGAAGGTGTGAAGGGTATTGCGCACGAGAATAGCCGACAGAATCGTTATCGTGCTCCTTTTGGCCCAGGCAGGTTGCGCGCCGATGGTCAGGTACGCCGCCTCCTATCAGCATGAGGGAGATCGGACCAAAGGCATTACCTACTACGTGGGCGGAGCCGGGCCGATCGGGCACGTCGGCTCGATGGATGTCCCGGCGGGTCTCTACGACGCCGGATACCTGGGATTCGTCGAGGTCTTCACCTGGCAAGGCATCTCGCACGCGGGAGACCAGATCAACCTTTCCAGGAACCGGCAGAAGGCCGCGGAGCTGGCCTTCCGAATCAGACAGTACTGCCGGCTCTTTCCCGATCGCTCGATCAACATCATTGCCCTATCGGCCGGCACGGGCGTCGCGGCGTTTGCCCTGGAATCTTTGCCCGACAACGTGCAGGTGGACAACGTCGTCTTTCTCGGGTGCAGCCTCTCCAGCCTGTACGACCTGACCGAGGCACTTGAACACATCCGGGGCAATCTCTATGTCATCTACTCCCCCACAGACCGGATTCTAAGAGACGTGGTCTGGTATACCGGTACGGTCGACCGTAGGTCGGCCGCGCAGGGCGTCGCCGGGCTGGAAGGATTCCGCTTGCCGCCGCAGAGCGGGCCCGACACGCGAAAGCTGTACGAGAAACTCCACAACGTTCCGTTCCGCTGGGACTTCGCGGAGATGGGTTACGGCGGCGGGCACTCGGGGGCGACGAGCCGCCCGTTTGTACAGTGGTATATCGCCCCCGCGCTGAACGGAGATGGCCGCCGGTTGCTCGGCGAACCGCCGCAAGCCATGCCTCGCGAAACCGCGGCCACACAGCCCGCGAAGGCAACGACATCAGCGCCTGCCCCGGCAATGGCAACTCCACCCGCCGAAGGAACCGCCGGACAGCCCGCCGCTGCGCCGACTTCACGACCGACGACCGCCTTCGCGCCCTCTTGACATGACGTTTGGTGGGCGAAACGCCCGACGCTTTTCAGCCTCTCTCACCCGCCTTACCATGGGATCGCCTGCCCAGGGCTCCACGATGGGGTCTTTCGATGTCAAAGTATACAGGCGAGGAACGCTGCCATGACACCACGCATGAAGGCGACCGATCGGCGGCAACAGTTGCTGGAAGCGGCCATCAAGTGCTTTGCCACCTACGGCTACCATCGAACCACGACGTCGAGGCTCGCCAAGGCTGCGCATGTGTCCGAGCCGGTGTTGTACCAGCACTTTGACAGCAAGCAGGATCTGTTCGTGGCCCTGATCGAACAGGTCGGCACGGATGTCCTCAAGGAATGGCGCAAGGCAATCGCACCGCTCAATTCGCCGTTGGACCAGTTGCGCGTCCTCCTGCGATTAAACCCCGCCATCGCCGCGCCGCGAACCAGCCAGTTGTACCGCCTGATTTTCGCGGCACAGGCCGAATTCAACGAGCCGCCGATCCGCGCCGCGCTCCGTGAGCACTACGTGCAGTACGCCAAGTTTCTCACGAATCTCATCAAGCGTGCGCAACGGGCGAAGCAGGTCAGGCGAGATGTCTCCGCAGCCGGTCTCGCGTGGCAGCTCATCCACGCGGCAATCGGTTTTGCCCTCACACAGCCGTTGGGAATCGAGGGGCACGCCACGCCTTCGACCGTGGAGCAGACAATCGCTTTGCTCGTGGAGTTGTTGGCGGGGGACCGCAATCAGAAGTGAAGTAAGAGGAATCGGGGGTCAGGGATCGGGGACCTGGGGAGCAGCGTTCGGGTCGAGGTGTCAACTCCTTCGATCGCGATCGCAACTCGGGGGAGGAGGGATATCGGCGTCGTTAGGGCGTGCGCATAAATAAACTGAACGAATGCCGAAGGGTGGTACGGGCGTCCCGCCCGTAGCCGCACGGGCAGGATGCCCGTACCACCCAAATGAAATGTGCAATTTATTCGTGCGCGGGTCCTTAGGGCTCAGGGGGCATTGAAGTCGGAGTTTTCTTTGCCTTCCTTGTGGGTCGGCTCTTCGGGAGTTTCGGTCAGCTCTGACTTGGTCGGCAACGCGTCCTTGACGCTATCTCCCGTGTCGCGCAAGCCCTTCTTGAATTCGACGATTCCCTTGCCGAGTGACCGCCCGACTTCCGGAAGCCGTCTGCCGAAAATGAGCAGGGCGAGCACGGCAATCACAGCCATCTCCGGCCAGCCCAGACTCTGGAGAAAAGACAACACGCTTGCGTTGGCGATCATGGATGTTCTCCTAACCGAGGCGGATTCGACGGGGTGCTGGCGACAACGCTCGCAGTCCCTGCCACACGCGCCCGGCACCTGTCCGAGTTCATCGGCGATTAGAGCCGCGACCGTGAGGGAGCGGTCAGCGTTCGACCGTCGAGAAGATCAGCAAATCGTCATCCCCGTCTGCCGTGGGGGGGGCGACGCTACAACGAAGCGTCAATGGAGCAGGTGCGCTCAATCCTAAGATGCTCTATGGCATTTCACGTTTGTCTGTGGCACCGGCGTCTCGCCGGTGAAAGCAAGAAAGCCAAGCGCCACTACTTCACCGGCGAGACGCCGGTGCCACACTCAATCGTTAAGTGCTCTAACACACTATAGCCCACAGGAGCACATGCCGCCAGATGGCGGTTTCACGGATGTAGCAGTCGTCCTTCCATCCCGCCTGCCACAGGCAAGACCGCACCGCTGATGTGGGCGGCCAGGGCGTCTGACGCGAAGAACAGGATTGCCGAGGCGACATCCTCTGGACGCGCGATCACGCGTAACGGTCGCGTTGCGGTGGCCCGCCGGACCAGGTTCGGGTCCGCGATCTGACCCGCCGCCATAGGGGTATCGGTCCAGCCGGGGCAGACGCAGTTGACACGGCCCCTGGGAGCGAGGTGGACGATCTCGTTCTTGAGACTCAAGGTGAGCCCGTAGGCGAGACCGGCCTTTGCCGCAGCATAGTCGGCATGATCGGCCTCGCCGAAGATCGCCGCTGTGGAGCCCACGAGGACGATGGACGCGGATTCGCGGGGCGAAGCGGCGAGGTGTCGCATGAAGGCACGGCAGGTATAGAACGCGCTGGTGAGATCAGCATCGAGTGTCTGTTGCCACTGCGCTGCCGTCATCTGGTGCAGCGGCACGGGGCTGGGGTCCCAGGTGGCCGCGTTGACGACGAGGACATCGATCTTCGGAAAGGCCTGAAGGGCCTTGTCAAACATCGCCTCGGCCTGTTGCTCGACGCGCAAGTCCGCCTGGACCGCTTCTGTCCGGACATCGAGCGTGCCGAGCATCCGGTCGATGGCCTGCCGATTGCGGTGGTAGTGCAGGACGAGGTCAGCGCCCTCATCGGCGAACGCCCTCGCGGTGGTCTGGCCGATCCCGCCGGACGCGCCGGTGATCAGCACGCACTTGCCCTTGAGGTCTGCATTCACGATGGTTCTCCAGCGCCGTCTGATTCTCCAGAAAGCCAACGGCAGAGGTGCGACAATCCGACGGCCAGGGCGATGATGAGGACGCCGTCCACCGTCCAACGAAGGCGGACAAGCGGAATGAACACGAGCGCGACGAGCAGCTGGCTGACAAACAGCCCGGCCAGGAGCCCGCGGACGTTGGGTTCCGTACGCAGCAGCACGAGTGCAATCAGCCCGAGCGGCAGGACGGCCTGCGGCGTTGTCCACGGCTGAAAAGTTGTGAAGAGCACGATGAACCACAGCACGAGGGCCGGAATGAACGCGGTCAGGGAAAAGAGAAATAGAAACCTTCGCACACCGGTCGCTGGTTTCTTGCGTTCGCGGCGAAGACCGTGAAACGCGAGAAACCCCAATGCGAGGACGACGGTTGTCGGCGCCGAAAGGGTCACCGCCGGGGTTAGCCACACGACGAGCTTGTAAGCCGTGTTCACGAACGTCTGACCGGGGTTCTTTGCGATGAAGTTCAGCCCGTCCGCGAACAAGCGTTGATCGGCCTGAACTTCGCTGAGCCCTTCCTCCGTTTGCAAGCGGCGGAAGATCTGGTAATCCGCGTGGGCGAGGTCGGGGCTCTCGGAGTAGCCCGGGTTGTGGCCCAGATAGAAGTTGAGGCCGCCGACGGTGGAGAGTGTGAATCGGCCGACGCGGTCTTCATTCCTCCAGCACCACATTGCCGCGCACGCCGCGACGGGCAGCAGGATCATGGCGACGCGGGCGACCCGCCACCTGGGCGAGCCGGCTCTCAGGACCGTGTCGAGCGCAAAGGGCACGATGAAGAGGAGTGCGTTGGCCCGTGTTAGGACGGCGAGGCCGATGGCTGCGGATACACCCAGGAGCGCCGTCGATCGGATCACCGCTGAGCCATGCCGGATGCCGGCGATCACGTAAATGAAAACCGCGAGGGAGAGGAGGAAGATCAGCAACGTCTCCGTGAGGAAGGACATCTGGAGAAGCCGGTACGGTGAATACAGGGCGGCGATGAGCGCCGCCAGCAGTGCGGCGCGTCCGTCGGCCAGTCGCTCGGCGGTCAGGGCGATTAGCAGGACCGTGCACCAGGCGAGGAAGGTCTGCAATAGCAGGATCGCATTCTGCCAGACATCGGCCCGCTGCCACTCATGCACGCCGGCAATAAAGACGGGATAAAGCGGCATGCGCTTGGCGACCTCGCCCGACGGGAGGCACAGCTCGCCGGATTGCGCAAGCTGAACGCCAAGCGCGAGGTACTCTTTCTCGTCCGGGCTGCGAGGGATGTCTTGCGGGTAGAAGGCGTAGGAGAAAGCGTGCGTCGCGGCGGCGACGAGGCACGCGCAAAGAAGCCAACGGCGCTCGTCAGGGACCCGATTGTCGCCGGAGGGTATCAAAGAGAGGTCCCCGTCAGTCCCACATCCCGTCCGCGCCCTCTCGTTCTCACTCTCCCACCGATTGGACGACGACCTGATCCGAGCGTTCAAAATCCTGGCGGAAGACCGGCTTGCCATCATCGAAAACGACGATGCTGTTCTGCCCGTAGAACGTGATCAGCCTCGCCTTCTTCAGGGCGGCGGGGTCATTGCCGAAGTAGAAGCAGATCACGCCCCCGACGTCGTGCTCGTTTCTCACACAGCAGATGACCTCTTGGTTCGGCTTCTCGTAGAGCACATCCCGGACCTTGAAGTTTCCGTCGGCGATGGTAAGAACCTCGCCTTCGAGAAGCTCCCGAGCCGCCGGCGCAAGACACGCCTTTCCGAGGAAGAGAACGTGGCCTTCGAGGAGATCGGCCCGGGCGAGTTCAGAGGCGATCACGTATCGAACGCCGGTGCCTTCGGCGTCGTCATATCGTCGTGCCAGCATGTCGGCGGCGGGCTTGTACGCCTCAAAGTCCTCCTGTGTGTGGACGATTGTCAGAGGTTGGTCGTTACTAACGCCGGAGAGCGAAGGCATGACGTCCTTCAACGGGATGCGGCGCACGATCTGGAAGTCGGGATCGAGTTCAACGAAGCCCGGCTTCTGCATCAGCTCTATCACGTGGATCTGAACCGGGCGGTTGATCTGAACCGCGCGGTAGGAGACGCCGTCCTCATAGACCAGGCACAGCGGGACGTTCAGGTCGAAGATGTGTCGCCCATTCTGTGAAGTCGTGATCTCGAGCCTGCGCGTTGCGGCGTCGTAAGAGGCCTCGTCTATCGTGATGTCCGGGATACCGGTCCCTCGCACCCACCTGTCGAAGTCGACCTGTAGGGATTGGTCGCTCTCGACTTCGAACGCCTGCTGAATGTGCTTCCAGGTTGTGGGCTTGCCGAGGCGTTGTGTGTAGAGCCGCTTGAGGGCTCGCCACGCTTTGTCCTGCCCAATCTTCCGCGCGAGCATGGCGAAGACCATGGCGCCCTTGTCGTAGCCGATCAGGCGATCCGGGCCGCCCTCGTGCCCGAAACGGTCAAGCGGCTTGTCATCGTCGGCGGTCAGGCGGCTGAGCCCATAACAGGTGTTGCGTCGCTTGGCTCTGGCCTTCTTCTCGTTGCCGTCGATGACGTGGTGCATGTAGTTCGTGCAATAACTCGTAAGCGCCTCGCACCAGTTCCCGTCCAGGCCGGAGACGAAAACGCCGTTGCCCCACCAGTTGTGGACCATCTCGTGATCCAGGAAGCCCGGCTGGAGGCTTCTTGGCCCCATCGCGATGACGCCCGACGCCAGCACCGTGAAGCCCGGAAAGGCAAAGCCGGAACTGAAGAAGTTCTCGACGACGGTAAACTCCGCGTATGGGTAGTCACCGAGCAACGGTTCGTAGATGCGCAAGTACGAATCGACCTCACCCAGAATGGCGGGGGCGAACCCGGCGTTTGCCTCGGAGAGGTGCACGCTGACGAGGACGCCGTTGACCTGCCGCTGGTGAACCTCGTGCCGTCCTCCGACCAGCGCCATGCCCGGCAGGGCGAACGGCGATTGCCAGGTTGTCTTTTCGGCGCGGGGCCGGTTCAGCTCGGCTCCCACACGATTACCGCTGGCAACGAGCACCATGCCGGGAACTCGATCCGCCGTCAGTTCGAACTGAGTCAACTCGATCTCGCCGGGGTCTTCGGCGTCTGAGGCGTCGGCCAGGCGTGGATACCACCCGGCATCCTCGGAAAGGAATATCCCTTCCTCACCGATGTGCGCGCTCATCGCGCGATTGTGAATCTCACCGGGGATCTCGCCGGCGGAGACGTCCTGGACGAGTTGCCCACCATAGCGAACGACAAGCGTGCCCGGTCGACGAGGATCCGGCTTCCAAGCAAGCTCGTAGATCGCGAGTGGAGGAGGAGAGTCAGGGATCGCCTCGGCGGAAGTCGTCTGCGGGATCGGCTTGAAGACGACCGGCTTGTCGCCAGCCTGGACCGAATCGATCTTGAGGCTCGGGTGTAGCGCGAGACGCACGTTTGTGGGCTTGGCTTTGCCCGGCAGGACCCTCTCCGTGATTGTCAACGTCGCCGTTGCCTCAAGGCGGTGCGAAGCCGGCTCGAGCGCGACGGCGAGCTTGCACAGCGGCATGGCGTAGGGCCGCGTGTACGTCGGCTGGTTTTGCCCCTGACCGGCGGTCTTTGTGCCGGCCTCCTTCGCCGGACCGCCACAGCCAGAGAGCAGGCTCAGCACGGTCAAACTCACGGCACATCGAATCGCAATTCCTCCCACGATGAGTCCTCCACTTCAAGCCGGGCAGCAGCGCGCCATCTCATGCAGCGAGTCATCTCAATCAGCGCCCGAAGCGTGAGCGACGGGTGATGCAGGAAACGACTTCCCTACCTGTCCCGCGCTGGGGGTCCTGATCGACAATGTCAGCCACCCCGCGCTTTTGCCTGGTGCTTTGATTGGTCCGCATCCCGGGCCTTCTCGAGCGCTGCGACCTGTGATTCCAGTTGCTTGATCTGCTTGTAGATCGCCGGCAGCCGTTGCACCAGCGAGAAAGACCGCATGGCATCCTTGATTGGTATTGCCGGCTGGCCGGCGACCTTCGTATCCGGGGGCACGTCGTTCATCAAACCGGCCATGGCGGCGAGTTGCGCATTGTCACCGATCGTCAGATGGCCCGCTACACCGACCTTGCCGGCCATCGTGACGTGGTTGCCCACGTTGACCGAACCCGCGATGCCGACCTGGGCGACCAACATGCAGTCTTTGCCGATCTTCGTCCCGTGACCGATCGCGATGAGATTGCTGAACTTCGTGCCCGAGTCAATCACGGTCTTGCCGAGCGTCGCGCGGTCGATCGTGCAATTCGCGCCGATCTCTACATCGTCGCCGATCTGAACCACGCCCACTTGCGGAATCTTGTGCCACCGACCCTCGACGGGCGCGTAGCCGAGACCGTCCTCACCGATGACGCTCCCCGCGTGAACCGCGACCCGGTCGCCGAGGGTGCAATCGTCGTAGATCACCACGTTGGGATACAGGACGCAGTCATCCCCAAGCCGGCAGCCCCGGGCAATGTAACATCCGGGGTAGATTACAACATTGCTGCCGATGCGCACATCCTCCGCGATGGTCACGCCGTGGTGGATGTTCGCGCCCTCGCCGATGACCGCGGTGGAATCGATGACGGCCCGCTCGTCTCTGCCGACATTCGGATGCTTCCGATAACCGTGGACGCGGACGATAACCATGGTGACGGCGGCGTACGGATCAGGTGTGCGAAGGACTGCCATGCCCTCCGGCACGCGCTGGTCCGGTGCGACGATCACGGCGCCGGCCCTCGTGGTTTGGAGCGCCTTCTCGTACTTGACGTTTGCCAGGAAGCTGACCTCGTCGGGACCTGCGTCTTCGAGTGTGGCCACGCCGGTGACTGTACAAGCGCCGTCGCCGTCCACTTTGCAGGGGAGGCCCTGCTGGGAGACGAATTCAGCCAGAGCGCTCAGTTGATACGCCATTCGAGAGTTCCAAGGCATCGCACGTGCCTGTCCCCTTCCGCGCGGCCGGTTCGCCGGAACGTGCGCCCGGTCAGCCGGGCGAATGGTATGCAGCCGCGAAAGGGCTGTCAAACGCCACAGCATACATCGCTTGTTGGTGTTGCCGGCTCGGGTGCCGTGCGGCATCGTCCGTTCCAACGGTTCACGCTACAATACCGGCGACTTGTACTTGGAGTGCCTCCTGGAACCTTCGTCGCACGAGTGCCTTGCCCATGTCCCCGCCGCCGACAACGGCGGCGCCGCGATTGCTTGTGCGGGCGCTCGATTGGATGAGCTATGGGTGTCGGGACGATCGTGATTGTTGAAGACGAAACGCCCATCCGCGAGGGCATCGCGGCGGCGTTGCGCGGCGCGGGCTACGAGCCGATCGAGGCGGCGGACGGGGAGGCTGGTTTGGCGGCGGCTCGGCGGACCGGCGTGGATCTCGTCTTGCTGGACCTCATGCTGCCGAAGATAGACGGTACTCAGGTTCTGGAGCAATTGCGGCGGACCCATCCTTCTTTGCCGGTGATCATCTTGACCGCCCGGGGCATGGAAGACGACCGCGTGTCGGGCCTGACAGCCGGCGCGGACGATTACGTGGTCAAGCCGTTCTCCGCACGGGAACTGGTTGCGCGTGTGGAGGCCGTGTTGCGGCGGAGCCCCGAGCGGCCCGACGTCGTCACGCGTCTGTCGGTCGGCCGCGCGACGGTCGATCTCCCCCGCCGCGAAATACGCGTGGAGGGAGAGCCGGTCAGAATGCTGTCTGAGACAGAGTGCGAGATACTGACCCACTTGGCGGCAAACCCGGGGCGTGTGATCTCTCGAGAAGAATTGCTGACCCGTGTGTGGGGCCTGAGCGGCTCGCGCGTCGAGACGCGGACGATTGACATGCACGTGGCGCGTCTTCGTTCGAAGCTGACGACCGACTGCGCCGGCGAGGCGGAAGCGACAATCACGACAGTTCGCGGCAAGGGCTACATGTTGGGACCGAGCGTGCGCGCGACCGACGGACCGACAAGGAACGAACCCTCGGGGGGCTCGGGATGACGTCGCCCAGGGCAACTCGGCGACACGCACTCATCGCGATCGTGGCGGTATGGGCGCTGGTGCTCGGCGGACTTGGGTGGGCAACATGGTCGGCGGTCGAGTTGGATCGCCACGTCGCGCACGATGCATGGCAGCGGTCTTGTGCCGAACTTCGGGCACTGGCCCTGTCGGAACTGGACGCGGTCGTTGCGCCGGTGCTCTATCGAGAATCGGCCCGCCCATACAATCACTTTCGGCGCTACTACAAGCCGACGGAGGCTTTGAACGAGGAGAACCGGTCGGTGATCGAGGAGCCGATCGTCCTGGCGTCTCCGCTGTCCGTCGGTCCGCCCAAACCCGATTGGGTATTGCTGCATTTCCAAACGCGGGAAACGGACGGCGAGCCGGTCTGGAGTTCGCCGCAACTCACGGAGGAAGGGCTGTTCGGCATTCCCGTGGGAGAGTTTCCCGTCGAAGATCGCCACCGGATGGCATCCGCGGAGAACTGGCTGGCCGCGATGCGGGATCGATACACCCCCACCTTCCTGATGAACGAGTTGGAGACGGCGGTCGCGACACGCAGCGAGAACCAGGAGCACCTCCTCGGTGAATCGGCCGCCTCGTTGGAGGCGCAATCTCCGACAGGCCGTTACACGGCCCAGGGCGCGCTGCCAACCGATGTGAGTCGCGGCGCGACGGAGTTTGTGCGTCGGGGCGTGCGCCTGTTGCGGATGGAGCGAGAGAGCAACGTCGAGCTGTGCGTACCTGAGACGGTCGCGCTGGAGAACCTGGATGCGGATGTCGATCCGTTGCTGGCAACAGATGGCCAAACGGCGGCGTGCGTGTCCGTCGAGCACGGTCCCATGACACCGCTCTGGCTCGACTTGATCGAAGGCGGCCCGAAGCAGCCTGCCTTCGTCCGGACAGTCGTCGTGGAGGGTGACGTGGCCTGTAATCTTCAGGGTGTTCTGCTCGATTGGGAGCGTCTTCGGAGCGAACTGCTGGTTGCAGTCAAGCGAGCATATCCGGAAGCGGAAATCGAACCCGTCGGGACGGCGGCGCCCGTTGCGCCGAGCTTGCGGGATTACCTGATGCAGACGATCCCGGCACGGTTGGTGCCCGGCACGCCGGCCGTGGCTTTGATTGCGCCGCTGTCCTCCGGGCTAAAGGTGGGACTGAGCGTGGCCTGGTTGGCGACGGTCCTGGCTCTGTTGGCCATTGCCTATGGCGTGATGAAGTATGTCACGCTCGCCGAACGCCGGATGCGTTTCGTGGCTGCGGTGACACACGAATTGCGCACGCCCCTGACGTCGTTCCAGCTCTACACGGACCTGCTGGCGGACGAGCCCGACTCGAAGTCCGAGCATCAATCGAACTACATCGAAACATTGCGCAAAGAGTCAAAGCGGCTCGGACGGTTGGTCGAAAACGTGCTGGCCTATTCGCGGATCGGGGATTCGCTTCCCACGCTCCACCCTTGCGCCGTCCGCCCGCGAGCATTGCTCGACGCTGCGGAAGCGGCCACGGCGGGGCAGTGCAAGGCCGCCGGCAAGGAGCTTGTCGTCCGGAGCCTGTGTCGAGACGACTTGACGATCGAGACAGACCCGGAGTTCGTCGTCCAGATCCTGACAAACCTCCTTGAGAACGCGTGCAAGTACAGTGCCCGTGCGGCAGACCCCCGAATCTGGCTGACGGTTTCCGAGGCAGCCGAAGGCTGGCTGACGTTCGAGGTCGACGACGCCGGACCGGGTGTGCCCGCGCACGATCGTCGCAACGTCTTCCGACCGTTTCGCCGCAGCGAGCCTGGCGACGGGGGGCAGTCGAGCGGCATCGGCCTAGGCCTGGGCCTTGCGCTGTCACGCTATTGGGCGACGTGCCTGGGTGGACGGCTGGCGCTGCGCCGAAGCACACGCGAGGCCGGGGGCTACTCCGCGTTTGCCCTGAGTCTTCCCGCCGACGCACTCCGATAGCAGCCATTGTGCCTGGCGGCGGTGCGGACCACACGATGTTCGGTTTGACGGGCCGTCCGCCAGCCCGTGGCCGAAGGTCAGACTCCCTCACGGTCGCGGCTCTGATCTCCACGTCGGCCACGGGGGGGCGACGCCACATGCGATGTCGCAAGCCCGCCGAATCTGTCATGGACCCGATGTAACCGCTTCCGGCCGATTTCTATTGACTGCCCTACCGCATCGCGCGTAAAATCCGGCTTAGCACTGCGCCTCGTCCGCTATGGGACGGGCGAGTTGTCCTGGCCGATGTGCAGTGTTCAAGTCGTTTGAGTCACCCCAAGCGTGGCCGGCGGGGTGGTGTCTTCTGGGGGCAAGGAGAACAATCATGAAAACACACTTCGTACCATTTGTCTGCCTTGTGGCCGGGTTCTTCTCTGCGCAAGCCGTCGGAGATGTGAGTTTCCAGGGCTTAGGTGGGTCCTCGGCCTCCACTATTACAGAAGCCTACGACGTGAGTGGTAACGGCTCGATCATCGTGGGCGCCTTTCGCACGGACACCGGCGGAGGGGTCTACGACTACTACCCGGTCCGCTGGGTGAACGGCGTCCGCGAAGACCTGCCGATGCCCGGTACCGGCAGTTACGGTGGAGGCCGTGCCAACGCCGTCTCCGACAACGGCGCGGGGATTGCGGGCTGGGTCGCACACACCTCGCAGTGGGAGGCGTGTCGCTGGCACTACGGCGCGCCGGAGCGGCTCGGCTGGCTCGAAAGCAGCACCGTTGTTCAGCAACAGAGCTACGGCTACGGCATCACGGAAGATGCAGAAGTCGTCGTGGGCTCCAGCTACTACGACGAGCTCAACCCCGGGAGACTCAAGGCGTTTTACTGGAGTGGGGGTACGATGTCTGAGCTACCGTTCCTGGGAACGGACACCACTAGTCACGCATATGGCGTAGCCCGGCCGGACGACGCCCCGACAGATTTCGTCGCCGTCGGGCGGAGCGGCTCGGTTCCGTGCCGCTGGACCTATGAACAGGGCGAAGACGTGGTCGTGCACGCCCTCGACACTCTCGGTTTCGGCACGGGGCGGGCCAACGCCATCTCGGCCGACGCCGAGACAATCGTGGGCTACGTGGGTTCGTTCTCGAGCCCGGAGGCCGTGCGCTGGGACGGCGCCACGGCAATCGCCCTCGGCCTCCCGGGTTTTGCGAATGACGTCTCGGGCGACGGCTCGCTGATCGTGGGCGA
>JBDRKQ010000004.1:0-6979 GCA_043813895.1 Planctomycetota bacterium
GTCACGCCTTTCTCGGGAGCGGAACTCCTGTTCGAGCTGGCGGCAGAACCGAAGCAGTTTGTCGAGACGAGCGGCCTGCACGCGGCAGCTTGGCAGGACGTCCCGGCCTTCCCCGACACGCTCGGCGCCTTCCTGAGCAGCCTGCCTGCCGCCGAGTAGCCATCCGACCTTGTCGCGGTCCAGGCGGGAAATGGGGCATTTCCACATCAAAGACGTGTTCTCGGACGCTGCGAGTCGAGTCGATCCACCCGTCTCCCTTCTGGATAGCCCCCATTGTCCCCTGTGTCGCTTGGATGTAGAATCCGGTTACCGGCCATATCTACACTGGCGAGCAGGGACATGGCAGCATCCACTGACGCGACGAGGCACGCGGCAATGCAGTTGATGATCCTCGAGAACCGACGGCTCAGGACAACGCTCCGGCCGGGTCCCGGCATGATCTCGATCGGTTCGAGCCCGGAGTGTGGCATACATTTGCCAGATCCGCGGATCTCCGCTCACCAAGCCAGCATCACCCAGGATGAGGACGGCGTGTGGTGGCTCGAGGTGGTTGACACGTCCGCGCCGACCAGTCTCAACCGTACCGTGCAAAAGGCCCGGGCCAAGCTGCGACACGCGGATGAAATCTCGATCGGCGACTTCGCCATCCGGCTCTTTCTGGAGTCGGACAAGACGCGCGACGAACTCCGTCGCGAGCGTGTGCTCCAACTCACCAAGCGGCACGGCAAGACGCTCCCGTTGGGCTCCATCATCCACAAGTTCGAGGACAGCGTCACCGTTCCGAAAGACTTCCTCGAACAGCTCTCGTTGTTGGCCGTTCGCGTCGAGGGCATGGACACGGTCACGGATATCCTCACGCCACTGTTGCGGGCGATGTTGAGATCGTTCGACGCAAGGTGTGCCTGGGTGGGAATCCGCAGGGAGCCCATCGGCGACTTCAACTGGAGTCTCGGGCTTGCACACGACGGACAGCCCTGCGATCGGCCCCCGTTTTCCGAGAAGATGCACCCGAGATGCCTTGAACACACGCAGTATCTCTGCTGCCCGGAGGCGCCGATAGACGGTGCCCGGTCGGCAATGGCTGTGCCGCTGGTGTGCCAGCCCGGTATCCTGGGCATGTTGTACGTCGAGAACGCCGCCGACAGCGTGCCATACAGCGAGACGTTGCTGAGTGCGTTCAGTGCGATGGCTTCCTGCGTCGCGCTGCCGGTGGAGAACGTGCTGCGGCACTCGGTTTCGAAGCAGCGCGCGATCCTGGCCACCGAACAGACCGTCGCACGCGTCACACAAGATGCGCTCACCCCCAAGGCCCTGCCGCAGTGGGACGACCTCCAAATCGCCTGCTACCGCCACATGGGCTCGCGGCGATGCTGTGACCTGTATGACATTGTTCAACTCAGGGACAAGACCGCATCGATCATCGTTGCCAAGTTGGCAGTGGATGACGCCGCTCTGGCGCGCCGCTTCTCCGAGATCCGCACGATGTTCCGCGCGGCCGCGCTCTACTCCGAAGCGCCACACCTCTTCGCCCGTGCGATGAACTGGTTGGTACATACACCCGAGACCCCTTGCGCGATCGAACTCGCCACCGCCTGGATCAACCCGGTCTCAGGAAAGGTGCAGTACTGCATCGCAGGAGACGGCGTGCATCTGGGCGTGATTCATGCGGACGGCACGGCCGAGTTCATGGAGTCGAACGGGATGCCTCCTGTTGGGCGAACACGTGCCCCGGCCTTCGAAGGGAGAACATGCGACCTCGCGTCGGGCGACACACTCGCCCTGGCGACCGGCGGCGTCGCGTGCGCGAAAGATCGGGAGGGCGAGGCGTTCGGAATCGCCGGCCTCGAAGAGATCCTTTGCGATGGCCTGGGGGCGGCGCCGGGGCACGTCCTCGGCGAACTCGCGAGCGAACTCACCGATTTCGTCGCGGGCGGAGCCTGCCCCGAGGACATCTCCATCGTTCTGGCACGGCGAGAATGAGAACCTCCGAAGGGGGTCTGCTTGGCCGTCGCGTCGGGTCCTTCGCCGACTTCTGGTTAGCGTCGCATGGCGCCTGAGTCCGGCAGGCAAGGGTCCGACTGACGTGGAGGGTGAGGCCAGCGTCGATCTCGACGGCCAGGACCGGCGCCTGGAGCTGGCTTTGGGCCTGATGCCGGGAACCGGCGGCCGGAGGCCTGTTGTGGGCCTGTTTTGCTTTTATCGCCGGGGGGGTTGACCGATCCTGGGAACGTGGTATGGTTAAGCGACAGATGGAATAGGCCTGGGAGGACGGGTTCCAGGATGCATCCATCGAGACGATGGCCGTTGACTAGCACTTACACAACAACGTGACGCACTCCGTGTTGCACAACCCGACGGTTGCAACACAGCGTGATCGCTGCGCGCGGAGACTGGCGGAGCGGTGCTTGGGTGGTCGGCTGTTTGGCTTCGACATGAGCTGAGTGATTCATGATACGCGTAACGCTTCCTGACGAGTCAGTATTGGAGATGTCCGACGGCGCGTCGTCGATGGATGTGGCCGCCAGGATTGGCGAAGGCCTGGCGAAAGCAGCGATCGGCGCGGCGGCGGACTGCGGCAACGGCGAGGTCCGCCTGGACCTGGCGACGCCGCTGAGCGGAGAGTGTCGCCTCCGGCTCTTCACCCAGCGGGATATGGAGTCATTGGAGATTCTGCGACACAGTACGGCCCACGTGATGGCCGAGGCGATCTGCAAGTTGTGGCCACAGACCAGGCTTGTCTACGGCCCGCCGATCGAGAACGGCTTCTACTACGACATCGACATGGACCATCGACTGACGCCGGAGGATTTCCCGAAGATCGAGGCGGAGATGGCCCGAATCGTGAAGGAGGATCGGCCGTTCACGCGTTGCGAGACGAGCCGTGAAGAGGGCCTGGCCAAGGTCCGCGCAGAGGGCAATCCGTACAAGCTGGAAAACGCCCGTCGGGCAAAGGGTGAGACGCTGAGTTTCTACGTCACGGGCCCGGATGCCGGCAAGGACTGGGAAGACCTGTGCACGGGGACGCACGTCCCGAGCACCGGGAAGATCGGCGCGTTCAAGGTGCTGAACGTTTCCGGTGCGTTTTTGCACGGCGACGCCAAGAAACAACAGTTGCAGCGGGTGACGGGGACGGCGTTCTTCTCCAAGAAGGAGCTGAAGGCATACCTCCATCAACTCGAGGAGGCAAAGAAGCGAGACCACCGGCGTCTCGGGCAGGAGTTGGGTCTGTTCGCGTTGGACAGCATGGTCGGCAGCGGCCTGGTGCTTTGGAAGCCCAAGGGAGCGATGGTGCGCTACCTCCTCGAACAGCACATGCGCGAGCAACTTGTGCGGTACGGGTACACGCCGGTCTATTCGCCGCAGATCGGCCGGCTGGAGTTGTATCGCACGAGCGGGCACTTTCCCTACTACCGCGATTGCCAGTATCCGCCGCTCTACGAGGACGCGACGGCCCCGATGCTGCAGGCGCTCGTCGACACGATCAAGGACAGGGACGAGGAGGCCTCGCAGGAAGAGCAGCTCGCCGGTGTGCAGGAAGTCTTCGGCTCGCTCACGGAGTATTTCGACATCAAGCCCAAGGCGGACTGCTGCTGCGACGAGTCGGTCCAACGGATGCAGGCCGACTTGAGCACGGCAGAGGGCTATTTGTTGCGGCCGATGAACTGCCCACATCACATCCGGATATACAAGAGCGAGCCGCGGAGCTACAAGGATCTGCCCGTTCGCCTGGCGGAGTTCGGCACCGTGTACCGTTACGAGCAGTCAGGCGAGGTGTCCGGTCTGACGCGCGTTCGCGGGTTCACGCAGGACGACGCGCACGTTTTCTGCATGCCCGAGCAGTTGCAGGACGAGCTTTCGGCTTGCATGGATTTGAGTCGGTTCGTGTTGGAGAGTCTGGGCCTGAAGGACTACCGTGTGCGTGTGGGTCTGCACGATCCGGATGACGAGAAGTTCATTGACAACCCGGAGGCGTGGGAGGTTTCCGAGGCGGCCGTCCGCGCCGCGGCCAAGCGATCCGGCATGGAAGCCACGGAGGAGAAGGGCGAGGCGACCTTCTACGGCCCGAAGATCGACTTCGTGGTGAAGGATTGCATCGGCCGGGAGTGGCAGTTGGGAACCGTCCAGGTGGATTACAATCTCCCAGAGCGGTTCGGCCTCGAATATGTCGGGTACGACAACGCAATGCACCGGCCGGTGATGATCCACCGGGCGCCGTTCGGCAGCCTCGAACGGTTTATGGGCATCCTGATCGAGCACTTCGAGGGCGCCTTCCCACTGTGGCTCGCGCCGACACAGGTGGCCGTGGCGTCGATCAGCGAGAAGAGTGCGGAATATGCGAAGAAAGTGGCCGCAGTGCTGGGCGAAGCGGGCCTCCGCGTCGAGTTGGACGTCTCGGCGGAGAAGATCGGCCCGAAGAAGCACCGTGCCAGGAAGATGAAAACTCCGTATATTGCCGTCGTGGGCGAGCAGGAAGCGGCTTCTGGCACCGTGGACCTGAACGACCGGGATGGACGGCGGTTGGATAACATGGAATTGAAGTTGTTGTTGGAGTTGCTGCTGCAAGAGAATCAGCCCGGCGGAAGGCCGGAGGATTCGAAGCTGGGCGCGTGATCCGGCGTGCGTGCGGCGCGAAGTTGAAGATGAAAGGAAGGTGAGTGCCAAATCCACGCTTGAGATTCAATGAGCAGATCCGCTTGTCACCGGTCCGCGTGGTCGCTGCGGACGGCGAGATGTTGGGCGTGATGTCGACGGATGAAGCCATACGAATGGCGATGGATGCGGGGATAGATCTGGTGGAGGTGTCGCCCAACGAAAGGCCTCCCATCTGCAAGATCATGGACTACGGGCGGCACAAGTACCAGCAGTCCAGGAAGCAGAAGCAGAAGCACCACGAACGCAAGACCAAGGAAGTGCGGCTGCGCCCGAAGACCGATCCTCATGATCGCGAGATCAAGATGCTACGGGCAAAGAAGTTCCTCGAAGCCGGGGACCGCGTGCAGTTCACGATGATGTTTCGTGGGCGGGAGCGCTTCCATGTCCAGAGCGGATTCGAAGCGTTTAATCTTATCACGGCGTCGCTGGCGGACGTCGCGAAGATGGATCGCGAGCCGAAGGTGTATGGTCGCCGCATGACGATGGTCCTGGCCCCGACAAAATCGGAGGGGGGCTCCAAGCCGAAGCAGCCGAAGGAACCGAAAACCCCCGAGAAAAAGAAGCGTGCCGGCCCCGTGGCCCAGCCGCCAGCGGTTGGAGAGGTGCCGGCCACGCCGACGGCCCCCGAGGCGGCGGGAGAGGGTGCGAGCGACGCGCGGGCCCCCGTGAGCACCACCAGCCAGGGCGGAGACGAGGGGGAGTAGGCGACGTCCGCCCACACCAACCCGAAGCGCAAGCGAGGGCATAACCCCGCCGCCCGCCTGAGCCAACAGCCCCGGGCGGGAACCAGGGGTTGAATCCGCACAGCCCCTACAGCAGACGCTGCGGTTCCCTCCCCCGAACCGCCCAGATCATCACGGACCCCAGGTGACCAATTGGCAACGAGAGGGGGTTGCAGAGCCCGCGTCGGTGGGTTATACTACGGGGCTCGCTGTGAGATGCAACGATATCGTGTGATCGGAGGACGCGGACGTGCCGAAAATGAAGCGTCATAAGGGAATCGCCAAACGCGTTCGCGTGTCGGCGCGGGGGAAGGTTCGTTACAACAAGAGCGGTGCCGGACACTTGCTCAGCGGCAAGAGCGGTTCGCGGTTGCAACGGTTGCGAAAGAAGGACGAGGTCGCCTGCAAGAAGATTGCTGCCAAGATGCGGCGCGCGATACTGGCCTAGTGTTCTGTTCTGACAGGACCTGTGGCACAGGCGTCTCGCCTGGGAGGCCGCCGACGAAACGGCGCTGCCACAATAGGTTCGGATGGAGTTGCTCGAATGCCACGCACAAAGACTTCAGTCGCTCACCATCGGCGCGTGAAGCGAATCCTCAAAGCCGCCCGCGGCTACTACGGCGGCCGCAGCAAGCTGCTTCGCTCCGCGAAAGACACCCTGCTTCGCGCAGGCGTCTACGCATATCGAGATCGTCGGGCCCGAAAGCGTGAGTTCCGTTCGCTTTGGATCACACGCATCGCGGCCGCCTGCCGCAGTCGCGGGATGAACTACAGCCGCTTTATTTGCGGCCTCAAGATGGCCTCGATCAACCTGAACAGGAAGATGTTGAGCGAGGTTGCCATCGCCGATCCGGAGGCCTTTGACGCCGTGGTTGCCCTTGCCCGTGGCAAGGCGCAGGATGCGGCGTGACGGACCGGCATCCGAACGGGATGACAAGGTATTTTCGGGCGCCGTCGAACTACGAGGCGGCGCCTTTTTGCTGCGCACGTTGAGTGGGGCGTCTCATGGTTTCGCAAGTCGGTGTGATCTTTGACATGGATGGGGTGCTGGTGGACAGCTATGCCCCGCACTTGCGGAGTTGGTGCCTGCTGGCCGAGGAAGCAGGGTTCTCGGTCACCGAGACACAGTTTGCGGCGACGTTCGGGAAGACAAGTCGTGAGATCATCCGCATGTTGTTCGGCGTTACGGAGCCTTCAAAGGTGCGGCGGCTTGACGATCGGAAAGAGAGTCTGTACCGCGATCTGATTCGCAGCACGGTCCCCGCGATGCCGGGCGCGATGACACTGATGAGGCGGCTGCACGAAGCCGGCATCCGATTGGCGGTCGGTTCCTCGGGTCCACCCGAGAATGTGGAACTGGTTTGCGACCGGTTGGGCCTAAGCGCGTTCCTCTCCGGCAAGGTGACCGGACGCGATGTGCAACGCGGCAAGCCGGATCCACAGGTGTTTCAACTTGCAGCGCGGCAGATGGGGGTGCTCCCAGCGGCCTGCGTGGTCGTGGAGGATGCACCAGTCGGAATCGAAGCCGCGAAGCGTGCAGGAATGCACGCGATCGGGTTGGTGGGCACGCACCCGGCCAGCGCCCTGTCGTCCGCCGATCGCGT
>JBDRKQ010000005.1:0-37130 GCA_043813895.1 Planctomycetota bacterium
CCAGCCGCATTCGCCTGGCGCTAGTGGGATGGGGCACCCACTATACCAGCCCGAAGTGCAAGCGAGAGAACAACCAGGGTGGCGGTGCGACACGCAGCGTCGGCCCCCTGCGGCCGACGAATAACATCGATCAACTCCCCCGACCGACAGGGGTGACTGCCACTACTACGTCGCGTCCCCTGCCTCAGTGGACCTGACGGCCTGGATTGCCGATCGGGAGAACGTGATCTTCGTATTGCTGGACTCGTCCACCTTCAGGGTGACTTCGGCGTCACTGACGGACTGAACCGTCCCCATGATGCCGCCGATAGTCGTCACCCGGTCGTTCTTCTTGATTGCGGCGAGCATCTCGGCCCGGCGTTTCTTCTCCTTGCTCTGCGGCCGGATCATCAAAAAGTAGATCACGCCGAACATCAGGAGCAGCATCGGCGCCATCTGCCCGCATTGCTGCAAAGGGTAACCCGGTGTCGGGGAGCCTTCTTCCGCCTGCGCAAGGCACATCAGAATCTCTGAAACTAGCATGGAGTGTCCTCTTCGTTTTCCGAAACAGAGACGGATCGGCTTTCTTCAAGGAGATTGCCGAAACGCTCCGCGGCGATGGCGGCGCGAATCCGCCGCATCCAGCGGTGATAGTAAGCGATGTTGTGCAGAGAGACCAGCGTCGGCCCGAGCATCTCGTCCGCCAGGAAAAGGTGCCGCAGATACGCGCGGCCGAAGTGCCTGCATGTATAGCAATCACAGCCGGCCTCCAGCGGTCGATCGTCTCGCAGATACCTCGCGTTCCTTAGCCGCAGCGTGCCCGCCGCGACAAAGGCCCACGAGTTCCGGCCGTTCCGCGTCGGCAGCACGCAATCGAACATGTCGATGCCCGCCGCCACCGCCTCGATGATATCGATCGGGCGACCGACACCCATCAGGTAGCGCGGCTTCTCCGACGGCATCCGCCAGGCCAACGCCTGCAGCAGCGCGATCATCTCGTCCGGCCTTTCGCCGACCGACAAGCCGCCGATTGCATAGCCGTCGAACTCCATTGCCGACAAGGCGTCGAGACAACGCATTCGCAAATCGCGGTCCAAACCCCCCTGGACGATTCCAAATAGCGCCTGGTCCGCCCGCTGGTGCGCGTCCTTGCACGCCGACGCCCAGCGAATCGTCCGGCCCACGGCCTGCTTTAACGCGGCCACACTCGCCGGCAGCTTGGGACACTCGTCGAAGGCCATGATGATGTCGGCGCCGAGGTTCTCCTGGATTCGGATCGCCCCGGCCGGATCAAGACGAACCGTCGCACCGTCGATGTGCGACTTGAACGTCACGCCCTCGTCGTCGATGCTGTTGAGCGTCGCCAAACTGAACACCTGGAACCCGCCGCTGTCGGTCAGGATCGGGCCGTCCCAGCCCATGAACCGATGGAGGCCGCCGAGATCGGAAACGACCGTGTCTCCCGGGCGCAGCGCCAGATGGTAGGTGTTCGCCAACAGGATCGTCGTGCCCGACCTGCGAAGCTGCTCCGGCGTCAGGCCCTTGACCGTGCCACGCGTACCCACGGGCATGAAGACCGGCGTCTCGATGCGCCCGTGCGGCGTCTCGATCCGGCCGAGTCGCGCCCGACTGCCGGCATCGCTGCGGACAACTTGGAAGCCAAACGACATGCTCACACCCCGGCCACATTGCCGGCGTCGCGCCGTGATTTTCGATAGTTCGGGTGCCCCGCCCTTTCAAGGGTGGGGGACAGACTCCGCAACCTTCCTGAACACACACCACAACGCAGCTATCCCCACGCGCACAACATCCCCCATGACAGCGCGGGTGCCAACCGCCTGACACTCACCGCCATCCGGACCGGCAATCGCACAGGGCCGCGCCGGACCCAGAACCATTGCCGAAACCCTATATTTCAAGCGTTTTCCGCGTGCTTGACAAGGCCTGTCCGCGCGCGCTATACTGATGGGTCTCGGCGCTGAGAATGTAGGCCCTAAAACCGCCTTTACGCCGGGAAAGAAGTTGCGGAATCCAACGATTCCGCAAGGGGAGCACGGCGTCCGGCATATGCCGAGCGTCCGATGCAGGGGAGATGCCGAAGTGGCAAAACGTCGAGCAAGATCGAAGCCGGAGGCTGAAGCCACGGCCAAAACGCCGATCGCTGGGAAGGACAACGGGACCGGATGGCCAAAGAGCCGTCGGATCGCGGTCTTGAAGCGAATCGCCCAGAACTTGCGTATCGCGAAGAAAGGCGCGGCGCCCATGACGCCCTCCTCATCCATGACCGAAAACGGGCTGACAGCCGAGGAGGTCGAGGAATTCCACGCCTTGCTCCTGGAATTCCGAAAGCAGATCTTGGGAAACGTGGATCACATGCAGGACGAGGCCCTCCGAAAGACCCGGTCCGACGCATCGGGCGATCTCTCACTCATGCCGATCCACATGGCCGATATAGGAACGGATAACTACGAAAGAGAATTCACCATCGGCCTGATAGAAAACGAAACCAAAACCCTCAAGGAGATCGACGCCGCGCTGGTGCGCCTGGAAAAGGGCGCCTACGGCATCTGCGAGGCCACCCACAAACCCATCGGCAAGGAACGCCTGATGGCAAAGCCCTGGGCCCGCTTCACCGTAGAGTACAAGCGATCCATGGAAGCGAACAAAGGCCGCCGACCCTGATCTCCTCTGTCTCCCGGTATTCCGCCGCTAAATGACGAAGAGCGAGCAGACAAGTCAAACACCCGCAAACCAGGCCGCAGAGGCCGAGCGATGGGCCATGGCGGACGTCAAGAGCCATGTGCGCCTCTGGTTCTTCGCGGCCGCAGGCCTCACGGCCGACCTCGTCTCCAAGAGCTGGGCCTTCGACACGCTGAGCCATTCCGATGGCCGCGTGCTAATCAAAGGCATCTGCAATCTCCAGCTCTCGCTAAACCCCGGCGCACTCTTCGGCCTCGGCGCCGGCTTCGCCCCGATCTTCGTCGGCGCCTCCGTCCTGGCCCTCATGTTCGTGCTCTACCTCTTCGCCAATTGTGCCGCCGCGCGCTGGGGCACACACATCGCGCTGGGACTCGTCCTCGCCGGCGCATTGGGCAATCTCTACGATCGGGCCACACAGGAAGCCTACGTCGCCCACTTCGCCGACGGCGGTAGGATCATCGGCCTCCTGGAGGACAAGACTGATCTGGGCGTCACCCTCGGCGAGTTCCCGCACGGTGGCAACCTGCGCTTCTACCCTGGCAAGCTCGACGAAGCCCGTTCCGGCAATCAGCCCGTCGTCCGCGACTTCATCAAGATCGAAGCCAGACTCGGACAGCTCCACTGGCCTTGGATCTTCAATCTCGCGGATGCCTGGCTCGTCGTCGGCGTCTTCTTCCTCCTCATCAGCTTCTGGACCGACAAACGCCATCACGCGCCCCAGCCGACCGACGCCGCCCCCGAGCCATAGTCCCCCGTGCCAGTACTGTAGCACCGGCGTCTCGCCGGTAGTCTTCACAGTCAGAAACAACGTTCGTGAACCGCTGTTCTTCCTTTGACCACGGTCTGCAAGCCCGCGGATCACAATCCGCGGTTCCCTCCAGTAACCGACCGGCCCCAGCGGGGTCGCGCAACGTGGCCACGGGTAATGCCGGCGGAACCCATGGTTCAGGCTGACCACACCCGATCCCGCCCCGATGCGGCGCAGGTCCGAAAGATTCAGCGTTGCCTCCAAACAGGCCGTCCGTGGGCATCGGACCGATTCATCTGTAAGCTGGAGGTCGCTTCGGCCGCTTCCGCTGCGTCTGTGGCGGAATCACCGCTCAAGTGCCGCGCGTTTCCAGCATCGCGTAGTTGCGGCCATGCGCATGGGCCCCGTCCGCAGTGAGTGTTTCAACAAAATCGCCGGTGTTAGTTTCTATCCGGCCGATCTGCCATTCGAGTTATTTCTCCTCACTCGCCTCACCCGTCGTGACGTCCACATCGACAATCACGCCCGCGTGGTCATCCACTGAATCTCGCAGCGGCCCTGCTACGAACAGATCTTCCTGCCCCCGCTCCTGCCGTCCAAGCATCGCGCCACCTCCTTGTCGCCACCATTAATGCGCGATACGATCAATACACAACACTGTCTCAACAGCCCCACTGTCCCTAGTTTCGCCTAGTTTCGTACTCGTTTCGTAGTTTCGTGCCGCCGGCGAATATTCTATTTCCGGCGATGGTTTTTCTGAATCGGACTCTCACTCGACACCCAGAAATCCCTAGGGCCGTTATCGCCCCCTCCCGGCAACGCGCGAGAACGGCGACGGCATTCCGCGTTTGAACGTGTGGGGCAGTTTGCGGACACGTGTGGAGCATCGCAGGGCGGCCAGTCCTTTCTCGGCCCTCAGGCGGGCGCCGAGGCGGGATTCTCGGCTGAGCAGGTGGTCGTATTGCTAACCAACCCTCACCCGTGGCTGTCTAGTTCTTTGGAAGGAACCCCAGCCTCGCTTTGGACAACGGAGGAAGATCGATGAAGACCACACTGGAAAAATGGACTCTGACCATCGCCGCCGCCTGCCTGCCGGTGTTGATCGCCGGCTGCGATGATGACATCGGTTCGGATGAAATCATTGACATCATCTACGCCAGCGGCGACGTGCTCGGTTGGATTCTCCATCTTGTGCTGTAAGGGGAAAACAGGGGTCAAGGTGCGCCGGAAAGCCGGTGAGATGGAGTAGATGGCACAGCCAAACGGGTCCATGACAGATTCGGCGGGACGCTGATCTGCAACTTGGTGAGCCGCGCCGGCCCGCTTTCCTATCCACGGAGGTTGAGAATCAACTCGATCTCGCCGACCGGCTCGTTGAGTTGACATGCGATTTCGGCCGCTGACCGGCCCTCGTCCGCCAAAGCGTAGATCCTTTGGCGGAGCGGATCAGGCGGGTCTGCGGGAGATTGGACAGGAGGGTCCGGCTGCGTATCGTCGGCTCCCTTCGAAGAGCCTGCTTCTCGAGAATCCGCGGTCGCCGTAGCGTCCGTGTTAGCGGAGACTCGCTTGCACTCGTCGATCAGGATTCTGAGCGCCGAGATTCGTCGGTCCGCGTCGGCGATGGAATGTTCGAGCTTGGCGAACTTCGTGTCCACCTGCGCGTTGATCTTACGCGAGAGCTCCTCCAACTCGACCAATAGCCGTTCCATGTCTCGCCTGACGGAGGCGCTTTGGCCGACAGCCGAGTCGATCTCGCGGCGGTACTGCTTCGGAGATCCGTCCAGCGGGCGGCGACGGCGCATGTTCAGAATGACGCAGGTCGCGATCACGACCGCCGCGAGCAACAAGAAATACTGCGTTGGGGTGGCCTTCGACGATTCCGCGATGATATCCGTAATCACGATCATGGCGTGCGTCCCCGGCTGTCTCGCCACGCGTGTTGTGCTTCAAGAACGACCTCGCCCAGCGGGACTCCGTGCCGCCGGGCGGCTTCGGCGCAGTCATCATACTCCGGCGCCGCGTTGATGGCGCGTCCGCCCGAGAGGCCCACCTTGATCCGAATCTCGCCAAACCGGGTCTGCACAGTCTCGATGGCCCGCGCGAGCTTCCGCCGGTTGCACGCGTAACTGCGAATCCCGAAGGTCGTCGTCTCGGCGAAGATAGCCTCTTCACAGGCCCGCTGCTTGTCGGGCGTCGTGAGGACGGAGAGCATGACGCCAGGCCGGTTCTTCTTCATCATGATTGGCGTCGTGAAGACGTCCAACGCGCCGGCGGCAAAGAGTTCACCAAACGCATGGCCGATTTGCTCGCCTGTGGCGTCGTCGAGGTTCACTTCCAGAACCACGACCTGATCGGCCTGCGGATCATCGCGCATCTCTTGGCCGACGATGAGCCGGAGCAGGTTTGGCCGCGTCCGCCCTTGGCGGGAGCCTGCGCCACACACGCAACGTTCGATCTTCATGGCCGGGAGCGGTCCGAACGCGTCGGCCAGGACCGTCAAGATGGCGGCGCCGGTGGGTGTTGTGAGTTCGCCGGGCTCGTCACAGTCGGCCAGAGGCACGCCGGTGAGAAGCTCTGCGGTCGCCGGCGCGGGGACCGGCAGGACGCCGTGTTCGCACGTCACGGTACCGCTGCCTACGGGAACCGGTGAACATACAATCCTGTCGAGCGATAACTGCTCCACGCCGATCGACGCCCCGACGATGTCCACAATGGCGTCGATCGCGCCGACTTCATGGAAGTGGATTTCGTCCACGGAAGTGCCGTGTACTTTCGCTTCGGCCTCAGCCAGCCGCCCGAAGATTCTCCGGGCCCGGTCCTTGACCCGGTCGGAAAGATCTGATGCGTGGATCAGTTTGAGGATGTCGGGCAGGTGGCGGTGGTGCGTCTTGCCGGCCTGTAAGACGTCCACTCTCTTCGCCGCAAAACCGTGCTCCCGCACGTCGCGGACGGTCAGTTCGTAGCCGTCGAGGTCGAGCTTGGCGAGTTCGGCCCGCAGGCTGTCCGGCGAGAAGCCCGCCGCCACGAGCGCCCCGAGGATCATGTCTCCCGCGGCCCCGCTAAAGCAGTCGAAGTATCCGATCATCTAGTTGCTAGCCGCCTTCGGACCGGTTTTCCGCATCGATGCGAACGAGAAGCTCTCGCACATGGGAGACCAGTTCCTGCCGCGGAACCTCGATCTGGCCCGGCCGTTCTTCTCGCCACTGCTCTCGGCCGCCGATGTGTTCCGCCTTCGCGCGCCCGGCCGCCATGTCCTTGAGAACGACCTTGCCGGCCGCCTTCTCGTTCGACCCGTAGAGAATCGTAATCGGAATGCCGTATCGGTCCGCGTACTTGATCTGCTTGCCGATGCGCTTGCCGGACCCGAGATAGACCTCCGCCGGGATGCTCGCCCGGCGAAGCTCGTAGGTCATGGCTACGTATTCGCTCATCATCTCCGCGTCGATCGTGCTAACAAGCACCCGGGCGGTCGCTTTGCGCAACGGGATTCGATCCAATTCGAGCAGCGCCGCCAGGAGTCGATCGACGCCGATGGAGGCCCCGGTCGCGGGAAGCCGCTCGCCGAGGAAACGCATCACCAACTCGTCGTATCGCCCGCCGGCAAAGACAGAGCCGAACTGTGGCGCGTCGAGCAGCACCGCCTCGAAGACCGGGCCCGTGTAATACGCCAGGCCTCGGGCAACGCTCAGGTCGATCACCGCCTGATCGTCGCCGTAGTCCAACGCTTGCAGATGGCCGGAGATTCGGGCCAGCGCGTCTATCTCCACTGCCGCACCCGGCGTCTTGGAGAAGAGTTCTCGCAGTTGGCTCAGAACGCCCTCGCGTTTGTCGGACCGGATCGCGAGGAACCGCTCGATCTTGTCAACCTGCTGATTATCAAGGCCAAGGCCTGGAATCGGATCGCCGGATTTGTCGACATAGCCTTCGGTCAGTTCTAGCCGGAGCTTCTTGGGGCCGATTTTGTCCAGCTTGTCGAGTACGCGGAAGACGTCTTTGGCTCGCTCCGGAGGGATGCCGGCATAGGGCATCAGGAGATTCAGGACTTTGCGGCTGGAAAAACGCACTTGGTAGGGGCCGACCTTCAGCGCCGACAGCGTGTCGCACATGCCGGTGATAATCTCAGTATCCGCGATTTCGGACTCGACGCCCACAGAGTCGATGTCGAACTGGGTGAATTCGCGAAATCGCCCCCGGTCAGGCTTGTCGGCCCGCCAGACGGACGCAACCTGGTAGCGTCTGAACGGGCGGGGCAGGTCGGCGTACTGCGCGACGACCCGTGCCAAGGGCACGGTGAGATCGAAGCGGAGGGCCAGCCTATCCTCATCGGGAGTATGCGGTCCGCAGTCGGGGTTGTGCACGCCGAAGGTCTGCGACTGGGCCTCAGCCCCGGCGGAGCCGAAGAGCACGTCGCGGTACTCGATCGCCGGCGTCCCGAGGGGGACGAAGCCGTACCGCTCGTACACCGCCCGGATGGTGTCGATCATCCACTGTCGGGCCTGCATTTGTTCCGGCATCAGGTCGCGGAGGCCCCGGAACAGACGCGGTGCTACTGTGTCAGCCACAAGGAGAGCCTCCCGACGATTTGTTATCCAGGAGTTGAAACTACCGGCGCCGGGATTTGAACCCGAGACCTTCTGATCCACAGTCAGACGCTCTAGCCAGGCTGAGCTACACCGGCAATTTTTCCGACGTCTCACGTCCCATCATCAACCGAAACCTCCAGTATACATGGGGAATGTCGAATCGCAAGGCGCGGGCGCCACTGGCAGCTTGCTGCCAGTGGCGGCACGGGCGGTCAAGCCGCCCGTGGCACCCAACGTAGACCATTACCCGGCGCCGCAGGCCGACTTGACATCAAAGCCCGAGGCCGCTAAGAGGATACCTCGACACCCGAAAAGGGGTGTGTGGTAGTGGAAACATTCGCCCTGATCCGTGTGAGGAGTCACCAGCCATGCTCGCAGAATTGCTCATTCTTGCCCAGGAAGTCCCAGGCGAGGGAAGTGCCATCTTCAACCTGCGAAACGGGATTCTCGTTTTCGCGATCATCGCCCTTTTGGTCGGCTTGAAGATCTACAAGAACAAGACGATGGGCTAAAGAACGATCTCTGCTGGACCTTACACGGGGATCTTGGCTCGCGCCTCCGCGGCGTCTTCCATGGGGTGTTTCGGAGAATCGGTGTCGGACGCCCGTTGTTGCTGAGGCGTCAGTCCTCCGGTGCATCGTGCTCAAGTGTCTCCAGGGGGCAGCCGGTACAGTGCGCGCGGGGTTTGCAGTGGCGCTTGCCGACCGCCACGAGGAGCGCGTGGAACTCGTTGAACATCCTCACATCCTCGGCCAAGTTGTCCTCGAACAATGACTTGAGGTACTCGTAGTCCCCGTCGACATCGATCAGGCCGTGGCGACTCGCGACTCGGGCCGTGTAGGTGTCGACGACGAAGGTCGGCATCTCCAGGGCGTAGAGTAGAATGGAATCCGCTGTCTCCGGGCCGATGCCGTTGATCCGGAGCATCTCCTCCCGCAGTTCTCCCATGTGCCGGCTGCGCAGGCCATCGATGTTCCCGTCGTGGTGCTCGCACAGCCAGCGGACGAAGTTCTTTAACCGCCGCGTCTTGACCTTGTAGTAGCCGGCCGGGCGGATAAGCTCGGCGAGCACTTGGTCAGGCACACGTTCGAGCGCCCACCAGTCGAGCATGTCGGCCGTCCGCAGGTTCGCGATGGCCTTCTCGACGTTCTGCCAGTTCGTATTCTGGACAAGAATCGCCCCCATGACGATCTCCGTGGGAGAATCGCCCGGCCACCAATCCTGCGGGCCGTACGCTTCCAACAGGGTTTCGTAGAGGGTGCGGAGTGTTCGGCTCGCTGTCGATGACATCCTTGGCCCTTCCTTGACAGCCGCGTTGCGGAGGCCGCGCCGTTGCAGCCGCGCGTGTAGTGCGGTAATGATACAGGCATGACGAAGCGGACGGCCAGACGAAGACCTCCGAAAGTGCAGATCAGGCGTCCCCGGAAGAAGCGCGCGTCCGACTCCGAAGGTTACTGGGATGTCGCCCACCGGCCGCTACAGTGCTTCGTGTTTTTGCTGCCGATGGTGCTGGCCTACGAGGTGGGCATGGCACTCACGCACCGCGGCATCCCGATCGATGCTCGTCCCGATCTGGCGGCAAAACAACTGCTCCAGTGGTTCTTCAGCCTGTTCGGCATCGAGGGTCTCTACGACCTCTTCGGCGTGAGGGGGCTCTACCTGCCCGGGATCGCCCTACTGGTCGTGTTGCTCGTCTGGCAGATGGCTTCAAACTACCCGTGGAAGGTCGCTTGGAATGCGCTGCTCGGAATGGCGGGCGAGAGCGTCCTCCTTGCCCTTCCGGTTCTTCTGCTCAATGAATTGATCCACGACATCAGCCCATTGCAAGGCGTCGTGAAAGCCGGCACGTCCACGTTCGACAACCTGTTGCTCAGCGTCGGGGCGGGGATTTACGAGGAACTGGTGTTCCGGCTGATTGTCATTTCACTACTCACGCTGCTGTTGATCGACATCGGCCGTGTGAAGGAAGTGCCGGGCGTGGCGCTGGCGGTGATCATCTCGTCGCTGATGTTCGCGGCACACCACTATCCGCCGGTCGGTTCGGACATCTGGTCGACGAGCGAATTCGCCTTCCGCTTTGCAGCGGGCGGCTACCTCGCCGCGGTTTTCGTTCTGCGGGGATTCGGCCTGGCGGTGGGATGCCACGTGATCTACGACGTGATCGCGTTCGCGATCCCGTAGCGTGACCGCGCTGGTGCTTCATGACACCTCGAATGAGGAGTTGCAAGGGTGCCACTGGCGGCTGGTCCGCCAGTGCGCTCTTGGCGGCGGATACGCGCAAGACACTGGCAGACAAGCTGCCAGTGGCACCCATCATTCGACCTGTCACGACGCACTAGAGCTAGCATGAACCTGTGGTGCGACCTCCCGTGGTGACTGACAATCACCGCGTTATTGGTCCTTTGAAGGGAGGTGCACCACAGGTTCATGCTAGCTCTAGGACTCATAGGACTCTACTGGAAGCTGTCGTGTCCCTTTCAACAGCCCCGCGGATCCTGAAACAGGGTTCGCGGGGTCTTTTGCCGTGCGACAGGTGCGGTTGGCGAAGCCCGCGTCGGATCACGAGGCGGAATCCGGCGTGATGAGGGGCGGCAGGTAGACTCTCAGCCACGCCTCGTTCCACAAGTAATCGGTGTGGTCGCCGTTGTTGCCCAACGCGCGCATGCCCTCCGTCCACGTCCATTGCCGCAGCCGTTCGTCTTCCAGCTCGAACCCGACCGTGGCGGCCGGTGGAACGTCGTGGAAGCCGTCCATCGTCCCGAGCAGGTTGGTGAAGAAGAGTGACAACTCATCGACGGGAGACCAGAAGTGCAGAATACCCTCTTTCGACCTGTCCAGGGCGGGCGTGAGATCGTATTGGGCCGACAACCCGCTGCTGAACAGAAGAACCTGTTCGACACTGTATCCGTCCGGCAAAGCCGCGGCCGTCAGCACGGCGATCGCGGTCCCGCCGGAGTAGCCGATGAGTGTGACCGGCCGGCCCGGGTGCGCGTCGATGTAGTCGGCGATTCGCACGGCTTCGGTCTGCGAGAAGGCGGCATTGCGATCGAAGTTCTGAAGATTGCCGATCAGGTCCAGCGTCGGTCCATACGAGATAACCTCGATTGCCCTATCAATTCCCTCTGCCCGCAAAGCCTCGTACCACTTGATCATGTCGCTCGGCAGGCTCGAAATGCCCGGGTAGAGCACGATAAGCCCCTTGTCCAACTCCTCGACAGTCGGTTCGGGCGGCGTCTGGATCCAGCAGGATGCCAGCAGCAGCGGCGAGGCAAGCGTGACGCTGAGTACAAGACGTCGTATCTTCATGGTCTGCAAGCCTGACGTAGTATTGGTTCGCGGGTCTGATGATGCGTCCATGTAAGCGAGGCCGATCGGCTGATTCTAGCGTGAGCGCGTGCGCGTTGCTACTCGGTTGCACGTCATCAGAGGGACGTGAAGGGAGAACGCCGTGACGAGAACTGCGAAGCAAGGAAAGGGGCGAGCCGATCACGATCAGCACGCGCAGAGCCCGCTTCAGAAGCAACGCTTCGGCGCCCACCTCTCTGTTGCCGGCGGCCTGGAGCGGGCGTTCGACCTTGCCGTTGAGGCCGGCTGCGACTGCCTGCAAATCTTCGTCAAGAACCAGCGTCAGTGGGCTGCCGGGCCGCCGACGGAAGAACAGGTCCGCGCATTTCGATCCGCCCAACGCCGGTCAGGCGTCAGGCCTGTGATCGCCCACGGAAGCTACCTGCTGAACCTCGCCTCGCCGGCACGAACGATCCGACACAGGAGCATCTCCGCGCTGGCCGATGAGTTGGAACGTTGCGAGGCCCTCGGCGTGGCCGGCCTCGTTGTCCACCCCGGCGCCCACATGGGAGAGGGCATCGACGCGGGCATCGGGCGGATCGTCACCGCACTGGACGATGTCCACGCACGGACCGCCGGCTTCAAGACGCCCGTGCTACTCGAAACGACGGCCGGCCAGGGCAGCTCGGTCGGCCACGAGATCGTCCACCTCGGCCGCATCATTGACGCGTGCAAAGCACCAAACCGGTTGAGAGTGTGCCTGGATACGTGTCACCTGTTTGCAGCCGGATACGACCTTCGCGATCCCAACGGATACGAACGGACAATCGCCGAGATTGCCGATCACGTCGGACTCACGTCCGTCGAGTGCATCCACATGAACGACTCGAAGAACACCTGCGGCAGCCGTATCGATCGCCACGAGCACATCACCAAGGGCAAGATGGGCAGGCAGGCGTTCGTCAACATTGTGAACGACCCTCGCCTCGCCGCCGTGCCCAAGATCCTCGAGACGCCCAAGGGCGAGGACGGCAGGGGGACCGACATGGACCGCGTGAACCTGCGTCGGCTGCGCCGCATGATTCAGGCGTGACCGGCGCCAAGGATCAGCGGCGTGCTATCGCTCTGCCGCTATTCCTCCGGCAACAACAGCTCGACGTAGGGCTGGATGTCGGCGCCGTCGATCCGGCCGTCAGCATTCATGTCGGCGGCGCACCGTTCCTCGGTCGCGTAGCCTGCATCGTCGAGCAGCATGGCGACGAAGTCCTCGATCGCCAGAAGCGTTTCCTCCACGTAACCCGGCGTGCAGTTGATGAAGGAAAAGACGAGTGGCTCCGAGGTGGCGTAATTCGTTGAGCCGTCGTCTCGAAGCACGAACGTCGCGTGCCAGAGGTACTGATCCGGGTTGTACGCCGGATGCGTCGAGTCGATGTGCCAGGTGTTGTGTACGTGCAGCGTTTCGTCGCCGAGCAGCGTGGACTCGCCCGGCTCGTCGATGACCTGAAAACCGTTGTCGATCAACCGAAGAGCCGGGTCGATGGCCACGAGTTCGAGCCAGATCTCCGCCCCGGGCTGGAGTACATAGATGTCGTTGGGCAGATCGTCCGTCGACACGGCGTCGAAGCCCGGGTCATTGTCGGTCCAGCCGAAGAGCAGCGGGCCGTTGACCGGCACCAGCGCGTGGCCGTGATCTTCCGGGACAAAGCCGCTCGGACTGATCTTCAATTGGCCGGTGCCGGAGCGCCCGATCCAGACGTCGTGCTCGTGCTCGGCGGCCGCTGGACCCGCGCCCACACACACCACCCCGACAAATGCCGTCATGCAGCACACCTGTTTGGTAAAGCCTCTTATTCTCATGCTCTCTAATCTCCTGAGATTGTCATCTTGGATTCACTGATGGATCGTCACCACCCGAGACGCGGGTCCCACTTGTTGTGGGTCCACGCGATATCCGGGAAGCTGCTGCCTGCCCAGTCAATTGAATACGTCAACGCGAATGTGAACGGCTCGGCGTGCCCGTCGACCAGGGCGTAGTTCGCCTTGTCCAGATGCCGGGCCAGCGCGAGTTCCTCCGAGGCCAGGCGGACCGGGTCCGACCACCACGTTTCGGGATGCACGTGATCTGCCGCCGCGAAGTCGCCCTCCTCGGTCAACTCCGCCCAGAAGATCGTCGTCGAAGGACGCGCTACCCGCGTCATCACGATCCGATCGCCCGTGCCCGACACCTTGCCAGTCATGTAGTAGTTGCTTGCATAACTCATCCGCCGATACTGCGGCTCGTCGCTGCCCACCGTGGCGGGAATGGGCGTCTGCCAATGCGGACTCTTATCCGAGGGGCACACCAGTACATCCCGGCTGCCGTATTCCTGCTCCATCGTGTTCAACCAGGCCCGAGCCTCATCGACACTGCCGCCATGCGCGAAGCCCACGGTGGGGAATCGCCCGTCATTTGTGTCCGCGTATGTTGCCATGGCCTGCGCCATCACACGCATGTTGCTGAGACAGGTCGTAGCCTTGCCGAGCTTCCGTGCCTTCGACATCGCGGGCAACAGAATCGCGATCAAGACGGCGATGATTGAAACGACGATCAGCAATTCAATGAGTGTGAATGCGTATCGCTTCATGGGAACGACCTCCCGCATCGCGCCGTTATGAGGAGCCGCGGACTTCAGTCCGCGCGGCCTTTCGTTCGCGCGTACGGCCCAGATGTCCAGGGGGCGCCGCACGGGCTAAAGCCCGCGGCTCTTTGGGTTTCCCGACTGCCGAAGAAGTAGATCGATCAGGCCTGTGGTGTGCGTCTTGACGCACCCTTCTCGCTGCATTCCGGCTGTGCTACACGCGAAGGTCGACGGCACCACGCGAGCGCAGTACCACACAAACCCGCAGATTCAAGTTTGACGGGGCTATCAGATGGGAGGGCCGCGCGGCGCCGCATCAAGAAACCGTTCGATGTTCGGGCGGCGCTGCTCAATGATGGGAATCCGGCTCCCGACGCGATCGTGAAACGTCGGCAGGAAAAGAGTCGCGGCGACGGCGACGCTGGCGACCGCCAGGAGATAGCAGATCTGGCAGTGCGCCGTGTCAGTGTGATGATCGTGGTGATCGGCGAGGACATGGAGGTACCCGCTGATGCCGCCGGTCAGCATCAGGAATGCGAGTAGGACCAGGATGGACGCGCAAGGCCGAAACATGAGGTCTGCCGCCGCCTCGACACACGGCCGGGACGCATCACCGTCCTCACTAGCCAGTGTATTACATTGTAGCACACATTGGACTGAAGTGCAAACCCAGCCGGATTCACGCAACGCGGCGGGGCAGGGCAATCGCAAGGGCGACGTAGACCCCGCGCGGCAGTACTGAAGACCAGCCCGACGCGCAAGCGAGGGAGTCAGGAAACGGTTTTCCGGCCATTCTTGCGATTGCCCTGCGTACCCTGTTGCAGCTACCCTCGTCCGATTGCCGTTGCCCTCGTTCGTGCAACCCGCTACGGTATGTAATGCCCGATCCCGGCACGCTTTAGCATGGCATGCCGCGCTCGGCCCGGAGCCCCGGCTGCCGACCTCGCGAGCCGCCGAGGCCTTCTGATACGCTCGCCCGACGTCCGAGGCGTGGCGGTCGTCGACGCGGAAGTCACACCACCGTCAAAGAGGAACGGAACCGAGATGGCAGACCAACAAGACACCTCGACGGAACCCAAAAACCCCATTCGCGAAATCATCCAGCCGTTCATCGATCTGGTGCATGCCCCGCGGGCGCTGTGGGGAATCAACCTCGCCTACGTGCTCGAGGGGATGGTCTATTTCGGGATGCTCGGCTACTTGGCGATGCACTTCACGGATCTCATCTTCCAGCGCGTCGAGCACGCTGATGAGTGGTCACACCTCATGCTGATGTGCCTGACTGGGGGAATCACGCTCGCGATGGCTGTGTTAGGATTCATACCTGATAAACGCGGCGTTCGTTTCGCGCTCATAGCCGCCTTCCTCTTCATGCTCATCGGGCGCTCCCTGTGGGCGGGTGCTCCCAATTTGCTGGGGCTCGAGCCGGCCCGCCCCGGTGTTGTTACCGGCGACACGGTGAGCCTGCACATATCCGAACTCGATACGCGAGACGGTGTGAAGGCCATCACAGAGGCAACGGTGATAGCCAACGACGAAGGCGCTGCCGGTTTGCAGCCGAATCTGGCAGTCGATCTTGCGGAAGGCGAGGGCACTGCACCCAGCGCGGAGTTCGAATCCCGACTCGTCAGTCTCAGTCGAGCGACCATTGTTGAGGGCGAGGAACAGACCTGGAAGGTGGAATACGGCAGCAAGCCTGTCTCCGCGTACCTGTTCGCGAATTCGGCGGAGCAACTGGGGCTTTGTGTCGGCGCTGTCGTTCGCGTGGACCATGCCTACGTGACCTACCGAGAGTGGAAGGACCAGGGGGACAAGAAGGAGTGGGTTATTCGGGCACACTGGGCGGCGGACTTCGGCGAGGTTGACACGTCGGGGTGCAGCCAGGAGGAGAAGGACAAGGCCCTGAAAGCCAAGGAAAATTCGGACGATGTTGAGTCGCTGCTGAAAAGCAAAGATCGTTGGGAGGTTCCCGCGGAAACCGATGCGGTGAAGGAGGCCGAAACCGTTGACATTGCAGGCCTCCGCGAGTTAGACGATGGAAAGGTCGACGTCGTTCTGCGCGACGTCTATGTCAGCTACGTTCGCAACGGTGGTTACCTTCTCCAATCCGAGAGAGACGGCCCGGCCGTTTATGTCTTTGTCAGCCCACTCTGGACGCCACTGCACATCGTTACGCTGTGTGGCATGATGTTGGTTGTCATCGGCTACGGCATGTATCAGCCTGCCGCATATGCGGGTGTGCGGAAGTTCACGACACCGAAGACCGCGGCGATGGGCTTCGCGATGCTGTACGCGCTGATGAACCTGGGCGCTTGGTTTCCGACGTTCGCATTCCTGGCCCGCGATGACGACTATCTCGGTTTGGGTATCTCGGGCACGTATTGGGTCTACACCGGATTCACCGCACTCGCGCTGCTTGCGACGCTCGTAATCCTCACTCGCGCAACGATTCGCAAGGCGATTGCCACCGCCAAGGAAGAAACCGCCAGCATCAACGCCGAGAAGGAGGCAACACAGGGTGCTTCGGAAAGTCCAAAGGAGGACAAGCCCAAGATCACGGAGCAGCCCACAGGCGGGGAAGTTGCTCCTGAGCGGGTCAAGCCGCACATGTGGCTTTTTTGGCTTGCCGCCATGGCGCTGTTTCTGTTCAAAGGGGAGTCCCCCTGGTACCACACTTGGGAAGAATCGCTGTGGCGGTGGATTGTCGCGGGGGCTTTCTTCGTGTCGCCGCTGGTGTTCGCGCTCATCCCCCCAGCGTACCGCTGGGTGGCGCGTTATCCACTATCGGATGGCAAATTCGCGTTCTTCATTTTCGCTCTGATCCCGGTGCAAACACTATTCACCTACAACTGGCTGGTATTGCCGCAGTACATCAAGCGCGCATACGAAGGTTGGATGGGGGATTACTTCGAGATTGCCGCAAACGCAAACCCGCTGCTCATCTTCATCGCCGTACCGATCATCACTGCGATTTCGCAGAAGGCCAAAGTCTACAACATGATGATCTTGGGCACCTTCGTGATGGCTGCGCCGGCCTTCCTGCTGGCAATCGGACCGTACTGGTACACGCTGGCGGCGTACCTACTCATCATGACCATTGGCGAGGCGATGTGGCAGCCACGCTTCCTCCAATACGCCGCCGAGATTGCTCCGGAGGGGCGCACCGGTGAGTATATGGGGGTTGCCCAATTGCCGTGGTTCCTGACCAAGATGCTCGTGCCGATACTCTACTCCGGCCGGATGATGGACAAGTTCTGTCCGGCCGACGGCCCCAAGAATACCGAGGCCATGTGGTTCGTTTTCGCCTGCATCGCCATGACCTCGACAGTGGTGCTCATCCTTGCCAAGGGTTGGGTCGGCAAGGACTTCAAGACCAAGGCGGGTTGATCTTCGGCGTGGCGGTCGCGGGGGACCGAGAAGGGATTCTCGGCCCAGCGATTGGAAGGGCTTTCGGCACGCGGCTAGCGCCGGCTTTCCGACATCGGCTTTCGAGGATAGCGCATGGATGCAAAGACTGCCGACCACGCGCCGCCGCTGTTTCGACTTGAAGGCGTGGATCGGTCCTTCCAGATGGGGGAGGTGCAGGTCCGCGCCCTGGCGGATGTGAACCTGGAGATCGCCACGGGCGAGTTGTTGGTGATCCTCGGCCCTTCCGGCTCCGGCAAGAGCACGCTGCTGAACCTCATCGGCGGCATGGACAGACCCACCCATGGCCACGTCTGGCATCGTCACACGCACCGTGCGAGCATCAACGACGACGCCTTGACCGAATACCGCCGAAAAACACACTGGGCCGAGAATCCCTTCTCGGCCCAGCGATTATCGTCGCGTGTTCCTCGATCCGTGGTACTCATTACCGCCGCGGGCTCGGTAGCGGCGTCCGGATGATAGTCCGCCGGACAACCGGCGCGGGCCTGACGATCCGCTGCTGGCGAACGTACCTCACCTGACGGACCTGCTTGACGTGGCGAGTCGTCTGCTTGACAACCTTCTTGACGCGCGGGGGTTCCTGCCAGCCGACCCAGGCGCGCCCGCCGCTGGTGCCACGGCTCATCATGATCGACGCATATTCGCGGTCGCAGATGCGCTGATCCTGCGTACGCACGACCGCCGCTTCGAGTCGCAGCCGATCGGGGTTGCGCACGGACCGGCCGGAGACATCAACCATCAGGCTGTTCTCGAACTCAAGTTCGTCGCGGCTCACCTCGGTGGGGCGCGTCAAGGGCACGGCGATTTCCAGCGGTCGACCGTAGGCATCGAGCACGGGTCGGTCGCTCTCGGTGACGCGCATCACGAGTTCGAAGCGATCCCAAGGGCTCGCATCCTCGATCTCGATCGCGTAGCCGACGCTCAGCGTCCAGCCGCCAAGCGCGTCGTGCATCCGGGCCTCGAGCGACTCGATATCCACGTCCGGCGATCCGGCAGCCGTGGCGGGCAGTGCCGTGACGGCGAGCAGGGACAACAGCAGTGGGGCAAGGGCTTTTTCTCGAATACGGGACATAGCACACCATCCTCTCTGCCACGAAATCCGGCATCGTGGCGTTGCCGAAGATACAGACACGCGCGGCGGAGAAAGGTTGGGCGCTAATCCCCCGGTCGATTCGCGGACGTGGGCAGGCGGGGCGCCCACGCCAGTGCGATCTTGAACGCATTTCTTCACGAAGCACTGGCGGACAAGCCGCCAGTGGCACCAAATGCGGAATCGCGTAACAAATCGCCCTGGTGGCGAGTGACCGGCGACGCCGCGCACTCCACGTCACAGGATCAGCATCGCATCGCCGTAACTGTAGAAGCGATAGCCCTCGGCGACCGCACATCGGTACGCCTCCATGATCGCCTCGCGACCGGCAAACGCGCACACGAGGGCCAAGAGCGTGCTACGCGGCAAGTGGAAGTTCGTGAGCAATACATCGACGGCGGAGAAAGTGTGGGGCGGATGAATCAGGATGTTCGTCCAACCCGATTGCGGTTCGAGCGTGCCTGATCCGCCGCAGGTTTCCAGAACCCGGACCGTCGTCGTACCGACCGCGACCGTCCGGCCCCCCGCCTCACGTGAGTCCAGAATCGTCCGCGCGCTTCGGGGCGAGAGACGATACCACTCGCTGTGCATCGCGTGATCGGCCAGGTCTTCGACTTCGACCGGCTGAAAGGTGCCCAGACCCACGTGCAGCACGACATCTGCGATCGACGTGCCCGCGGCGCGAATGTTCTCCAGCATCGCTTCCGTGAAGTGCATACCGGCCGTCGGCGCCGCAACCGCGCCGGGCTCGTCCGCATAGACGGTCTGGTAGCACCGGCGGTCAAGTTGGCCGACATCGGCCAGCTCGTCGCCACGCCGTCGGATGTATGGCGGCAGGGGCGTCGCCCCGATACGTTCCAGAACTTCGGCGGCCGGGTCCGGCGGCGACAGCGCCACCTCGCAGAGGCCCCGCTCGCCGCGCCGGCGGAGGATCAACGACCACGGCGAGTCACCCAACGCAAGCCGCTCACCCTCTCTCACCCGCCCCGCGCCGCTGAGCAGCACGGTCCACAGACCGGGCGATACCTCATGGACGAACAACCCTTCGATCCGCCCGCCCGTACGCCTGGACGCGACGAACTTCGCCGGCAGGACGCGCGTGCGATTCACAACGAGGCAGTCCCGCTCCGTCAGCAATCCCGGCAGCTCTCGAAAAACGCGATGCTCCAGCACGCCGGTGGCACGGTGTAACACCATCAACCGCGCGGCGTCGCGCGGTTCGCACGGGGTCTGCGCGATCCGTTCGGACGGGAGATCGTAATCCAGTTCGCAAACCTTGATAGCAAGCCCTCCCGGATTGGAGCCCGCGACATCACGAATCACGCGACGACGATCCGAGTTAGAAGAGCCGCGGGCTTCAGCCCGCGCGGCCGTCTGAAGATGCGAGGGTCTTTGCGCCGGGAACAACCGCGCGGACTGAAGTCCGCGGCTCCTCGACCACGCAGGCTGAAGTCTGCCGCTCGAAAAACGCGTCCTTGATCTGTCATACCAGTCTCACAATCGCGCGCGTCACCACAGGTGTCGATGCAGCCGTACATGTTAACGGTCTCCGCGACCGAAAAGGAGAGCCTCGCCCCACTCGCTGCCGATAATACGACTACGCCGAATGAAACTCGCAGCAAACTTTACCCGTCGCCGCTTGAATTCTAGGATTAGTAGAGACATCCGGCGAATCGGCATCCACAGGGGAAGCGGCGGAGTCAGGAGCAGCCCGGCCCGGCGGACACAGAGCCCGGCTTTTGCGTATGGAGGAGTGCCAAGACCATGAAGCCATTAAGAGAAAACAACCCACTACGCAGATGGCTGGCCGGTCTGGTCGAGTCGAGTTTCCAGGAAGACGTCGGCCTCAGCAATCCCGACTTGCTCGATTACATCGCGGACTTGCTCACCGAATTTATCCACATGGAGCGGATCAGCCAACTCTGTGACGGCAGCGGGCGGACGGTCGAGGATGTCGCCGCCATGCTGTCCGTCGCGTCGTCCCCGCCGATCGTCGCCAACACCGAGCGCCAACGCGAATTGCACCGCCACATCGGCGATTACACCCTCTTCTGGACCGGCGTATACCCCGAGAACCTCAAGCGTATGCACCATCGCCAAGCCCGCGACGGGCTGCTGGACTACTTCGAGCAGGGCAAGTACTCCTACGCGATTGCGTCGCGACTCAGCACCCCCGACACGACACCCCCCGCGTCGGTCCTGCAGAGACTCAGCGAAGACTTCGAGTACTGCGTGTACGGCCTCGGCCTGGTTCGCAAGGGATGGGAACAAGCCGGCGGAACAGGCCCCACCCCCGGCGAACTCCTGCAACCGTAGCGTCGCCCCCCTGCAGACAACCGCTTACAGAAGTGCGCAGCCCCAAGCAGAGCCGCGGCCGTGATAAGGAAGCGGTCACCACGCGAATGCAAGGCCCCGTCCGCAGTAAGTGTTTCAACAAAATTGCCGGTGTTGGTTTCTATCCGGCCGATCTGCCATTCGAGTTATTTCTCCTCACTCGCCTCCCCCGTCGTGACGTCCACATCGACAATCACGCCCGCGTGGTCATCCACTGAATCTCGCAGCGGCCCTGCTACGAACAGATCTTCCTGCCCCCGCTCCTGCCGTCCAAGCATCGCGCCACCTCCTTGTCGCCACCATTGAAGCGCGATACGATCAATGCACAACACTTTCTCAACAGCCCCACTGTCCTGAATTGCTTCATGGCTTCCTCCATTCGTTTAACCCGTGCGGGGGCTGTAGGAGATCGAACGCTCGTCTGCTGCCTTGGGCGACTGAATCATACGCGCAGATACCGCGCCGGGTGCCACTGGCGGCTTGCCCGCCAGTGCCGGGTGATCCATCACCTTTGGAGTTGGAGGAGACCTTGCTCTTCGACCCTGCGGCGGTGTACCCGGGCGCGTGGGCGGTCGTTCAATCGCCGATGAGGTCCCTCACCTTCGCGACGAGGTCGTCGGGGTCGATCGGCTTGTCGACGAACTGCTCGGGCTTGACCAGGCCCTGTTCACGCATCTGCTTGATGGCTTTTCGCAGGGACTCTCTCAGACTGTCGAAGGGGCTTTCAAACGTGTCGTCCTTTTTCTCGTCCAGCTCGTTCAGGGAATCGGCGACGCCCGTGAACATGATGACGGGGATGTCCTTGTACTCTTCATTCTTTCTGAGCTGCTTGAAAAGTACGAACCCGGTCCTCTTGGGCATCATCACATCCAGGATGATGAGATCGGGCTTCTCGCTCTTGACCTTCTCGAAGCCCTCTTCGCCGTCGCTGGCGGACGATACTTCGTAGCCGTTTTCCTGCAACGCGACGGAGAGGAACTTGACTATGTTCTTGTCGTCATCGATGACCATCACCTTTTTCGCCATCACGATTCTCCTTGCATTTGTCAGGGCCGCCCACTGGAAGCAGCATGTGAAAGGCGGCGCCCCGATCGGGTTCAGATGTCACTTCGATCGTTCCGTTATGTAGGCTAACAACCCTCGCGGTGAGTGCCAACCCCAACCCCGTGCCCTTGTTCTTCTTCGTGCTGAAAAAGGGCGTGAAGATGTTGTCCTTGACTTCCTCGGGCATTCCGGGGCCGTTATCACGGATCTCGATCGCGAGCTTTCCGGATCCCTCGTCGTATGTCGCCGCCAGGTCGATCCGCGGCGACGCGCCCTCCGGGTACTCCTTCGACAGGCAGGCGTCCATCGCATTGGAAACGATGTCCATGATGGCCGAGTAGATCAAGTTCGAATCGCAGTAGACGTCCGGCAGCTCGGGAGGAACCGACGTGCTGAATCCGACACCCTTGGCTGAGGCCGCCTGGGCAATCGCGCTATCGATCTTCTCGATGATCTTGCCGACGGAAACCCACTCGAACTCGGGCTCCCAGCGTTTCACGTATCTCAGCATATCCTTGGAAAGCTCGGTGATGCTTGAGATCCCTTCCTCGACGATCTCCCATCCGTCCGCCAGCATCTCCTGGTCGGCCTTCTTGATTCCCGTTTTCACCATGTAGGAGCCGCCTTTGAGCAGGCTCAGCATGTTCTTCAGAGCATGTTGGAGCCCGACAAAGGACTGGCCGATGGCGGTGAATCTCTCGGACTGAATGAGCTTCCGCTGGAGCCGCTTCTCGTTGGTGACGTCCTTGCCAATGGCGAAGGTGCCGAGGTGGAACTCGTATGGTCCGCGCAGGCGAGAGAGGGAAAAGATGATGTCTCGGATTTCACCGCTCTTCGCCAGGAATCGCGTCTCGTAGTTGGCGACGTGATCAGAGCCCTTCAATCGCGCGATGACGACATCCCTTTCCAGCGGGTCGGCGAAGAGCTTCGCGACGGGCTGGTCGATGACCTCTTCCCTGGCGTACCCCAGCACCTTCTCGGCGCCGGTGTTGAAGGTCTGGATGAAGCCCGCCCGGTTTACCGTGACGATGATATCCGCCGAACTCTCCAGGATGCCTTCGAGGTAGTCCTTGGTCTCCCTGAGCTTGCAGAGCAAGAGCTCGAACTTGGAGGTCATGTCATTGAAGGACTCCGCCGCAGTGGCGAATTCGTCTTTTCGCCGCACGTCCATCCTGAAATCGAGATCACCGCCGGCGATCCGCTTCATGCCCGTTATCAGGCTCCTCAGCGGCCGATCCAGGAGGCGACCCACCATGAACCACGTGCCGAGCGTGCCCAGCAGAATGGCGATCAGGGCCGCAACGACCGTCTGCGAGTTGCGGGTGGAGGTGAGCACGTCGACTTGGTGCAGCGAGTAGTCCGCCTGCAGGAAACCCAGGACGGGGGGCGCGTCGGCGTGGGCATGGCAAGCAGCCGTGCTGCAGGTCGCCTCGTTGAGGATCGGAGTGATGACGGAGACGGCCCGGGTTCCATCCGGCAGTTCCACGATCTCGTCGTGATGCGAAACCGCAGCGCCGTCGAAGGGATCGTCGTACCTGTGGCACACCTGGCACGATCGGGACTCCCGAGGAAGCCTCTCCTCGCCGGCATCGTACGCGGACCCCGCGATCCGCCCTTCGTGAGAAACGAGGCGCATTTCTCTGTAGGCAGGGTTGTCCTTCACGAGGCTGCCGATGATTTCTTTGATGCTCTCGTTGTCCCGAGCCATGAGCGGCTTCTTGATGCTCTGCCAGATCGTGGCGGAGTTGAACCGGCATTGATCTCGCGCCGAGGCCAAGGCGTAGTGTTCATCGACGCGGTTGTTGACGTATGCCAGAATCACGAAGACGACCAGGATGATCGCGATGAAGACGGCGCTCAGCTTCCAGACGATGAGACTTCTTCGGAACATGAGGCACTCGGGTCCGTGAGATTCTCGCGACTGACCGAGGCAGATCGAGAGAAGGCTGCCGAAGACACCACCGCATTGTATGCGGATAAGCTCATTCCGGCAAAGTGGTTCGGCTTCCAGACCTGCGGCTCAGCCCCGGTTCGGTCTGCGCCAAGGGAGTCACCAGACGCACGCCTCGCGCCTGCACGATGCACTTTCTGGGTACCGGTTCGGGGGCCGAGAATGTGCTTTCGGCTCAGCACCCGATGATCGCGGGGCGCGCCGTTTCCCACGGGAACGAGATCGCGTTTTCTGAGCAGCAAGTCCCGGCCCATTGCCGGGCAGCCCGGTTCGGAATCGGCCCGACGTTGTATAATGCGGCCGATGACACCTTCCGGCGATCAAAGAGGCGGCTCCGCCAAGGCCGGGCCGTGGGTGAAGCTGCGCTCGGCGAAGTTCCATACCTTCATCTATCGGAGAATGGTGGATGAGGCGTCGCCGGACGCGGTGGCGGGGAACTGCGTGACTGTCTTCGACCGGCACCGCGAGGTGTTCGGTCACGGTCTGTATAACCCCCGATCTCAAATTGCCATTCGTATGCTGAACTTCGACGCTGCGCCGGTGGATACGGCGTTCTGGCAGCGCTCGATCGAGCGCGCCGTGGGCCTGCGTATGCAGACGCTCCGGTTGGGCGAGACAACAGAGGCGTATCGGCTGGTTCATGCGGAAGGGGACGGGCTCAGCGGGTTGATCGTGGATCGCTACGGCGACGTGCTCGCGGTCGAGGTGACGAGTCTCGGCATCTGGCGGCTGATCGGCGAACTGTTGCCGATGTTGCACGCGGCGGCGGGGACGCGGCATCATTCTGTGAACGTGGATGAACGTGTGCAGCGACAGGAGGGCTTTGTCGCCAAGCCGATCCGCAGCGACGGCATGCCGACATCGGTGAAGATCGTCGAGAACGGCGTGCGGTTCGAGGTTCGTTTTGATGCTCGCCACAAGACGGGCTTCTTCTGCGACCAACGGGACAACCGGCAGCGCATGGCGCGCCTGGCGAAGGGGGCCGAGGTGCTCGATGTGTGCTGCTTCTCGGGCGGGTTTGGCGTCGCCGCCAAGGCGATCGGGGACGCGAAGGCCGTGACTTGCGTGGACATCGACGAGGACGCAGTAGACCTCGCCCGACACAACGCCAACCTGAACCAGACGCGCGTGGAAACGACCCAGGCCGACGCCTTTGCCTATATGCGGCAGATGCAGGTGAACGGGCGACAGTATGACCTGGTGGTGCTGGACCCGCCGAAGCTCATCTTCGGGCGAAACGACCTGGGCGAAGGGCGTGGTAAGTATTTCGACCTCAATCGGCTGGCGGCAAGCCTGGTTCGGCCGGGCGGCGTGCTGCTGACGTGTTCGTGCAGCGGCGCGATGGAACGGGATGATTTCGTGGGCCTGACAACCGGCGCCGCGCGACAGGCCGGAAGAGAGTGCCAGATCCTTGACATCACCGGGGCCGGGCCGGATCACCCCGTCTCGCCGCGCTGCCCGGAGTCGGCTTACTTGAAATGTGTTTGGCTGCGGATGTGCTGACGGATACCCAATGTCATTAGGCTCATGACCCGGAGGAGAGATCGCTTTCCTGACCAGCATGAACCGCGAAATCCGCGCACCACGGCGGTCTTCTTGTGGAGGGCGGCGCCGACGAAGTTCATGGGAAGCACGTTATCTGGAAACAGGTAGTCCAATACGACTAACCACGGCTTACCATGAACCCAAGGCGCTCCTTGGGCCCATTGGCGGCCTCCGCTTCATAGCTCCAACTAACTGGTCGGAGCCTCACGGCTTCGCATCGCCAGCCGGAACTGCGGCGTCAGGGCCGTGGTCCAGGTTGCCGCCATCCTGGCGCTCTGTGGGAGCATCCACAACCGGTCCAGAGGGAGAGTCAGGCAGAGGGCGAACCGGGCAGCCTTCCGGCAAACCGTATCCGCCTTCAGTGACCACGAGGTCTCCGGTGGAAAGCCCGTCTGTGACCTGAACGAATTCCCTTGCCTCCACGCCCACGACGACTTCGGTTTCAAAGGCCTTGCTGTCGCGCAGAACGGTCACGACCGGCGGGCCGTCGCGCTTTACGCATCACTCCATGCCGCGCAAAGATCGGTGGACAAGGACGGTCTCGCCTTACTCCTGGGCTGATTCAAAGCGGGCAAAATGCACTGCAAGCGTTGGCAGGATCAGCAGATTCAGCAGCGTCGAGGTGATTAGGCCGCCGAGGATGACGATGGCCATCGGGCCTTCGATCTCCCGTCCGACCTCGCCGGAACCCCAGGCGATCGGGGCCAGGCCGAGACCGGTGACCAGGGCGGTCATGAGGATGGGCAAGAGCCGTTCGGAGGCGCCTCGGAGGGCGGTTGCGGTATTCCAGGGCATCCCTTCGCGAATCACGAGGTGCTCAAAGTGGGAGATCATCATCACTGAGTTGCGCATGGTGATGCCGAAGAGAGTGACGAACCCGACGATCGAACCGATGGACAGCAAGCCGCCCGTCAGGGCTACGGCCAAGACGCCGCCGACGAAAGCGAAGGGCAGATTGGCCAGCACCAGCAACAGGCGGCGGCCCTGACGGAAGACCGACGCCAGCAGCATTAGGACGGCTACGCCGGCAATCGAGGAGTGAAGGAGAATCTCGTTGCGGGCCTCCGTTCGGGCCTCGGCCGTTCCACCGAAGACGGCGTAGGTTCCGGCGGGCATGGCGGCCTTCGACACCTTCTCCTTGATTTCGGCGACGAAACTGGCGACATCGCGGTTTTCGACGTTGCACGTCACCGCCTGACGCCGCCTGGCCCCGTCGTGCAAGATCATGTAGCGGCCGGTCCTTGGCGTGAAGTCAACAAGTTCGCTGAGCGGAACGTAAACGCCGTCCCGGCTGCGCAGCATCGTCGCACCGACCATCTCGGGCTCTTGTCGATATTCAGGGGCAAGAATGACCGCGATATCAAAGACTTTGCTGCCTTCATAAGTCTGGGCGACGGTCGTGCCTTGGTACGCCGTCTGCATTGCTGAGAGCACTTCGACCGGTTGAAAGCCGAATTGCCCGAGCCGGTCGCGGCGAAGTTGGGCGACAACTTGCGGCGCGCCGGGCGGCGAGGCGACGCGAACGTCCACGGCCCCTCTAGTGCCGGCAATCATCTTGGCGATCTCTTCCGCCTTGGCGTCCAGCGCATCCAAGTCCTCGCCATAAAGGCTCACAACGACAGCCGACGTCTCGCCACTGATGGTCTCTCCGATGCGGTCCTCCAAGAAGGTGACGGCTTCTGAACTGACGCCGGGATATGATTCGAGGAGACTGCGAATCTGCTCCTGCACGTGTTCCTGGTCTTCGCCGGGCACGTCGGGTTTCAACTCGACGTGGAGTTCGCTGCGGTGTGGACCCCAGGGATCCTCACCCAGTTCCGCCCTGCCTGCTTGGTGTTCGACGGTCGCGATGACCGGTTCCCCGTCGATCTTCACGTCCTCCAGGAGGCCCTTTGAGATACCTTGCCCAAGCCGCATCATCTCGGGAAGCGATGTGCCCGGCACGGTCGACGCCGCGAGCACGAAATGGCCTTCGCGAAAGGCGGGCAGGAACTCGCCGCCGAACGTGGCGACTAGGCCGAGCGAAGCCAGGCAGACGGCGGCTCCGCTGATGATGACTGTCCGCGGGCGGCGCATCACGCGAACCATGATGCCGTTGTACGCCTCCTTGAGCAGCTGGATGGGCCTATGCTCGGCGAAACTGCCGGCGGCCTTAGGGAGCAGCATCAGTGAAAGGGCCGGCGTCACTGTCAGTGCCACACCCAAAGAAGCCAGGATGGCCAGGATGTAGGCCACGCCGAGGGGGGCGAACATCTTGCCCTGTAAGCCGGAGAGAGTGAGGACGGGCACGAAGACCATGACGACGACAAACGTGGCGTAGACAACGGCCTGTCGAACCTCCAGCGAGGCGTCGAGGACAACGCGGAGAAGCGGCTTGGGCTCGACGGCGGCGCGGTTCTCCCGCAGGCGGCGGAAGATGTTCTCCACGTCAATGATGGCATCGTCTACGACCTCGCCAATGGCGATGGCCAGGCCGCCGAGGGTGATCGTGTTAAGCGTCTGGCCCATCCAATCCAGCACGATGACGGCCACCAGGAGAGATAGCGGGATCGCGGTAATCGAGATAGCCGCAGCCCGCAGGTTGAGCAGGAACAAGAAGAGGACGATCACGACCAGGACGCCGCCAAGGAGCAAGGCCGCGCGTACGTGATGAATCGCGGCTTCGATGAACGTCGCCGGCCGGTGGAGCCGCGGGTAGAGCGTGATTCCCTCGGCCTCCAAGGCGGGCTTCATCTCCTCCAGGGCCTTCTCCGCCGCCTCTGTGACTTCCATGGTGTTGGAGCCGTACTGGCTCAGGAGTTTCACCAGGACACCAGGCCGGCCCTGTATCGTGGCGTCGCCATATTTCGGGGCCGGCGCGGCTGTCACGCGGGCCACATCCGACAAGCGGACGCTGAGGCCGTCCGCGCGAGCCAGGAGCGTCCCGCCCAACTCCTCGGGGCTGATTGACTGTCCCTCAACCTGTATGACGACGCGCTGGTTGTCCGTCTCGACGTACCCCGCCCCACGAGCGCCGGTCGCCTGCTGAGCCGCGGTCAGAACATCCTCGATTGACAAGTCGAGGGCCAGAAGTCGATCCGGCAAAACCTGGATCTGGAGTTGTCGCACTTCGCCACCCATGATGCCGACGTCTGCGATGCCGGGAACCGCCTGCAACCGGGGGCGAAGGGTCCAGTCAGCGAAGGATCGCAACTCCATGAGGCTCAGCTTGTCGGAGACCAAGCCGATCTTGAGCAAGTCCATCGTGGAGGAAGTCAGCGGCGTCAGCTTGGGGCTCTTGACGCCTTCAGGGAGCGTGCCGGCGATGGCGGCCAGTTGCTCGCCGAGCATCTGGCGGGCAATGAAGATGTCGGTGCCTTCCTTGAAGACGGCGTTGACGATGGATAAGCCTTGGATCGACTGCGAGCGGACGTCTTCGATATCGGTGACGCCGATGACGGCACTCTCAACCGGCAGTGTGACGATGGCCTCGACCTGCTCGGGGGAGAGACCCGGGGCCTCGGTCTGGATGCAGGCTTGCGGCTGCACGAAGTCGGGGAAGACGTCCAGCTTGGCGTGAATCGTCTTGTACACGCCGTAGCCCACGAGCAGGCAGGCCAGGGCGACAACCACGCCGCGGTGCCGAAGAGAGAAGCCGACAAGATACTGAAGCATGAAGCTGTCTCAATCCTTGGCTGCCACCGTTGCCTACTCTTCGGCCTCTTCCTCGCGTTCAATCTGGGCCTTCAATTCCTCCGAGAGCAGCATCTGCGTCCCTCCGCTCACGACCTCATCCCCGGATGCAAAGCTCGAAGCAGCGAACCAGCCGCCATCACCAGGGCTGAGCAGAGTAGCTTCTCGGCGAGTGAATCGGTCGGCAGCCGTCTTCACGTAGACCCAGGTCAGACCGCCATAGCGAACGACCGCTCCTCGTGGGATCATCACGCCGGTCAAGGCCGGCCCCGACACTTCCAGGTGGGCCACGACGGCCGCGCCCGGCCGCAACGGGGTCTCACCAACGTTCACGCGCAGCAGAAAGGCCCGTCCCTGGGTCTTGTCCCCCACTGTGGGCGCCAAGCCGAGAGGCTCGACCGTCAGACTCAATCCCTCTTGTCCGACGACCGAGATGTGGGCCGAGACCACTCTACCGTCCACGTCTTCGCCCACGGGAACCTCGACCCGAGCGATGAGCTGCTCCAGGCCGGCGATTCGCAGCAAGGGTTGACCGCTTTCCACTGCCTCGTCGGGTTGAACCGGGGCCTCGACCACCTGTCCGCATCGTGGCACGATGAGAGGTTTGGTCGTCGTGGCCGTTTCGCGCTGAGCAAGCGCGCCTTCGATTATCCTCACGGTCTCCGTAGCGGCTTCCACTTGGGCTGCTTCGGATTTGACCTTGGCTTCTGCCTCCTCGACGGAGCGATCGGAAACGACGTTTCCCTGATCCCTAAGCTCTTTCTTGCTTTGGTAGGAGGCTCGGGCAGCTTCCAGAGAAGCTGCGGCGGAACTCATGTCCGCGCGAGCCGCAGCCAACCGGACGGCCATGTCGATCTGCTCCGCCGGTGTGAGGCGCGGGACGATATTCCCGACAATCGCGTCGGCGTCAACCGTCTCACCCAGCCGCGGCCAAGCCTTCGAAGCAGCGGCCCGCAGGACGCCCGCGATGGGGGATCGAAGCGTGAACGAAGAAGCCGGGTCCTCCATGACTGTCCCGTACGCCAGGACCGTGGGCTGGTGACTGGCCGAAGCGAGCGATTCCGTCCGCAGCCCGATTCGCTCTTGCGTTTCGTCGTCCAGCGTGATGACAGTCTCCCCGGTAGGAGACCGCGCGACGCGCGACACCTCGGCCTCATCACCGCCTTCTTCGTGTTCGGAACTCGACGCGTGTTCGGGCTCGGCTGCCGCCTCCGGCGCCGCGACCTTCTCGGCGCTGCCGGCGCTTTGCGATCGACAGCTCGCCCCCAGAAGCAGGGCAACCGCGACTGCGACGACGACCCACGTCCATCTGTTTCTTGACGTCATGCGAACAGGCTCATCAAAAACGGGCGCCCGCCAGAACCGACCCCCAGCGGTCTCTCCTCGCCGCATCAAATCAGGAAGACGGCAAGGATCTGCCTGACGAAACCTCCAAAGAACGAAAACAACATCCCTAAGAAATCGCTCATGGCCTGAAGAAGCTGGCTAATGGGATCAGAAGCTGAGTCCATAAGTGGCACTCCTCACTCGCTGACGGCAATCGGTTGCGTCGCGGTTGGCTGGGGGGAAGTCGACTCGATTGCGTCCGCGGCCGGCAGTCGCCCGCCCACAGCCAGTTCCAATTCCACCACGGCAATCCGGTAGTCGCGATCAATACTGACGGCCGCAAGACGCTGCGCAATCAGCGATTCCTGGGCCTCAATCAGTATCACAATACCCTGCTCGCCGGCCTCGTAGGACTTGCGCGCCAGACCGAGGTTGGCCTCCGCCTGCGGCAGGGCCTGCTCCTCGAAGAATCTCGACAGTTCCGCCGCCGCCTCCGCAATTGCCTGGGCCTCCTGGACTTGCCGGGCGACGTCATCCAGCAGGTCCTCGTACTCCTTGCGGCTCTGTTGAGCCTTGTAGGATGCCTTGGCGATCTGAGCCTGATTCTGATCCCAGATGGGCAGCGTGATCGCGACGCTCGGTCCTAGCAACGAGTCGATGATCTGTCGGCGTTCGAGGTTCCGCTCGGCTCGCGTTTCGATGTCGGGCGCAGTCAGCGCACCATTACGAAGTGAAGCACGAGCGGTATCCGCCAACACTTTCCGCCCCGGAAGTGCCCGGCGTTCCGGACGCTCCCCATCAACGCCAATCTCAACATGTTGGAAGACGTTGAGGCACTGCCGCCGGGCCTCTTCCTCCGCCGCGCGCACTCGTTCCGCGGCGATCCTGGCGTCCGGGCGTTCACGCATTGCATGAACGATCAAGGCCTGCTCCGATGGCAGCGATGAGGGCAGGGGCTCTGCCGATGGCGAGAGCGTCCAAGGCGACGCCGATCGCGCCAGACCGAGCGTACGGGAAAGTGCCGCCCGGGCGACATCCCGATCCCGCTTCAATTCGATCAAGCTGATCTGTACGGCCAATACGTTGGCTTTCAGCAGATTCACGTCGAGCTGGCCGGTTTCCCCGGCTTTCAGGCGGCTCTCGGCCAAGGCAAGTGATTGCTCCGCCAGATGGAGGTTCTCGGTTCCGATTTCGATCGCCTGTTCCAAAGCAGCAAGCCGGTGATAGCGGGATCTCGCCTCGGCAGCCAAAGCGACTCCTTGGCGGACTACCTCAAGGACTGTCTGCTCAAGTTCAGCCTCGGCAACCCGCTTTCGGACAGGAATCTGCCATAGGTCAACCAACTCCTGGCCCAGACCATAGGATAAGTTGGATCGTCCACCACCCTCGGGCAATCTGGCGCTGAGCGAGAACGTCGGGTTGGTCAGCAGTGTGGATTGAACGACATCGGCTCGAGAAGCACCAATCGCTGCGAACAGAGCCTGAAACCCCGGTTTGTTCAACATCGCGACCTGTACGGCTTCGTCTATCGTCAAGCCGTCCGCCAGCAGTGAGCTGATCTTCTCGCCAATGAGTGGCTCGATACCGGGCTCGTAGACCTCGTCAATGCCTGTTCGCTCGGCCACCATCCGGCTTGTACGCTCATAGTCGTGGCAAGGATCGACCGAGGCACATCCGGCGAAAACCATGCAGACAATGCCGGACACGCCGATCAACGAAACAGTGCGCAAGCACATAAGAAACTCGATCGCTCAGAAGGGAAAACGATAATGGATACACGCAATCATGTGCTGGATCACGCTGATCCACCGCCCAACAAGCTGAGCAGCCCCCGAAACCACACCAACGTCATTCCGGTGTTCAGCAAACCCTGCGCGGTGCAACTTGCAGGCTGCATGACAGGCTATGCCGCAATACCCAGTCACAATCAGCGGATCCATTTGGCTATTCTCTAACCGCTTGTCTCCATGGTGCGCCCGGTCCGGGATAATCAACAAGTCGTTCCGCTGCGCCTGAACCGACCTCGACCGTCAAACCACGGGATCGGAGCCCGATCGTCTTGAGAACTGAGAACCCGTAAAAAACGGCTCCCAAGGTGGTTGCACGCGGTGTGGCCAGATCATTGCGACTTAGCCACGAAGCAGCCACCCTGGGGCCTCGCATGAGTAAGGTACGTTGGCTCCGTCCATCACACCCAATCCGTGTACAAGGCGCTTTGCACCGCATCCTTCCGGTTCAGAAAGAAATGGTCGCATTAAGGCCCGCGCCGAAGTTGGGCGTTTCTTCGTTGTCATCCAAGCCGATGACGATACCCGGGCCGACCGTCAAATGTTCGTTCACTTTGTACTCCCCCGAGAACTCGAGCAGATTGACGTTGGCGTGATCTTCTTCCTCGCTTGACTTAATCACGTAGTCGCCGATCAGGGCGAATTGGTCGTTGACCCGCCATTTGTAGCCCGCCACAGCGCCCCATTGGAAATGGCGGAGGTCTTCAACGTTGTCACCATTCGCCGTCTTGACGAAGCCGTTGAGGTACGCCGTTCCGGGGCCGCAATCCTTCGCGATGATCCCCGTCAACGTGCCGTCCACGCCGGACGAGTGATAACCGGACGGGATCCGAACCTCGGCCAACGTAGCCAGGGTGGGCATCATCCCGTCTTCCCGCACCCATCGCTGTTGCCAACCGAACTCGAGATCGGCGTTGCCTTCTACACCACCGAGCCCCATCTCGACGGGAACGGCTAAGATCAACTGCATGTTTCGCAAGAAGTCGCTGCCGTCAGGCGTATACTCCAACTCCGTTTCGAGGGTAACCGGATCGTGCTCCCCGGAGGCCGTCTCCCATCCGAGCGAAAACTCGAGCTCAAACTCGCCAGGACCGCCCGGTTGGCCGTCCTCGATCGACGTGAAGGAGTCGATCGACTGGCGCTCCGCCACGTCGTCCTCCCCTGGCCCTACTTCCAGCCTGCGCTCCTCGTATGTTTCGGTGGTGGTTTCCTGATCCAATCCGTCCGCATCGCCATACCGGAGAGACAGGGCCGGATAGCGTTCCGCCGCCTGATCGGTCCGCGGTGTGGCCGCGTGCTGAGGTTGAGTAGCATCGGTTACCGTTATCCTCGGCGACGACGACTGTGCCGCAACGTCGTTCACAAACGAAACAGACAGCAAACCGACCACAGCAACCATCGTGATAAAACGGGCGAGATTCATCATCTGGTCCTTTTCGTTAAGCAGCCAACAACTCCGTTCGTCGTGCCGCGCGGGGTGAGGTCCTTCACCCCTCAGCGCGCCGTACTACGTGCCGCCACGCCTTCGGCGGGAGCCATGCTATGCCCTGGGGGGCGTGAGTGCAAACAAAACAAAAACGGTACTTCCTCCAAACCACGCCCTCGGATAGGACGCTGTTCCGGATAGTATCGGCCGAATTATACCAATGGTGCCTGATGTCATGATGACGCGAAGATTACAATCCTGTCATCTTCGGCTTGCCGGGGCGGGGCAGTCGCGGCATCCGACAGGAATTCACAGGAATCCGTCTCGGCCGGTGACGGTGTCACTGCCGTGGCACGCGGGCAAAGAGGAAACTCCCATCACTGGCTCCGGCGGTCGATGACGGTGGTTGTGCCACCGGCCCTGCACACGAGCTTCGACCGGGTCCGGCGCCGGCCAATTCTCCAAGCGGAATCATGAAACTCGGCCAGGAACTGGCTGCGGCTTCCTCGTTCTGTCCGGTCTTGACATTCGTGATGACCACCCAATCATGGTCGTCATGGCCGGCCGAGCCTCGATCGACGCTGAACAGCTCTCGGGCGCGGGGGTGAAAAAACGGCATGAACATCTGCAAATGACCACGTTGAAACACGACATAGACCGGGTCCGGTGTTTCGAGCAACGCACAGATCCTCTCGGCCGCAACCATCCGCAGGTCATCATCATCGACCCCGTCGTCTCGCTCTGCGTTAAGACGGTAGAAATCGACGACATGACGCACGGACCGCCCGCCATAGAAAACGACCCTCCCGTCCGGACGGTTGCTGGCCCAATGGAGCGGCGTTTCGGCGGGTATGCCAGCGCGATCCGCCTGGCGAACAAGCGCCGTTGCATCGTTCCCGTTTCCGAGGGCTGAGCCAAGAACGCACCAAACGATTGTGAACACCACGAGTGCGTTACAGCCAACAACGCAAAAGCTCCACTTGCGACGGGCGAGAAGGAACAAGACGCAGGCCAAGACGATGCCGAAAACGGCGAGCACGGCACAGGCCACGACGCCCCACGCCGCATCGCCACGGAACACCCAGGAGTACTTGTCCTCTACGACAAGGCCTCCCCCGACGAGTATGGCCAACGCTGCAACAACGATGATCTTGACAGCGGTTCTGACGCGAGCAGAAGAGGGAGCCGGGTTTCCGAAGAAGAGCCGCTCCAAGACAGGAGCCAGGAGCAACGCACAGCCTGGCAGCACGGGCAGGATGTAGTACGGCTTCTTGAAGCTCATGACCGACAAGACGACGAGGCCGATCACGACCCAGTACCACGCATACGTCACCGGCTTCGCATGACGCCGATGGATTCGACGGAATGGGCTGATCAAGGCCTCCGGCAAGGACAGGCACCACGGAATCAGCATCCCGAAGAGGATCGGCACGTAGTAGGAATATCGCCCGACATGACTGCCCGGATAGTCTCCGCGCACCCGGTCCAAGTACTCGTACGACCACAGCGACCACGCGTAGGGCTCGCGCCGAGCCACCCAGATCATCCACGGCAGAAACAGCAGCAGAAGCAGAGGAATGCCCCACCACAGGCCGAGCCGGCTCAGCGCGCGGCGCAACCGGGGCAGCGTGCCGCGAAGACCGATGCGCAGGGCACGCGAGAACGCCGGCGGTCCGCCCGCCGCCAACAATCGCGTCGGCCGATCACACCACCACCAGACCGCTATCGGCAGGGCCACGACCACCAGAGGCATCGGTCCTTTTGCAAGCATCGCCAAACCCAGGGCAACGTAGAAGTGAATCTGGTGGACGAGTCTCCTCCGCTTTGTCGCCGCCTGTTGCGACCACCAGAACTCGGCGAACGCCCACGTACAGAAGAGAGTCAACAGCGATTCGGCCGTCGCGTTGAACGCATAGAGCATCGAACCGACAGTCGTCGCATAGACGAAGGCGGCGATCCAAGCCGTGCGCCGCTCGAACATAGTGCGGGCGAGGGAGAAGACTATCCAGATGGTCAGGACCGTGCTCAAGACCGATGGAACGCGCGCGACAAAGGCCGTGACCGGCAATCCGGTAGCAGCGTCACAGGGAGAAACACTCGCAGCAACGGCGATCAGCCAGGGCGTTAGAGGGGGCTTCACCAGGAAGGGCGTGTCCAGGTAGTGGGGGACCAGCCACTCTCCCGTTTCGATCGTCTGTCGCGCGATCTGGGCGACGATGACCTCGTGGTCGCCGAGGCTCGGTCCTGTCGTGAGTACCAACAGACCGAGGAGGACGCCCCCGATCAGCAGCAAGGCCATTGGACCTCTTGGAAGCACGGCACGCAGGCCGCCGGCAGTCTGCAAACGTCCCTGCATTGCTGAGCCTTTCATCCGTGATGGCCCTGCCGTTGGCCGGTTCTGGCCTTCCACGTTTCCCGCCATGCTACCAACGAACGGCGAAACCGCCTGTCATCGATTGGCTCGACTCGACGACGTGCATGACAGCCGTCTGACCGTCTCGTACCTCGCCTGAGCGCGCCATTTCATCCAGGTGCAGTAGCGTTGTGGCTTCACCGACGTATCGGTGGTCTGCGCTGCGGGACCTTGATACGGTCGCCGGTGATAGCCAATGCTCCTGCCACCCGCGGGGTTCGCGCAATGTCGTGGGCTGCGCCTGCTCCCCCGGATCGTGGCTCGGTCGCCAAACTCGGGCCAACCATCTTGGCCGCAGCCAAAGCCCCGCTGCCGCAGCCGGGTGAATCCTACCGCCTTCATGTCGCACCGCCATTACAGCTACATGACAAAGCTGTCATGTTTCCCGCGCTGTTCGCTTGGCCGTGGCATTGTCGTCAGGGCTCCGTATGTCCTCGATCCTCAGGTTGAACCAGGTTGTTGGCTGTATTAGACTGGTGTGTCCGGCACCTCCTGGAAGCCCTGTGGTACCGGCGCCTCGTCGGTGGGATCACAGGCGGGACGCCTGTGCCGCGCTTTGCTTGCGGCCGCTCGCGGGAGTCTCTCAATGCGGGTCTTGGTAATCGAGGATGAGCCCGGCGTAGCCTCCTTTCTCAAGAAGGGCCTGAGCGAGGCGTCCTACGCCGTGGACCTCGCCGACAACGGAATCGATGGCAGCCACCTGGCCTGCACGGGGCATTACGACGTCATCGTGCTCGACCTGATGCTCCCCGGTAAAGACGGCTTCGAGATCCTGCGCGACCTGCGAGAACACGCCATTCCCACAGCGGTGATTTGCCTGACCGCACGCGATGCCGTGGACGATCGGGTGAAAGGCTTGGACCTTGGCGCGGATGACTACTTGGCCAAGCCATTCAGCTTCTCCGAGTTACTCGCCAGAATGCGTGCTCTGCTGCGCAGGGGCCAGGCAGTGAGTGCCAATCCCCTCGTTGTGAGTGATCTGAAGGTGGACGTTCTCGCGCGGAGTGTTCACCGGGGCTCCAAGCGAATCGACCTGTCTCCCACTGAGTACACCCTGTTGGACTACTTGGCGCGCAACACGGGACAAGTCTTGTCGCGCACGATGATTCTGGAGCACGTCTGGGACATGAACCAGGACCCGATGACAAACGTCGTCGACGTGCATATCAACCGCCTTCGGAAGAAGGTCGATCGCGGGTT
>JBDRKQ010000006.1:0-17085 GCA_043813895.1 Planctomycetota bacterium
TGGAGGTTTTCGGAACCGGCGTTCTGGGACCGAGCCTGTGGGGCGAACCTCGAGGGGATCGACGGCCGAAAGCGGTAGTGTCATCCTCATGGCATTTCGCAACTTGTGTCGTCAGCGAGCCTCCCGAGCGGCGTGCCGCCGAAGGAGCATTCCGATGTTTGATCGGTGGGGGGAAGACCGGGAACGCCGCAGCGTGCCGAGGCGCGCGACGCCGGGCAGAATCAGTTGGAAGCGGGCAAACAAGAACATCAACTTCATGGGCTGGCTCAGCGACTCGTCCGAGTCAGGCATCTCCTTTATCACGTCGGCGATGAGTGCGCCGCTCGTCGGTGAAGAGGTGTCCGCTTGCGGCGACGCCATCGGTACGCGCCGTTATCGGGTTCGGCGCGTCGAGCCGTACGACGCGCACTTCTCGCTTGTCGGCTGTGCGTTCATCGCGGTAGCGGAGCCGCAAACGACAAGCCGATGGCCGTCGCGTTTGGACCGTTGCGAGCGTCGCTACGCGGCCGGTGTGCCGGATTTCGACCAGGCCCGGACGGTCGTTGAACGCCGGCGCCATACGCGGCGCCGTTGTGACGGGCCGATCTGGTGGCGCGACCCCGACGAGGAATCGTTCCAGCGCGGGTGGCTGATCGAGCGGTCGGCATCGGGCGCCGCGTTCCTCGCGAAGAGTCACACGCCCCCCGAACGCAACGCCTCCGTGACCACCGCGACATCGTTCACCGGCCGGTCTCTCGGCGAGTTTCGACAGGGCATCATCAGGCGCGTCGAGCACATTCACGGCGATCTGTACCTCGTCGCCGCGGAAATCGACGCGGGCTGATTCCCAAACCCTGCCGCTGGAGGTAGCGTTGGCCCCCTGTGGCCGACGTATGCGCGGAGGAACCCGTCGGTATTTCACGTCGGCCACAGGGGGTCGACGCTACATTCGAAATCCCGCCTGACTTGCACTTTGCGCGGCGCGGAACAACAATAAAGGCCTTATGCCGCCTCTGCCGCTGTTTCCGTATCAACACCCGTCGAACCACGCGAATGCTTCCGACATTATCAGGCAACACTCGACCAACCAGTCGGATATCCGCGAGGTCGCCCTGCAAGGCCTCGACCTGTCATTCGCCTCGAACATCCTGGACCTGGGGTGTGGATTCGGCTTCATGACGGAGTCGTTTGCCCGCCGCGTGTCCCCGGGCGCGCGGTTCGTCGGCGTGGATGCGTGGGCCGCGAACGAACGTCCGTTCCTGGACAAGGTGGAGACCGCGGGCCGGCGCGGGGAGTTCGTGTGCAAACGGCTGAGGACCGAGCTTCCCTGGCCCGACCGGTCTTTCGATGTGGTCGTCTGCTCGTTCTCGCTCTACTTCTTCGTGGAGATTCTCCCGGAAGTATCCAGGGTGCTCAGCGAGAACGGGTTGTTCCTCACAGTCGCCCACAGCGAGCACCACATCGAAGAGGACCTGAAGACCGCCGGGTTCCCGGAGGGGGCGCCGGCATTGCTCGACCTGATTCGCAGATTTTCCGCCGAGAACGGGGGCGATATCCTGGCAAGGGCGTTCGGCAAGATCAAGCGAATCGATTATGCGAACTCGCTTCGGTTCCGCGCCGATCAAGTGGATGACCTGTTGGCGTACATCAGGTTCAAGTTGCCGCTCATGGTGCCCGGTGCGGATTCTGACGGCGAGTTGCCAGTGCAATTGGTGAAGCACGTCAGGTCCGAGATGGCCGCGCGGGGCTTTGTGGCGATGGAGAAGAACGACGCCGTCTTCCAATGCTGGAGTCCGATATGCCCCTGAAGGCGAAATACTGCTCTCAATGCGGTGAGTCGGTGGCAGTCCGCGAAATCGACGGCAAACATCGAGATGTATGTCCGTCGTGCGACACGGTCTTCTACCAGAACCCGCTGCCCGTGGCGTCGAGCGTCGTGCTCAACAAGGATCGCCAGGTGTTGCTCGTCAAACGCCGCAACGAGCCCCACAAGGGGATGTGGTGCCTGCCGATCGGCTTCGCGGAGACGGGGGAGACCATCGCCGATGCCGCAGGGCGCGAGTTGAAGGAAGAGGCGGGCATCGAGGCCCGCAAGGTTCGCCTGCTGGACTCCGATTCGTTCGAGAGCGAGTTCTACGGCGATCTCCTGATTGTCAGCTTTGAAATGGAGAAGGTGGGCGGCGAGGAAGCCCCCGGAGACGATGCGGAAGAGGTCCGGTACTTTCCTCTGGACGTGTTGCCGCCGCTCGCCTTTAGCGCGAACAAGAGGGCGATCGACGTCTGCGTTGAGGCGCACCGGGACGAGTGGGCCATTCGCGACTCATTCGACGGCCTCCAATCCGAGGAAGACCGCGAACTCCTCTCCGACGCGCTCGTGTCGCTCATCCGCGACCACGCGGAGGAAGTCACGCGCGGCTGGTTCGACGAAGTCCGCTCGAACCCGACGACCGCCTCATACCAGAAGGTGGATCCGAACGATCTCTTCGCTGGCGTCTACGGCACGCTCTCCCGCTTCGGCGGATGGCTCAAGGGCGATGAAGCGGACGAGGAAGTGCGGTCCTTCTTCCGGTCGCTGGGGCGCCGGCGGCACAGTCAGGGTTGTGCCGTTCACGAGGTCATCAGCTCGCTCACCCTGTTGAGAAAACACGTGTGGATGTTCGCCCGAGGCCAGGGCGTCTGGGAACGCCCGATCGACATGTACCGTGTCCTGGAACTCAGTCGCAGAATCGCGCATTTCTTCGACAAGGCGATGTACCATATGACCGTCGGCTTCACGGCCGAGTGAACACGGCGCCTCTTGCTTCTGCATCCTGGCACGAGAATCCCTTCTCGTTCCTAGAGCCGCGCGCGACCGACCTCCGTTTGTAGCGTCGGCCCCCATTGTCCGACGACGATTATCGACCGACTCCCGCGACCGTTGCGCCGGTCGGTTGTTGGGGGCAACTCGTGTTCCTCGTCGGCCACGGGGGGCCGACGCTACTCCTGCCGTCCGACACGGAGTGGACGTGTCGTTCCGGCGACTTGGGACCCGCTTGTCAAGAGCCTGGCGCGTTTTGGGGCGGCCCGGCAGGGCGTGTTTGAGTGTTGAGCCCTGTTATGGCCGATGGTGTGTCATGCGGGCTGTTTCTTCCGGACGGACAGACTTGACAGCACTGGGAATGAAATGAATACTTCAGGGAGCGGAGGACATGGTAATCCTGTTTGCCGATAGACTATCATGAAGGTGGTTGAAGCGCCGCACAGATTCCTCGCAGGGGTGACCAACACCGGTACATGAGTGAGCTTGTCCAAGTGAATCCACGCAATACTTCGAAGCTCTGCTGTGCGGTCGTAATCGCAGTACTGGCGGGGTGTGACGCATTTCTGTCGCCGATCCCCCCCGGGGACTCGACAAAGCCGCCCGGCAGCGACCTGAGCAGCGCCAAGCCGATCGAGCTGGATGCCGACGGCAACACGGTGCTTACCGGAACCGTCTCCGATGCGGATAACGTGCATGTGTACGATCTCGGCGCCTGTGCCCGCGGTGACCGCATAGCGATCACGGTCGAACCCGCTGTCGGCAGTAGCATGGATCCTGTATTGGCCGTCTTTGACGCCAATGAGGATCTCTTCGCGCTGAACGACGACGTTGATGTGGCGGCGAGCGTGCTGAGTTCTGCCATCGACGAGGTCGTTACGATTGCGGGCAATCATTACTACCTGGCGATCAGCAAGTTCTTCAGCGGTGCCACAGGCGGCAACTACGTGGCCACCATCCACATCGAGCGGGGCGGTGCGGTTCCCAGTCGGCCGGTGCAGGTGCTCCTGCTCAACTTCGCCGGCGGCGAGGTCACGATCCTCGGAGAGGGGACTATTACGTTCGATCCCTTCGACGCGGCGGACGTTGACGCGGCGTATGCCGGCAAGACCGACGAGATCAAGGCTAAGATTGCGGAGGTGGTCCGGGAGAACTACGAGGATACGGGCGTGGCAGTCGTGACATCCGACGATCCCGCCCCGGCCCCAGGCACCTTCAGCACGATTCACTTCGGCGCGTACAGCCCGACGAAGTTCGGCGTCGCGCAATCCGTGGATCAGGGCAACAAGGACCGATGCGACGACGGGATCGTGTTCACCGAACAGTTCGATGATCCGTTCGCCGCGCAGCCGAGTGTCGTCGGGCTGTCGACGGCCATTGCCAACGTTGCCGCGCACGAGGCGGGCCACCTGCTCGGGTTGAACCATGTCAGTGACGTGACGGCGTTGATGGACACGACCGGTACGGCGAGCACGCTCCTGGCGGATCAGGAGTTCAAGAGCGCGCCGCTGCACCCATCCGTGTTTCCGCTGGGCACGCAGAACGCCCCGGTGATGCTGGACCGCATTGTGCCGCCATAAGCGTGGGATCTCCCAGCAGGTCACGAATAGTCTCGGCCTTTGAAGTGCGCATCGATCTCGATTAACAATTCAGTGCGAAGTGCTTCGAGAAGCGGGCCGGGATTGTCTCCCGTTTGCCTGCAGATCCTCCCTGGCGCCACGTTTTCCACCCGTGCATCAAGCCTGTGCCGGCCTGTTGACAGTCGCCCCGCCTACGTTGCCAGGCCCGTGCGTAGCCACGTGGCCCAATCCGAGCGGCCGTGCTCCTGCGCCGTCTTCGCGGCAGCCTCCCAGTCGTACACGACCGAAATGGCCTCGACACTCCACCGCCCGTCGCCCTTCGAGACAACGCTGTAACGGGCGTGTGGTGAACCCGTCTCCATCACATGCGGCGTCGGGACATCATCCGCAAACGCCTGCAAGCCCACGCTGCCGGGGGTCACAATCAACCTGTTGTCGTCAAGTCTGACCGTTCGTGGAACGTGCGAGTGCCCGAAGAGCAGGACGGGTTCATGCCATGTTGCGAGCTTCATCGCCAGTTGATCGGACGAGATCGGCCGCACGCCTGACTCCGTGACCTCTTCCAGGAGGTATTCGTCGTCGCGATCGAGAGACCCGTGGCACATGCGGAAGTCGCCGTACGCGACCGCGGTCATCTTCAAACGTGCCAACCAGCGAATTACGTCCGGACTCAGGCAGGCCCTCACGTACCGTAGTGTCGCCGAGCTCTCCAACTCGCCTGCGCCTCCGACGATGATGCGATCTTCATTGCCACGAACCGTCGGGATGTCGAGACTCAGCAGCATCCGCGCGGTTCCTGCGGGATCGAGCGGACCGTACAGACTGTCCCCCAGATTCACGATTCGCCGGATACCCCTGCCGCGAATATCTTCCAGCACGGCCTCCAGCGCCCAACGATTCCCGTGAATGTCCGCCATGACGGCGATGGGGCTTTTCGACAATGCGGAGTCCTCCGCGAGCGGCCATACATGTTCAAGCGGGGTGGCATGGGTAACGAGTGGGGCACCCCGCAGGCTGGCCTGCTCGTTACCCGTGGGAACATCTTAAGGTCTTTCCCACGGGTAAGCTCCGTCCAGGCTCACCGGGACTCCGCTAACCCATGCCACCCCATCTAAACGCCGAGCGAGCACGAGCGGCGACGTTGCAGGCAGGTTGGAATGTGGCGGCACGCTACTTGGGATCGATCTTGATCTTCACGTCCCGGGAGAGTGTCTGAGGCGCTCCCTCCCCGCCCTGGCGAACAGAATAGACCAACGTCCCACGGACCGTCAGCGATTTGCCCTTCTTGCTCGGCAGGCGAACCGCGAACGTCAAGACGCGATCGTTCTCGGATGAATCACCGGGCGCCTTGGCGCATTCGACGAAGAGCTTACTCACTCGGCCGGTCTTGGGTTTCTCCAGCCAGAGCCGGGGCGGATCGGCGCTTTCAGCCCACTCGATTCCGCGCGCAGCGTCGGGCCGGAGCACCATGAGTTCCTGCACGATTCGCTTGTGTTCCTGCTCCGTGCCGGGAACAGCGACATAAGACAGGCCAACCAAACCGTCCCGATCCTCGTTTGCTTTCTCATGCTCGTCCAGCGAGGGGCCCCTCTGTTTCTTGTCATACTTGAACTTCTTCGCGGGCTTGGCCCGTTCAATCTCGCACGGCCACGATTGCAACGCGACCGACTCATCACCGCGGTCGACAATTGCCTTTCGAGCCGTCGCGACCCAACCATAGAATGCAAACGGCTTATCCACGCACGGCCCGTATTGCTGGATACGACGATGGAATACCTCGTTGCGGGACCGCAGACCGTGGGCCTTTCGCCAGGCATCGATCGCCGATTGGAAATCATCCGGCCGCCGCTGTGGGCTCTCGTGGCGGATCATGTGGGCGACGCCGAGGCGAAACAGCGAGTCGGCATCGCCGGGCTCGCGTCCGATCACCTGCGGGTACGCCTTGTCGATGGCCTCGTCGATCTGCGCAGGCTTGCCGGCCAGGATCAGGGCATTGCCGTGTTCGCGCCACTCTTCGGCTCTCCGTGCTTCGCCCGCATACCGGCGCGTGGCGCGCGGGTCCGGGAGCTTGTCCGGGCCGATGAACGGAGCCACCTTGGGAGCGTCGTAGGTCTTGGTGATAAACTCCGCCACGATCGAATCGGCATCGGGCTGCGTGTTGCGGACGAGACCGTGCTCGTCGATCGCGACCAAGGTCGGCACCTTCTCGACGCCGGTAAGATTCAGCGCGTCGTGCAGAATGGGCCAGTCGATGCCGTGCCACTGGGCGAACAGCCGGCACCGGTCCGCGTGTTGTTCCTGCGCGACACCGATGACTACGAGCTTGCCCGTGTCAACAAACGGCTTCATCTTCTCGTGCCACCGGGGCATTTCCTTGCGGCACTCCTCGGACCAGGACGCAAAGTGAACGAGCAGGACCTTCTTTCCGCGGAAGCTCGAAAGCGCGACCGCTCGATCGTGCTCCAACGTCGGTAGGACGATTGGCGTGTGTGCCGTCCCTGGCGAAGGCGGATACGTGTCCGCCAACGCGGCCGGTCCCCGAGACAAGAGGCCTCCCAACACGGCCGGGATCACTCGCAGGAGGAATCGTGAAGGGCATGACTTGGTCATCTGAAGGCTCCTTCATTTGCGCAAGACCAATTCACCAGCGTACAGAGAGCACCATTCTACGACGAACGCCCGGCCTCTGCACGGGAGCTTGCGCAACGGCCCGTGAAGGTGGCCTGACGGTCGCGGCGGTGATGTGCGGGCTGCCTGGATGCGGCGCGCCTGCGCAATCGGATTGACCGTCAAACACGTCATAGATTGACGACACGGCCAGCAGATGCAGCGGGGTGTGTCCCGGACGCACCTTTCAACCGTTTTATCGGCGTTAGCAGTCGTCCCCTCGGGGCGCAATCGACCGGCGCGGGCCGTGCCGGTTTGCAGCGTGGTGCAACGTCCGACTTTGGGGGGGGAGAATGATGAGCGAAGTATCAAGCATATCCGCCGTGAGCGGTGGGGCGGTGAGCCCCGCGACATCCGCCGCTTCGCGCAAAGCGCCCGCCGGCGATGGCGGACAGGCTGTGCAACAGGCCGGCTCGACGACGACCGGCTCGACGACGAGTGCCTCAATCTCGAACACGACGCAAAGCTACAACTTCACAAGTTCGTCGTCGGCCCTCCGGGAGAGCGGCGATTTCAACCAGAAGATGGCTGCGCTGATCCTTGCCTTGATGGAGATCATTCTCGGACTAAAAGACAAAGATGACGAGGACAAGAAGGCGCTGGTCGGTCTTGCGGGGCTGCTCGCGCTGACGGGCGAGAAACAATGGACCGGTGAATACCAGTCCATGTCCTTGACCCAGTCGTCGCAGGTGACGCAGGTCTCGACAACGACAAACGCCACCGCGGTTCAGGCCGGCGCGTACAGCCGGGCAAGCGGCGCGGCCGATACCTCGGGTCCGTCCGTTGGCGGCCAACTGAACGTCGCGGGCTAGTCGAGCAGGCCGCTCACGAACGCGTCGATCGTGATGCCGGCACACGCGCAATCCGGCCCACCGTCGATCTTGCAGGACAGATAAGCCTGGATGTCGTTGCCGTCCCGCGCGCCGTCGCCGTTCATGTCTCCCATCAGGGCACAAGTAGCCGGCACGTGCATCACGATGCAATGGATCGCGCCCGCGGCGTAGATGATGCTGGAGCAGTCCACCTGTATGAACGTGTGGTCCGGCATCGCCGATTGGAATACCGCCAGCGCCGTCGCGTCATCTCCTCCGACATTGAACTTCGGCACGAATACGATGTCGTTCACGATGACGGCGTTTGTGTAGGTGTAGTGTGTGCCGCCAGAGTTCCAGCCCGGCGTGCGATAGACCGTGTAACCTCGCGACGTCAGGTTCGTGACCGCGTTCTCCGTGATCGCATACGGCTGGCCGGTCGAGGAGGAGTATTCGCCGATGATAATCTTGTTGTCGCCCACCGGCAGCATCCACATGTCGATATGCTGCGTCGAATCGAACGATGTCGGGAAGCCCGGATAGATCGTCAGATCCAGGTTCTGATAATCGGCGTAGTAGTCCTTGACATCCTGCTCGGAAAGCCCCGGGTTCTCGTCGAGAATCAGGTCGGTCATGAACGCGTCGCCATTCGAGAAGAGGTGGAAGTTCCCGCCGCCGTGCGTCAGCGGTATGTCGTACTGCGGCTCGCCCCAGAGCGACGCGACATAGTCGTTCAGCGAATTATCGCTCGGCCGGGGGCGGTTGTACGTGTGGTCGATGATTGCCCGGTTCGCGTCCTCGAAGATGAACCTCGGGCCGTAGTCGCGAATCCACACGGTGTTCGTCGCGCGAACGATGAACTCCACATGGTCCATGTCCGCCCCGCTGCTGGACAGAGAGCTATACACACTGCTTTGCTCCGACGAGGTGTCCACGACCACGAAGGCCGTCGCCGGCGGGTCGTTGTTCGTCATCGGCACGACCATCGCCGTGATGAGGCTCGTGTAACCTTCCCACGCGAAGAACAGCCCCTCCATCGGATCGTACTCCGGCGGGCAATACACCGAGCCGGTCGGCGGTGCACGGTCGTCCCGCGGCACGGCCAGCGGCGGGAGGAGCTTCTCCGCCTCCGTCATGTACTTCGGCAACGGCGCGTCTTCGCTCTCCGCGTTCGAGCGATCGAGTACACCCGGCGGCGAAGCCAACGCCGCAAGCCCGTGAAGCCAGACGAATAGCACGACCCCCGCGCAGATCCACAGTCGTCTCATCTTGAACACCCCTCCCGAAGGCGCGAAAGCAGGGTCACGCCCCGTTTGCAAATCGGCTCGCGCTAAGGCGACGTCGCTCCTCACCGCCTTCCATTGTACCAATCCGCGAGGCCGGCGAAAACCCCCCACCCCCGGCTTCATCCCTCACCTGCGTCCGTCCGGACCGCCCACCGTTTGACCACGATTCGCCATTTCGGGTGCTGGTAGTGCGGGTCTGTTCGGTCCTTCCACGCCGCGTCCGGGTCTTCGAGGTACTCCTTTCGTTCGACCTCGACCTCCACAAACGCGCGGTCCAGCAGGGCGTGCAGCTCCCCCCAATCGTCCGCCGGCTCGCGGAAGCCCGCCGTCTCGACCGTCACGATCGACGGCGCCGGCCCGGTCATCATCGAGTCGAGGACCGACGTCGGCGTCGCGCAGGCGATTTCGAAATTGCCCAACGTGCGATTCGGCGGTTCGGCGTAGCGCCGCCAGCGTTGCGCGTCCACGCGTCGACTCGAGCGGCCGAATTCGGTATCGGTCTCTCGACAGCGGTACAGGCCGAAGTAGTATCGCGCGGAGGGATGCGTCATCACCCACCGGTCCGGCGGCGGAAGATCGTCCCGCCCGGCGAGTTCGGCGATCACCTGTTCAAACGGGTCCTGCCAGCGCAGGCTCGACCAGTGTCGTTGTGTCACCAGGTTGACACCGCAGCCCAACCAGCCGACGGCGAGGCAGACGACGGCGATCCGCACGGCGACGCGCACGTCCTTCGAACGCGGGCTCGCGAACCCGTGGACCAGCATCGCCGCGATCAGCAGCCACACCGCGCCGCTGATAGTCATCACGTATTTGTCGATCATCGTGTGGGAGAGCACGCCGGCCGCTAGGGAGCCTAGCGCGATCACGCCAATCGGCCAGACGGCCCGCCACTCGTTGACCAGCAGGACGAGCAGGCAGATCGCGAAGACGCCGAGCGGCACCCACGCCCACCACGCGCCGACGGAGACTAGATTGCCCGCCAACAAAGTCGCGAAGGTCCGTGCGAACGACGCCACGTGAGAAGTCCACGACCCGCCGATCGACGGCAACTCGGCCGCCGTCCGCCAGAGGGCCGGCAGCCACACGGCGTACAGGATGAGCAAGCCCAGCCCCGCGCGAATCCATCGCCGCACGCCGTCTGGATAGCCGCGGCTCCGCAGCAGCCCCGCCGCCCAGGCCAGGGTGACCACCACGACGCCGAAGTAATTCGTATAGCACGCACATGCCGCGCCGATTGACCAGCAGAACGACCAGTTGCGTGACACGTTCGCCGCGGCACTCAGCCGTGCCGTCAGCCACAGCACAACGGCAGTCGTCAGGAACATCAGGCTGTACCACCGGCCCGCAAACCCCAGAAACAGGTGCGCCGGGTGGATCGCGCAGAGAAACATGACCGTCAGCCCGGTCGCCTGCGTATACCACGCCTGCCCCGCCAGGCGGATGAACACCAGCCCTGCGAGGAAGAACAGGATCGACAGGCTCCGCAGCCCCAACGGTCCGACACCGAAGACGCGAACCCAGATGTTCTCGAGCAGGTAATACAGCGGCGGGTCCGGCTCGGTCCCGCGCCAGAGTGCCGAGACCATGTCACCGACGGGCATCACATAGCGCCGGCAACTGAAAGCCTCGTCGTCGAAGACGGTGTAATGCCCCGCCGCCCAGAACATGAAGACGCCCGCCCCCGCCAGCGCCAGCACCGTCCAGCGATCGATCAGGTTCCGGGCAATGACGACACCTCCAGACAAGCCCACACCCCGAAACGCGAAGCCGTCCGGGTCCCCCAGCCAGGGCCGTATCCTAACAGCCCGTCATGGGGTCCGCACCCTAGAGCAACTCAAGATTCGCTGCAGCGGCCGACGCCCTCGTCGGTCTTTGAACACACCCGGTAGTCCACGTCCGACAAGGGCGTCGGCCGCTACACTGATTCTCCGGGTGCTCTAGAGAGGATTGGGTCTGAGATTGTCCACACCGCCGCTGGCGATCAGAACCTCGCCCGTGAGGAAGCGGTTAGAACTCGACCTTGGAGAAGGTCAGCAAACGGGTTATCCCCGTCGGCCACAGGGGGCCGACGCGACGCCAAAGTCTGCCTACGAGCCGAACTTGGACGGGTCCAATCCGCCGAGGGTCAGGCCTCCGTCCCAATCGTAGGTAATCCCGCCTCGCCGCGGCTTGGAGGGTTTTCGCTTTCGTTCGGCGGCCCGTTCTGCCTCCATTCTGGCGAGGGCCTCGGTGCTGGGCGCGGTGGTCTCCGGTTTCATGGAAAGAGAAACCTTCTTCGCCTCCGGATCGACGCTCAAGACCCGGACCTCGACCTCGTCGCCGGCTTTGACCTTGTCGGTCACCTGTCTGATTCGTTCCTCGGCGATCTCTGAGATATGGACCAGGCCGTCGATGCCCTCTTCAAGTTGTACGAACGCCCCGAAATCCGTTGTCCTGGCGACCTTGCCCTTAATCTTGGCGCCCTCAACATAACGCTCCGCGGCCGTTGTCCAGGGATCGTCGCAGAGCTGTTTGAGGCTCAACGAGATTCGCTTCTTTTCGGGGTCGATGGTGAGCACCGAGACCTCCACGATGTCGCCTGGCTTCACGACCTCGGAAGGATGCCGAATACGCCGCGTCCAACTCAACTCGCTGATCGGCAGCAGTCCGTCCAGACCCGGTTCGATCTCTACGAAGGCCCCGAAGCTCTCGAGCCGCACGACCCTTCCATGTAGCTTCGTGTTCGGCGTGTACTTCTCGCCGGCCGTATCCCAGGGGTTCGGCGTCGTCTGCTTGAGACTGAGCGAGATCTTCTTCTTCTGCTTGTTGACCTTGATGACTTTGACTTCGATCTTGTCGCCGACTTTCACGAGGTCGCCGGGATTGTCGATGCGTCCCCAGCTCATGTCGGTCACGTGCAGCAATCCGTCGATCCCGCCGATGTCCACGAAGGCGCCGTAGTCGGTCACGTTTCGCACGATGCCCTGCCGGGTCTGCCCCTCTTCGAGCGATTGAATTGCAGCTTCCTTCTGCTCGGCTTCTTCACGCATGAGAACCTTGCGGCGGGAGAACACGAGATTCTCCCGATCGCCGTCTACCTCGAAACGCGTGATCTCCAGCCGAACCGTCTCGCCGATGAGATCGGAGATGTCCTTCATGAAATGCAGATCGACCTGGCTTGCGGGAATGAAGCCGTGCAGGCCGTCCACGTTTACTTCGAGGCCGCCGCGGTTCATGGCGACCACACGACCTTCGACGACGAGACCGACCTTCAAGTCACGCAAGATGGCTGCCCGTTTTGCCTTGCGGCGAGAGACGCTGTAGAGCCCGCTCCGCTTGTCTTTGCCGACAACATATACCTCGACACTGTCACCGACGGCATAGGTCTCTTTGCTGTCGGCCTCGCTGAGCGGCATCGTCCCGAGGGACTTGCCATCGAAGTCGATCAGGATGTCATCCGATCCGACATTGGCGACGCGGCCTGTCATCAGACTGTCCGGCACAGGCTCTTCGGCACTCGGCGGGGTGACGGTCGCGGCCCCCATCTCGGCCTCGCTCACACCCTGCATCGCCGCCTCGACTTCCAGATCCAGATCCTTGTCATCCTTCCCCGAGAGTGAGGCTGCAAGCTCGGCGGGCGTCAGTGGCTTCGTGGCGGCAGCCGGCTCGGGTCGGCGACGGCGGCGCGGCGTGAAAGGAGCATCCGCCTCCTTCGGCGCCTCGCTGGGGGCCGGCTCGGGCAACGCCGAAGCCGCCTCGGCAGGCGCATCCGTCGGACCGGGCGGCGTCGTCGGCGCAGCCTTCTCCGGCGTCTGATCCTCCTGGGGTGTTATCTCTGGTTGAACGGTGGGCTTGTCGTTGGCCGATTCGCTAATGGGGTCCATGGTGAGAGTCTCTCGCGGTATCGCTTGGATGTGACGGCCGGCTGCCGAGAATAACACGGGCACCGCGAACGTTATCGTGCTTCTCGACGGCAGGCATTGCCTAATTGTCCTGACTGCGACACGCAACAGCCGGCGCTTTCCGCAGATCGCCCCACGATACCGATCCGCGATGCCGGCTCGGTATCCGACGTTGCGTCCGCATCCATACGCAGGGGGATCATCGCACCGGCCATCCGTAGCAGCTTGGCTATAGAGTACATGAAGACGACGCACAAGTCGACCCCCGCCGCAATGCATCGAAACAGAAAGGCGCGGGTCACCAGATCACGACGTGCCTCTGCTCTGGCCGGGAGCAGAGCGAGTCGGTCCGATATGGATTCTGCCGGTGTCTGTTCGACTCAGGTTGGGCCCAAGCGAATGCGAATGTGACGCCGGCCCCCTGCAGCCGACGACGATGACCGGAAGCTCCTGACGACGTAGCGCCTGGCCCCCGTGTCGGACGTGAAGATCAGAGCCGCGACCGTAAGGGAGTCGGTCCCCGCCCCTGTCGAGAGGCCCTTACTTGGGGGCACTGAGCGCTTGCCGACGCGCGCGGCTCTGACCATCCGCCTTCCGTGGCGAGTGCCGAGTCGTTGCGGCCATCGCCCGACGAGACTATCATAATGCGCGTTCGCTAGGGGCGCCCCGTGTGGGCTGAGATCCGGCCAGCGAGCCGGGACCCTCCGAACCTGACCACTGAGGCGCCTTCCGCGGCGACGAAGTGCGTAGGGAAGCGACGAACCATGTCCATCCAAACCGTTCGAGAACTCCTCCGTTGCAACCGGTGGGCCAACGACCGCATCGCGCGTCCGGCCGCGGGGCAATCCGCAGGTCTGTCCGCCGGGGGCAAGCAGTTCGTGGCAATACTGGGGCGCCGGCGTTTCGCCGGCGGTCTTCACGAATGGGTGAAAGAATCGGGGACGGACCACATCGAGTGCGTGGCGAAGGCGGCTGAGAAGAGAGGGACCGCATGAAGCGTCAATCGCATCCCGAAATCGAACTGCTCTTGAACAACCTCGACGACGCCTACGATGACAAGGGTTGGCACGGGCCGACGCTCCGGGCTGTTTCGCGCGCGGTTCCCCTGCGACAGGCGGTGTGGCGCCCGCAGCCGAAACGGCACAACATTGCGGAGATTGTAGTCCACGCCGCCTACTGGAAGTACGCCGTTCGCCGACGACTTCGCGGCGACAAGCGAGGCTCGTTTCCGCTCAAAGGCAGCGACTGGTTCGTCATGCCCGCGAGCCTGAGCGAGGAGGCGTGGCGGACATACCTGAAGCTGCTCGACGCGGAGCACCGGATCTTACGCGAGGCGGTCGCGAATCTGCCCCCCGCCCGACTGCACAAGACACCGGAAAGAAGCAAGGTCAGCTACGCGAAGCTGATCTACGGCGTTGCTGCACATGATCTGTACCACACGGGACAGATCAGGTTGTTGAAGAGCCTGTATGGGAGTCGGAAGTAAAAAAGGACGTTGCCCGCTGTCTGGGTGACTTCAATTGGGTAATCCGCCTCATTTGGGCGGCGGATCGGGGAAGTTCGGCATGCTGAACAGCGGAACAGATAGGTAAGACCATGACCCAACTACAAGCCGCCCGAAAGGGCATCATCACACCGGAAATGATACGCGTCGCGCAGCGCGAGAATGTGACGCCGTCGTTTATTCGTGAGGAGGTCGCGCGGGGGCGTCTTGTGATCCCGGCGAACGTGCGGCACTTGGCCGGTTCGGCCGGGCAGACGCCGAGAATGCGTAAGTCCCCCACCCCTGGAAGGGATGGGGCACCCGGCTACCAAACCGCCGACGTCGAACAACTCGACCGGCCGGCAGGGCACCCGGGGCACGGGGCCGACGCCAGGTTCTGGGTCAACCAGACGGTCGAACAGCGCTGGGCGGAGATCAACGAACCCGATCTCCTGAAAGGCCAGATCGCCCCGAAGCGGCTCGACCCCATCGGCATCGGCCGGATGATCACGACGAAGATCAACGCCAACATCGGCGCCAGCCCCGTCTCGTCCAGCACCGGCGAGGAGGTCGAAAAACTGCGATGGGCGCAGAAGTACGGCGCCGACACGCTTATGGACCTGTCCACCGGCGGCGAACTTGACGCCTGCCGCCAGGCGATCATCGACAACAGCACCATCGCGATCGGGACCGTGCCGATCTACTCGATGATCATCAACCGCAAGATCGAGGACCTGACGTACGACGACATCTTGCGGACGATCGAGCACCAGGCCAAACAAGGCGTGGACTACTTCACCATCCACGCCGGCATCCTGAAAGAAAACCTGCACCTGATCAACCGCCGCATCACGGGCCTCGTCTCGCGCGGCGGCTCGCTGTTGGCCAAGTGGATGCTGCACCACAACAAGCAGAACCCTATGTACGACCTGTTCGACGAGATCAGCGCGATCATGCGCGAGTACGACATCACGTACTCCCTCGGCGACGGCGTGCGGCCGGGCTGTCTCCAGGACGCAGGCGACGCCGCCCAGATCGCGGAGCTGGAAGTGCTCGGCGAACTCACCCACCGCGCCCGCGAGGCCGGCGTGCAGGTCATGGTTGAAGGACCTGGCCACGTCCCACTGCACGAGGTCGCGTGGAACATGCAGATCGAGCAGAAGATGTGCGACGACGCGCCGTTCTACGTGCTTGGCCCGCTGATCACGGACGTCTTTCCCGCCTACGACCACATCACGAGCTGCATCGGCGCGACGGAGGCGGCCCGGGCAGGCGCGGCGATGTTGTGCTACGTGACGCCGAAGGAGCACGTCGGCCTGCCGAAAGCACAGGACGTGAAGGAAGGCTGCATCGCCTACAAGATCGCCGCACACGCCGGCGACATCGCCCGAGGCATCCAGGGCGCGATTGCGTGGGACAACGACATGAGCCGCGCCCGCGCGGCGCTGAACTGGCCGAAACAGTTCGAGCTCGCCTTCGACGGCGAGACGGCCCGGGCGTTGCACGACGAAGACCTGGACGTCGACACAGACTTCTGCGCAATGTGCGGCCACGACTGGTGCAGCCTGCGAATTAGCAAGGAGATCGGCGACTTCGCTTCAGGCAAGGACACGGCTTTCCAACCGAACCGAGCCGCCGCTCAATCCCCCGGCCTGACCGAAGCACAACGCAAACTCCTCGCCCGCCGGGGCGCCCGCCCCGCCTGCCATAGCGAAAACATCGCCGACGTTGACGGAGCGAAGCGCGTGCAGGAACAAACCGTGAGGATTGCAGCGGGCAAGTAACCACGGAACCGGAACAGACGCGGCGTCTCTGTTCCGAGCCCCAAGCGCCAGCGCGGGGTTTTCGACGACAGATTGCACGTCTTCGGACCCGATCGCTCGTCCTACTGGCAGCAGGAACCCCAATCTGATAAGGTACCCGGTTCGACCGGCCGCGATCCCTGGTGCGGGCGTTGCCGGGCAGATTGCGTAGATTCTGAGCACAAGTGAGGACACCATGACCAAAGACGTATTCGTTTTTGTCGAGCAGCGAGACGGCGTCATCCTGCCGGGCGGTTTGCAGTGCATTACGGCGGCGGCGGAGTCGGCCGGGAAAACGGGGGGGCGCGTCGTGGCCGGGCTGATCGGGCACAACCTGGGGGCCGTGGCCGACCAACTGGATGGGACGGGCGCGGGGGCGATCTGTACGACCGACGCCGAGCCGTTGGCGATGTACAACGCGTTGAAGTACACGCGTGCACTGGCTGCCCAAATCGAGAAAGCAGATCCGCAGATCGTCCTGCTGGCGGCGTCCTTCATGGGACGCGACCTAGCCCCGCGCCTGGCGATCCGCCTCGGTGCAGGGCTGGCGACCGACTGCACGGAATTCGACATCGACGACGCGGGCGCGCTAACCGTCAAGCGGCCGATCTATGCGGGCAAAGCGTTCAACGCCGTGCACTTCAACGCCTCCAAGATCCAGATCGCCTCGGTCCGGCCGAACGCCTATCCTGTGCCAGCAGGCGGCGGCGACAAGGCTGAGCGGATCGATGTGCCTTTCGAGGTCGACACTGCGGACGATCGGCAGGTCACGAAGGAGATCGCGCGGAGCGGCGGCGG
>JBDRKQ010000007.1:0-4358 GCA_043813895.1 Planctomycetota bacterium
TGTAAGCGCCCACCAGAGCCATTCTTGACGGGTGGGCTATGCTGGCCCGCGTGTTGATTGGCGTGGTTTTCCACCCGGAGGTCCAGCATGGCTCGTTCGTCCGATGCGCAGAAGCTCTCGCTGTGGCGGGGGAGATTCCGACGGTTCTTGGATTCCGGCCTGTCGGTGGCCCGGTTCTGTACGGCCGAGGGTTTATCGGAGTCCTCGTTTTACTACTGGCAGAAGAAGCTGAGGCCGCAGGCGCGGCGCCGGGTTGCCCGGGCGCATGGCCGAGGCGGCGGCACCGCAGGATCCGGCACGGGAAGATCCGACACCGGCGAGCGCGATGGCTGTGGTCGCGTGGGAGGCCGCGGTGTATTCCGACCCGTCACGGTGGTGCCGGCCACGCGCGACGTGGTCATTCAACTGCCCGGCGGCACACGGATCGAAGTGGATGCCCACCGCCTCGAGGCCCTTCGTGCGATCGTCGCGGAGATGATACGGTTCGATCATGACCAGGCGGCCAGACCGCGCACCTTCGCCGACAATCGGATCGTCCGCCAACGCAACGGTACGGCGTCATGCTAAACGTGCCCGCGACGGTACCGATCTTTCTGTGCACGCAGCCCACCGACATGCGCAAAGGGTTTGATGGTCTATCCGGCATCGTGCGCAGCGCGTTCGGCGCCGATCCGTTGGACGGGAGCCTCTACCTCTTCATCAATCGCCGGCGCGACAGGATGAAGATCCTCCATTTCGACGGCGGCGGCTATTGGCTGTACTACCGACTTCTCGAAGCGGGCACGTTCGAAGTCATGGCCTCGGAAGATGTGTGCGTGCAGATTGACACCACGCAGCTTGCCATGTTGCTCGGCGGCGTGTCGTTGGTCGGCGCACGCCGGCGCAAGCGGTACAGCCGCGCGTCGTGAACGAGGACTCGGCGACCCTGTCGTACTCACGGTTCTCACGAATGATGCCACGTCTTTGGCACGCGACGTGCCATACCTGTTGGCATGAGTCGTGCGAAGAAGAGCAAGGATGCCGTAGCGAAGATCACGATGCCCACCAGCTTGGACGCGTGTCACGCGCTGATCGAACAACTGACGTCCAGCGTTGATGAACTCACCGACGCCAACGAGACGCTGCGTCAAGAGAAAGAACGGATCCAGGCGGAGTTTGCGTTGTACGTGCAGCGTATCTTCGCCAGGCGTAGCGAGCGCTACATCAACGATCCCCACCAGTTGAAACTTGACCTGGGCGATGACGACAACGCGGCCGACGCCGCCGAAGGCTTGGCGCAGGCGGTCGAGGAATCGGGCATTGAGGTCAAAGGCCACGTACGCCGGCCGCGCCAGCAGCGAGATGAATCGCTGCCCGAGAACCTGGAGCGCTACGAAGTTGAAGCGGACGTCCCCGAGGACGTCAAGAACTGCCCCGAGCACGGCCCGCGCCAGCTGATCGGCCACGACACGACGGAAACGCTGGAGTTCGAGCCGCCCAAGCTTCGCGTTCGCGTCACGAAGTATCCCAAGTACGCGTGCCCGAAGGATTCCGCGTGCGGTGTGGCCTCGCCCGAGCGTCCGATCGGCCTGGTGGAAGGCAATCGCTACGACACCAGCGTGGCGGCCGAGATCATCACGGCCAAGTATGGCTATCACCTCCCGGTATACCGGCAGCAGGATCTGTTCGCCGGAAGTGGTTGGACGCCCCAACGCTCGACGCTGCTGCATATCTTGACCGCGGCGGCCTTCGTGATCGAGCCGCTGGTGGCGTACTTCAAACGTGAGGTGCTGGCCGACGACATCGTCGGCACGGATGATACGCGGGTAACCCTGATCGTGCCGGAGGCCGTTCCCAAGCTTGATCCGGATGATCCGAAATCCAAGCGTGCTTTTGAAGTCCTGAGCAAGTCGGTCGAGGAGAAGCGTCCGAGCGTCAACGCGCACATGTGGGCGTATCGCGGGATCACGGTGCCGCTGAATGTGTTCGACTTCACGGTGAGTTGGCATCGCGATGGTCCCGAGATCATGCTGGCGGATTTTGAGGGGATCGTGCTGGGCGATTGCTACTCGGGCTATGAGGGGATCGCGCTGGCCAGCGACGGTCGTATCCGGCAGGCGTCGTGCACGGCCCATGCGCGGCGCAAGTTCGTCGATGCGAAGACCGCGTATCCGCTGGAGTCGGCCTTCGTTCTGGCGAAGTTCCGGCAGCTCTACGATATTGAGGATCAGGCCAAGGACTTCTCGCCCGAGGCACGCCTGGAGCTTCGTCAAGAGTTTGCGGTTCCGGTATGGGCCGCGCTTAAGGCATGGCTCGACAGCGAGGCCGCGACGGGCGCGTTGCCGAAGAGTCTGCTGGCCAAGGCCACGGGTTATCTGCGGAATCAGTGGAACGGGCTACAGACCTATCTGGCCGACGGCGGCGTGCCGATCGACAACAACGACGTCGAGCAGTTGATGAAGCAGGTCGCACTTGGACGAAAAAACTGGCTATTCGTCGGCAGCGTCGATGCGGGTCGGCGCGCGGCCGACTTCCTGACGCTGGTCAGCAGCGCGGTTCGTAACGACCTGCATGTCTGGTCGTACACCAAGGACGTCCTCGATCACTTGCTGGCCGGTGAGACCGACTACGCCACGCTCCGCCCGGACGCCTGGGCGGCCGCCCATCCCGACAAGATCCGGACCTACCGCACCACCGAACGCCGCGACCGCGCCGACCGCAAAAAGATCCGCCGCGCCACCCGCCGCCAGCGAGACCACCGCTAATCAAACCGCCACCCTACCGACGTCCCGCCCCGGCCCCACGGGACCCCATGGTTGTGCTGGGCGCTTACCCCGTCGACGCATTCTGAGCCGCCGCCGAGACACTCGCTGGCTGCGATCGAAGTGACAGCCATTGCAACCGCCCAAACCCTTCTGATCTTCTCTGTCATTCTCGCTTGCATTTCGTTTCTCCTTTTGGTACGATGCTCTACTGGTTAGCTCTCGCATGAGCACTCTTGGACTTTCCTTGATGCCTCATCGACGCGTCCATCACTATGCTCACAGACTCTCGGTGGCCCTCGTGCTTTTTGGGACAACTCGCGTTCTAGGTGATGTCTTTTCATACGAAGGAAACTCCTTTCCCGAGGATGCGGAGTGGAACGTTGTCCAGCTTGTATGCGAGCCGGAGCGGTGGTTGGAAGATGGGTGGTTCGTGCAATACGTCGAACTGTGCCCCGGCTATCCTCCCCCAGGAGGGAAGGAAGGAACCTACCGGCGCCCTCTCGAAGAGTACGTCGGAGCGCAGACCTTCTTCGTCGAGTGGCGTATGGAAACCGACGGCGACAGATCGGAACTCCCCTGGGGCGGGCCGTCGAACTTCGCAGCGGGGAGCAACGGCCCAGTCAACTACAGATTCTCCATCTCCCAGGACATGATGGATCTGAACCGAGACAACACGCTCCCGATCGTTCCCGTGGAGTTTGAAGCCGGAGTTCCCCATACCCACCGGCTCGAACTCTACGGCGATGAGCTGTACGTCTGGTTTCTCGACGGAGAGATCGTCGATTCCGGGGTTCCCGAAGGCGCGTTTCCTTCGTTCAACCCGAGAATCACATGGTCTTCGAAGGCGGCCTGGTTGCCCAACACGACACGCTGGGATTACATCCGCTATGGCGCGATTCCGGAGGACGGGAGCGGGGACTTCGACAGTGATGGGAACCTCGACGGCCGGGACTTCTACTTCTTCGGGGACTACTTGTCCGGCCCGGGCAGCGATGCCGGGCCCGGCGGGCGTTTTGCCGATTTCGACTCCGACACCGACGTGGACCTGACCGACTTCGCCGCCTTCCAGAACGGCTTCACCGGCGCCCCATAGGGACTGGGCTCGCTGATGGTTCCTTGGAGTGAGACCGAGCACCACGCCTTTGCCCCTCCACACGCTTTGCAGACCGTCGTTGAGTTGATCCGATAATAGTAGGCACGCGATCCGCCCAGTTCAAACATGCCGGGGACAAAATCTCCTTGAGTAGGCAGCAGCGACGTGTGAAACAGGTCCCTTATACGGGCGCAACTCGCGAAGCGCGCCGTCGCAAGCGGCTGTGAACACTCGACTTATGGTGAAACATGCATCGTAGAGAGGATCCCTGCGATCTTCAACGTCGAGCCGGACGGTATGGTGCAGGCTTCTATATCACCCTCGACCACATCTGAAATGTGGTCGCCGAACTGGAAGTTCAGCGTCCCACCGTTGTGGCTGCTGTCGTCCTGGACGGTCACATCACCGGTCAGATCGCCGGAGATCTTCCCGCTCGTGATCGAGGAGTAGTGGTCGCCGCTGGGTTGGAGGACCGCCGACCCGAGGTTGGCTGCTCCGGGGTTCGCGCCTTTGGCGATCGT
>JBDRKQ010000008.1:0-3195 GCA_043813895.1 Planctomycetota bacterium
CAGCTCGGAGGTGTAAACGGCGATGGCGTTCTCGACCTTCTTAAAGAGGTCCTTGTAGTCCACGATGTAGCCGAAGTCCTTGTCGTCGCCATCGAGCCGGTTGACGCGGCAAATCGCCTGGAACAGGCCGTGGTCCTGCATACTCTTGTCGATGTAGAGATAGGTGCAGCTCGGCGCGTCGAAGCCGGTGAGCAGTTTATCCACCACCACCAGCAACTGCATATTGGCGGGCTGTTCCTTGAACAGCTTCTTGGCGTTGTCCTCGTAGGTCTCGGTCTTGGACTTCCCCGGCCGAGCTTCCACGCTTTGCAGCAGCGCGGTGTAGGTGTTGTAGAGGAACTGCTTGTCCGTCTCGGTGTTGGCGCCTGTTTCCTCCAGCGTCACGTCCTGGGCCTGCGGGTTGTAGGAAGTCACGACCGCGCACTTACCCTTGAACACGGTCTTCTGGAACAGCTCGAAGTATTTGCACGCCTCGTAGATGCTCGACGCCACGAGGATCGCGTTGCCTCGCTGGTTGGAGAGGCGCGGCTTCACGCCGAAGTCAAAGACGATGTCCTGCACGACGCGCTCAATGCGCGAGCGGGAGCTGAGCACGTTCTGCATCGTACCCCACTGCTCGCGCAGGGCGGCCTTCTGCCACTCGTTCAAGCCCTTGGTCTTGGCGTCAAACCACGCATCGATCTTGTCTTCCGAGCCAAGGCGCTGGTCGATGTCCCGCGCTTCATAGACCAAGTCGAGCACAACCCCATCCTCCACGCCTTCGCTGAACTTGTAGGTGTGGATGTAGCCGCCGAAGACCTCGAAGCTGGTTTTCTTGTCTGTCTTCAGCAGCGGCGTCCCAGTGAAGCCAATGAAAACAGCATTCTTCATAATGGCCTTCATCGTTTGGTGGAGCTTGCCGCTTTCGGTCCTAAGGCACTCGTCCACGAAGACGAACAACTCGCCCACCGTCTGGCAGGGTTGCGCCTCCAGTTCCTTGATAAATGCGTCAAAATCGTCCACGCCCTTACGCCCGAACTTGTGGACGAGCGAGCAGAGCAGGCGCGGTAAAGCTTGGCCGAGCTGGCTCATCAGGTCGCGCCCGCTGCTGGTGCGTTTGATGGCCTCCCCGGATTCGGTGAAGACGCTCTCGATCTGCTTATCCAGTTCATCTCGGTCGGTGACGATGACCACGCGGGCGTTGGGCTTGTTCTCCAGAATCCACTTGGCCAGCAGCACCATCACGATGCTTTTGCCGCTGCCCTGCGTGTGCCAGATGATGCCGCCCTTGTAGGCGTTCACATGCTGCTGCGCGGCCTTGACGCCGAAGTACTGGTGGACGCGGGGCAGCTTCTTCACGCCGCCGTCGAACAGCACGAAGTCGTGCATCAGCTCGATGAGCCGCGCCTTGGCGCACATCTTGAGCAGATACTTGTCGAGCTTGAAGCGGCTGTTGTCCGCCTCGTCTTCCTTCCACTTGAGGAAATACTTCTCAGGGGTGCCGATGGCGCCGTATTGCATCCCCTCGGAGTCGTTGCCCGCGAAGACGAGCTGCACCGTGCTGAAGAACCACGCGTTGAACTCCGGCTGCTGGTTGGAAAGGTTCTGCCGGATGCCGTCGCCGATGGAGACGCGGCTGTTCTTCAACTCGATCACGCCGATGGCGATGCCGTTCACGAACAGAACAAGGTCGGGCCGCCGCTCGTGGTTGCCGCGCAGCGTGACCTCCTCCGCGATGGCGAAGTCGTTCTGCTCCGGCTGCTCCCAATTAATGAGCTTGACGGTCTCGGTGACCTTGCCGGCCTCGATTTTCACCGGCACCCCGTAGCGCAGCAGGCTGTAGACCTTTTTGTTGTTGTCATAGAGGCTGCGGTTGGGATTGCCCGCCTCGGTGCGAAGCTCGTAGAGGGCTTTGGAAATCTGCGCCGGGCCGTAGCCGCTCTTGGTCAGGTAGGCGGTCAGCAGGCTCTCCTCAATGTTGCTGTTGTCCGGGCGGGCGGTCCAATCACTCAGGTAGCGATAGGCGAGTTCGTCGCGGAACAGGGCAATCACTCGGTTTTGGGTAGAGCGTTCGGGTTGGCCGATGGTGCTCATTTCAATACCTCCCAATAACCGCCTTTATCTGCGCCGAGTCGTCGGATACGGCCAGATGCTTTTAATTTTTCCAGATGGTATTTCACCCCATTCTCTGAAATATCGCCCAATTCTTCCGCAATCTCCCGGCGGCTGAACGACGGATTCCGCGCAAGCATGGCGAGAATTTTCTGGGTAGTTTTCTGGGTAGTTTTCTGGGTAGTTTCTTGGGTAGTCACTCCCCCGGAACCACCAGTCCCCGGAGTCGCTGAGTCCATCTGGATTACGGGATAGGAGAACTCCACCCAGAGCCCGGAAGGCTCGTAACGCAGTCTCGGCTCAGGAGTATTGGCGGTGCGACAGGCCTCCAAAATGCGTTCGATCCCTCTTCCCCAAGCCTCGATCATACCGGCCCGGAAAAAGGCGTTGGCCACATCAGGATTGAAGGGCTGCGAGGGATGTTTGCCTGTCAGTTTGGCCACGGTCCAGTCGAGCGGCAGTTCACCGGGGTTCCACAGCATCAGCTTGTCTGGATACACGCTGATCTGGATGGGGGTCCCCGAGGAATAATCCTTGTGGATGATGGCGTTGAGCACCGCCTCGCGCAGGGCGGCCTCGGGCACTGGAAACTGCTCCAACCGCTGGATGCCCTGGTAGCTGATTCCCGCCCTGAGATACTTGGTGAGCAGCAGATCCATCGTCTTCTCCACCTGTGTGAAGAGGTCGCCATGGATCTCGTCGTGATAGAGCAAATCCGTATTGGTGCGGAAGAAGCCGATCTTCACAAAGGCAGCGGTGACGAAACGCTCGGGATCGGGATGGAAGAGAAGCACCGCCGCCCGCTTGAGGTAGGAACCGTCGAGCAGACGCAGCTTCTCGATGAGCCCGTGCGTGGATTCCCGGAGGATCGCGGAATCCAACCGCTGGCTCAGCCGCGCCAGTTTCCGGAATCGGTCAATGGCCGCTTTGGACAAATCCTTGACCGCCACATGCGGCACGGGAACGCCGTCCCAGTGCTTGCCCTGTTTGCGCAGGAGGAACTTGTCCAGCGCCGCGCCTTTCAACTCCTGCTTGGTGCTGCCGCTGCGGTAATGATATTCGCCTTTGTAACTCACAGGATATGGGTAGGGCTCCACAGCGATC
>JBDRKQ010000009.1:0-2402 GCA_043813895.1 Planctomycetota bacterium
AGAGATGAGAACACAGGCACTCGATCAGGGCTTATTCATGCTTCGCACCGCGGTGACGGATTCAGAAGCCTTGGCTATCGCAGACGCCATGCTGCGAGCAGGTGCCGCCGTCCGGTTCATTACGGATTCCGGCGGCAGGCGTCCGCGGTTTCGCGTCTGGGGACAAGTCACGGATACAGAGCACTTCGAGGCAGTATGCAAGAGGATCGAGGAAGCATTGATTGCGTTCGCGCAGAGGCCGAAATCCCTTGCCACGGACTAGCGGCGGGTCTACTGTTGGCGTAAAGAGCGGGAATGTTTTGGGCGGATAGGAGGCACCGAATGAGCAGGGGCTGGAAGGTAGCAATCTGGGGTATCGTCGTCACTGCGTTCGCAGGGATACTTATTGCGAAGGGATTCGGGGTACCATGGCCGTGGTGAAGAAGATGCTCAAGGCGCTGGCAGACCTCAAGCCCGCACCGTGGAACCCGCGGTCGATCCAGCCGGAGAACCTGGCCGCACTCGGGTACTCGCTGGAGGAGTTCGGGGATTTGTCGGGCATCGTCTGGAATCAGAAGACCGGGAACCTTGTCTGCGGGCACCAGCGGCTCCGGGCGCTCCAGGAGAAGCACGGCGACGCGCTGAAGCTGAAGGCGGGGGCGGTATTGACGCCGGAGGGTGAGCGGTTCCCCGTCCGTGTGGTAGACTGGCCGAAGGCCAAAGAAAAGGCCGCCAACGTGGCTGCAAACTCGCCTACGCTCATGGGTGAGTTCACCGCTGGCCTGGGCGACGTGCTCGGGGAAGTCAAGATTGCAATGCCCGAACAGTTCGAGGCGTTGAGGCTGGGGGAGATCGACTTCGAGCGAACTGAGCGGGAGCCGGTAGAGGAAGACCCGATCCCGGAGCCGCCCGAAGAGCCGGAGACAAAGCTGGGCGAGATATTCGAGCTCGGGCCGCATCGGGTCATGTGCGGGGATTGTACGAAGGCGGAAGATGTGGTACGACTCCTAAACGGGGAGAAGGCGGCGCTCTGCTTCACCTCTCCACCGTACCTACAGCAGAGAGACTACACAGATGCGTCAGACTGCTCCGATTGGGACGGCCTGATGCAGGGGTGCTTCGGCCAACTTGACGCTGCAATGGCCGACGACGGCCAGGTGCTCGTGAACCTCGGCCTCGTCCACCGCGACAACGAGTGGATCCCCTACTGGGATTCCTGGATCGAGTGGATGCGCGGACGCGGCTGGCGGCGGTTCGCGTGGTATGTCTGGGATCAACTCTCCGGGATGCCTGGCGATTGGTCTGGTCGTCTGGCCCCCGCGTTCGAGTTTGTCTTCCACTTCAATCGGATGACACGTAAGCCAGCCCATTGCGTTCCGAAAGACCCACGATCTATCGACAAGACGGGGACGCACACATTCCGCCAAGCGGATGGCACAATGAAGGCGGCGTACTCGCCCCACGCGATGCTGAACACGCACAAAATTCCTGACGCAGTAATACGACTTGCCAGAGCGCACACGGCGGGGCAGATACAGAGCGCACACCCGGCGTGCTTTCCGGTCGGGCTGCCTGCATACGGCATGGCGGCGTGGGACGGTATTGTCTACGATCCATTCCTCGGCTCCGGCACGACGCTGATCGCCGCCGACCAACTCGGCCGCATCTGCTACGGCATGGACGTGGAACCGAAATATGTGGACGTGACTGTGAGAAGATACATTAACCACGTAGGCCGCGATAAGGCAGACCCGCAGCTTGTGAAGCGGTTTTGTGAAGAGAATGCAGATGCTTGATTGCACACGAGCGACAGCAACCGTTGACACCACGCCCGGAAGTGGCTGTTCCGCAGTGCGGACAAGTCTTGTTGCGGCGAGTGCCAAAGTCGCGGTTGTGGTGGATGCCGTGGCAGGACTCGCAAAGAGTGACGCCGTTCGCAAGATCAAAGCGCAGGCTCGGATGCTCGGCGAATGGCTTGATATGGTGGGCGTGAAGGCGACCGCCCACGGTAAAGCAGTGCTGGCAGGTATGGTTGTCCCGCTGGAACACGCTGAGTCTCCACGCTGCGAGGCGGGGGGCTACGGTGGCGCGCTCTCTGGCCAGACTTGCACCGTCCTTCCATCGCGGAGCCTTCGGGCCTTGCATGGCAGCGTGAGAGCAGACCCGAGAACAAAACCGCCTACCGTACTTTGGAATTGGATTTCCGCAATGCTCGCAGAGGCGGTGCGGGGCACGATTGGCCCAACACGCCTTGCTGCAATACTTGGAGGTCGCAGCACGATAGGCAAACTGCCAATATCTCTTGCCGCAGGTTGTGCAGGTGAGCCATTCGCGACGGCGTCTGGATGGAACGGGTTTCCCCTTGATTGCAGGCATGGTGAAACCATAGCAGATGACTCGATTGATGTCAAGTACTGCGACGT
>JBDRKQ010000010.1:0-3896 GCA_043813895.1 Planctomycetota bacterium
TGAACGATTCGCGTCTGCGATGTGATTATCTCTTTGCCTGTCAGCACGAACGTGCTATGGTGTCAGGTAGCGAATCCGACATCCCACAGCTGGGTGCCAACCTATCGACACGCGAAGCGGCGACTGAACACAGGTCGCCCACCGCGTGATTGCTTTGTCCTACTGCACTGTATCCTCCGTTATGGCCACGACTCTCGCCCCCCTTGCAGGAGGGGCTGTCGTCTGGTCCTCCAGCCAGTTTATCCCAAACCAGAATACGACATTCAAGCGAAAGCGCAAGAGGTTTCTTGCGAGGAAGCGGCACGGCGCACAGGCAGGGCATTGCCTGTGCACCGTGCCGCCTGCGAATGCCCTCGCTCAATGTCGAGGAGGCCTCAGACTCAGGAGCATTACCGGCAGGGGTGGGCGGCCACCGGCCGCAAGCCCGCCTTGGGTGTGCTCTGCCTAAGCCCGTTCGTCTCGGCTCCCAAGGGCCTTACGGCCTGCCAGGGGCGAGGAGCCGAGGACGACGGGCTTTATACGGCAGATCACAGGCTGGCGGGCTGTTTCACTTCGTGAATAGTGGCCGGCGAAGACGTGGAGCCGGCCGGCAGCGAGGCTCGGCCTGCTCGCCTGTCACTGTGAGCGAAGAACCTCCCAACAACCTGGAACACGCTCGGCTCACCCCGAGGTATTGCCGGCTCGATTTCGCAGCCAGCCACCACAGCCCACAGGCTTGCTCCCCCCTCCTCCCAACTCAGCCGCTCGCCTTCGCCCCTTTGTCGACAGCGGAACCGCCGTCCTACCCCGCCACCCGCGATAAGAATCCTGCCAGACCGCTTTCCGCCACCACCGCCAGTTGCCTGTAGTCGCCAACACATGGACATGGACTCACCGTCCTTCTCACGCTAGCGCCTACAGGCAACCCCGCCCCGCAGTCTGTCATGATTCTTTCGCTTGGCACCCCACCACCCCGACGACGAACCCGCTGACGTTTCTTTTGAAAAGCTGTCCTTCGTTCACGAATGAATTCGTAAACGAACGAAGAACAGCTTTTCAATGTGGGGAACCCACGTTGAAGCTGAGAGCCAAACACCCTGGGCGAAGCAAAATCGGCCGGGGCCAACTCAAAAGGGAGGGAGACAAGATGACATCGAACCTGATTCACATACTGCAACACATGCCGCGACTCTGCGCACAGACAAGCGACGTCGAACACATTGCACGCGTGCGGTTCTTCGCGGGAAGTCCAGTCCACTCCGAATGGTATGGCGTGGAATTCGACGAAGTGGACACGCTGTGGGGCTTGATTGATTGCGCCGGTAGCCCGCCGATTCACTTCGGAAACTTCCGTTTCCTTGATTCAGAACAACACGACCGCTGTGACGACGCCAAGGTGGGCGTCGTCGAGTTCTACCCCCACGAGGTGCACGTGGTTCAGTGGGACGACTCTTTCGAGCCCACTCCGATGAGTCGCCTCTATGGCGGAATTCGGTATTCGCGCCGGAACGAAGCCAAGAGACGTGGCATTGGTCGTTGGCTGCTTCGATTTGGAGGGCGAGGAAGGTGAAGCCGAGACGAAGCGGACTGAAAACGCCTGACGCGCCAAACACGACCGGCGGACAAGCATCCGCCCGGTCGTTCGTGATGAGAAACTCGCCGACAGGAGCACCTGCCGGCCTTTACCAATGGAGGGAGTATGGACCTTGTTTGCATCAGATGCGGTGAGCCTTGGGACATGGACTACGTGCGACACGAAGAACCGGAAGCGTTCAAGCGGCGTGGCGGGCGAATCGACCACTGTCCGTGTTGTCCGGAGAAGAAGCCGAAACACTCGGCCAAAGAGCAGGAGAGACTCGACGCGATTGCGGCGCTCGCCGACCTGCTTGGCGATGACATCGACGGGCTGGCAGGCACGCTCGACGACTTTGGCTTGCTGTAAATCGAAACCGGCCGGCGAGAGCACTCGCCGGCCTTAATCATGGGGGGAAACAGACGATGAAACACAGATTCAATCCGGGCCGAACGGTCATCACGCCAGCTGCACACGGAGCCCTAAACGCAATGGACATAATCGGGGCGATGATGCGTCACCTCACGGGGGACTGGGGCGATGTATGCGAAGAAGACCGGCGTGAGAACGAGTTCTCGCTGAAGGAGGGCTTCCGCCTACTCTCAGTCTACCACGCTGCGAATGGCACCAAGTTCTGGAGTATCTGTTTAGCGTCCTGACCGACCGACGGGGTCGGTCCATCCTGTAAGCGCGGTCCATTCTACCCCCCGCCATCGCTGTCAACAAGCGTTTTTCAGCCGGATTCGCTGATGGCCCGCCGGGACGTTTGCCGATCTGGTCGCTGTGACCGGACGTGAGGCCCCAGGGAAGCGGGCTTGCGGGAGCGGCCAGGATGGCCCAGCCGACCTATCAACAACTCCTTGACGTCATCGCCCGGAAGGATCGGCAGATCGCCCAGCTCGAGGGGCGCGTCGGCCAGCTCGAAAGGCGCAACAGATCGCTCGAAGCACGCAACGCTCAGCTCGAAGCACGCAACCGAGAACTCGAAACGCGGAATCACCAACTCGAGGCGCAGGTGGTGCAGCTTCAAGCGCGCGTGGCCCAACTCGAACAACTTGTGGACAAGACGACCCGGGCGGGCAAACGCCAGGCAGCGCCGTTCTCCAAAGGGGGCCCCAAGAAGAATCCTAAGAAGCCCGGTCGCAAGAGCGGCAACCAGTACGGGCCCCAGGCCCATCGGTCGCCACCGGCGCAAGAACCGGAGGAGGTGTTCGAGGTACCGTTGCCCAAGCAGTGCGAGGCATGTGGCGGGCCTGTGCGGGAGGACCACATCGATCACCAGTACCAGGTCGAGATTCCCCGCCAGCCCATCGTTCGGCGTTTCGACATTCACATCGGCGAATGCCAGCGATGTGGCCGGCGCGTTCAGCCGCGGCACGAGCTGCAGACCTCCGATGCGATCGGAGCAGCCGCATCGCAGTTGGGCCCCGATCTGCAGGCGATGATCGCCATGATGAAGGACAAGTACGGTTTGAGCTATGGCGACATCTCTGGTCTGCTGGAGGAAGGGTTCGGCATTGAAGTCAGCCGCGGCGGGGCGGCCCATGTGGTTCTGCGCGTGGCCGAGCGAGCCCGCGGGGTGTATGAGGGCCTCAAGGCCATGGTGCGCGGCTCGGACGCCGTCTATCCAGACGAAACCGGCTGGAAGGTCGGAGCCTTGTTGCACTGGATGTGGGCGTTTGTGACGAACGTGGCGACGGTGTATGTCATTCGTCCGAGTCGCGGACGGGATGTACCCCAGGAAGTGCTGGGGGCCGACTACGCCGGCCGGATGATTCATGACGGTTGGTCGCCGTATGACTCCTTCGTGCATGCCATCCATCAGCAGTGCCTCGAGCATCTGCTGCGCCGTGCGACAGAGCTGTTGGAACAATCATCAGGCGCGGCGTTGCGATTCCCTCGAAAGGTGAAGAAGTTCCTGCTCGATGCGTTGGCCCTTCGTGATCGGCGTGATGCGGGCACGATCAGTGGGCACGGCCTGGCTGTGGCGCGCGGGCGACTGGAAAAACGCCTGGACCGATTGTTGGACCGCCAGTCGTCGCACGAGGGGAACCGGACGTTTCGGGATCACCTGGCCCGTCACCGGGACGAGATTCTCACATTCCTCTACCACGAGGACATTGAGGCGACGAACTGGCCGGCAGAGCAGGCCATGCGTCCCGCTGTCGTCAACCGCAAGGTCTTCGGCGGCAATCGGACCCCCGCCGGTGCTCGCGCTCAAGAGGTCCTGGGAAGCGTCTTCGCCACCTGCACCCAGAACGCGATCAAGGCGTTGACCTTACTATCCCACGTCATTCGCGCCCCCGCCCCCGCGACGTGATGCGTTGGCACGCTAAACAGATAC
>JBDRKQ010000011.1:0-14517 GCA_043813895.1 Planctomycetota bacterium
CTCTTCGCTGTGCCGAGAATCCTATCTCGGCACCGGCCTGAGCATTCGCTGTGCCGAGAATCCTATCTCGGCACCGGCCTGAGCATTCGCTGTGCCGAGAATCCTATCTCGGCACCGGCCTGAGCATTCGCTGTGCCGAGAATCCTATCTCGGCACCGGCCTGAGGACCGAGAAGGGATTCTCGGTCCAGCGGCGATTCTCGGTCCAGCGGCGATTCTCGGTCCAGCGGCGATCTACCGCCTGCCGCGCCGGGCCCCACTGCCCTTCTCTTTCTCTTTGTCTCCATCGCGCATTGTCACGGCGATACTCTTCTCTTGCAGGTGCTCGAGGATCTGCCGCAGCAACCCATTGGTTTCCTGCGTCTCCTTGAGCAGTTGATTCCGCTGCATGCCCGAGTCCGGTACTTGAGCCTGGGCGGTCGGCAGCATACTCGGACCCTCCCGCCAAAGCCCCACGGCAATCACGCCGAGCAACGCGGCGATGACAACCAGGACCGATCGTGTGAACCTGTCCATTCTCGTTTCACGTCGCATCATGACACTCCCTTGTCACATCTCTTCCCACGTCAGCATGGTGGCGGGCAGTGGTTCGCTCGCATCCTCGAAGTTCCAAAACGTCGCGCGCGCGGCATCCCACGTGAATGTATAGTCGCCGTCATTCTCCTCGAGGTACAGCCCCTCCCCAGCGATGACCGCGCCTGTGACGCTCATCACGACATCTTCTTTGTTGTTGTCCCAAATCCACCCGCCGCACAAGACGCTGCCCACAATCTCGATCGAGGCGTCGTCTTTATCGGCGCGGATGTCTTCCGTTACGACCAAGGCCGGATAGTCCGCCACGGCCGTCAGTTGGACGCGCTCCTCGAACTTCAGGTCTCCAGCGACGACGAGCGTGCCGACAAGGCTCACGTCGTTCTTGAGCTTGAAGTCGCCGGGCTTCGCCAGGATGATACGGCCCGGATTCGTCGCCGACATATCCATGGCGTTCAGCGCGGTTACGTCGGCCACGTCCATGTCGCTCTTGTTGTAGACGTAGGCCGTATAGTCGGTCCCCCCGAGGTGGTAGGTTGCATAGACCGCGGGATCGGCACTCGGCGCGGGATACGGGTCCACGTTCTGCGTCATGGGGGGTACCGGGCCGTAGCCCATCCACCACACCCAACCCACCGCGGACAGGGCGCCGTTGCACCAGCCTTCCTCCTGGATGTTTCCGTTTGAGTGGACGTCACCGTAGATTTCAGAGGGCCCCTGCAACCAGGCCGTATGGGTTCCCAGCCATGCAAAGGGAATCTCCCATTTTTTGGACGGCACCAGCACCTCGGCGCTGATTTGATGCTTGCCGCGGACGGTGCCGTCCGGGTTGTGTACCACGCCGAGCGCTTTGATCTCGTAAAGGTCATCGTCGCCGGCGTCCTGCGTGACCGACACGTTCACGTAGTCGGCGGTGGCATCAATGGCGATCCCGCTGGCGCCGGTCCAGTAGTCCCCCGCGGCCACGGTCGTGGGTGGATACATCACAAAGTGCGTGCCGATGTCGATGCCGGATTCGGCAAGATACTGCGCGCGGGTGGACGCCTGCCGGTTCGCCGCGGCGGGCATGACCGTGCTGTGCGCATCTAGAAACGCCCAGCCCAGGGTCGTGACGACGGCCGTCAACGCGAGCACGACGATCAAGATGTAGCCGCGGTGCGTTGTCTTCTGCCGAGACATCCAGAGGCTCTCCTCACTCAATCGTCGTCGCCATCTTACAAGTCTGAGAATCCGTCCCATCTCGAGTAGTGCTTTCGCCGCACGCGATCGGACGCGTCCGCCGGATCGATCCTGGCTTCCTCCAGGAAGAGGTAGTCCGCTGGCGCCTTCGGGCTGGCCGTCGACCGAAAGTCCACTTCTTCTTCACCATTGAGAATCGTCAGATGAACGTCCACCACGCGCGTTTCGGTGTCGGCCGGGTAGCCAATGAAATCCAGCGACTCGATGCCCGTGGCCCAGACGACATTCTCCGCCCCCGCATTGTCCAGCAATGTTCTGACGGTGGTTGCATTGGTGAATTGGGCTTCCGTGATGACGGTCGTGTCGGAGGACGACTCCAGATGGCGGTACACGAGTTTCTTCGTGGCATTGTCGTAGCTTATGATCGCGATCTCATTCAGGTTGAGTTCATCATCCTCATTCACGTCCGCAGCCCACAACACCACCCTTCTCGGCATAACCGTGCCGACCGCCCGGGCAGACCGGATCTTCCGCGTAGCGCGGGACAAGGCGTAGTGGCCGAGGTTCTTGGTGTCGCAGATGTTCCGATTCGTCTGCGACGCATTGGAGATAGCGAAGACCAGGGCGGTTCCCGCCATGGCCACCATGGCCGTGATCGATGCGGCCAACAACATCTCAATGAGCGTGAAGGCGCGGCGCCGCGGACGATTCGTGAATCGCGTTTCCGTGTTTCCCATGGGCCTCAGTCCTCCCTGCCCGCAAGGCGGTCCAGCGTCACCATCAGTGCGTTGCCGTCGTAGACCCTGACCTGGATGTGGACGAAGGAATCCACGTCGTCCCCCGCCTGGCCCAATCCGGGCAGCGTCACATACGCGACCGTCACCTCGCGCCGGTAGCCGGAGAGCGTGGCATCGGTTATTGCCGTGTTATTGAAGTTGCGGAGCTGACCGGCGGCTTCAGCAAATGCATGGAAATCGTCGATGTTCGTGAACATCTTGCGCGTAGCCTCGCCCAGCTCGGGGCCGGGATTCGCGACGCGATCGCCCGGCTCGAAAAACGGCCGGGCCAGGACTTCCTCCATCATCGCCTGCCCGAGTTCGACCGCCTGCTCCAGCCGGGCCGCTTCGTTCGCCTGCTGGATGCCCGCCGCAAACGGGAGCGCAGCACTAGCCGAAACGATCGCGAGAATCGTGGCGGAAAGCAGCGCCTCCGCCAATGTGAACCCCCGACGTTGCGGCCGATACACAGAGCGATGTTTGTTTGCGAACCTCATGGGTTCAATCTCCGGGCGCCTCAGGTGGCGCCGAAGAAACTATACGATTCACGGCGCGGGCGTGCCGACGATTTTCCGCTCCGACGCCCGATACGTAACACGGCGTGCGCCCAAGAGCCCCTGGCCTTCTGCCGGCTCGTGTCGAGCCGGTGTCCTCGGCCCAAGGCAGGGTATTCCTCCGAACACGCCAACGCTTCCCATAACGGAAACGACCGGCATGCGCCGGAATTCTCCCGCGCATACCGGTTGCTCTGGCTCCAGGCACGATCGTCCGTCTCGGGCTCCGTGCGTTCTCGGGCTACATCGAAGCGTGCGTAACACCGTTGGTCGTGCCGCCGTCGTTGGCCTTGAACGCGCCAGTGGCTGCCGTGTAGTGCCACGCCTTGTCGGAGGCCGCGGCATCGGTCGAGACGTCGTTCGTGTTGCTGAACGGGTTGTTCGGAATCCGCTGGAGATACGGTCCGAAGTCGGCGCCGGCTGTGCCATCGGCCTTCGTTCCGGCGGTCATCTGCGCCGTGAAGGTAAGAAGGGCCGGATAATTACCGTTGTGTTGGAGCTTGTACAGCTCGAGCTGGCCGCGGATTGTTGCCAGGTTCGTGCCGAGTGAACTTATCCTCGCATCTGTGCTGGCGTCTGAGAACTGCGGTACCACAACGGCCGCGAGAATCCCCAGGATCACCACGACGATCAACAACTCGACCAACGTGAATGCACTACGTTTCATTGGTACAGCCTCCGTTTTCGCAGCCGCCCCACTGTGGTGACGGCTGCATGTCTCTTGATTCGAAACCCGAGTGATTTGGAGCTGCAGAGCCCCCCCGAATGCCGTTACGGAACCGCCTTCGGGGCACCACGCCGCGAAGGCTTGTGCTACGCCTATCGGGTCGCCCTTTCACGTCCTTGAGGAAAAGCCCCCCGCCTCCGCCGTTCACGTCGCGGTGTTCCGAACGTGCGATAAGAAGCTGAATCCCGCCCCCCGCAGAGAACAGCGCGCATTGCTCCGCGGCGACTCATGCCGATCCGAGCCTTGCGCGCTGTGGAGCAGCGGCGTCTCGCCGGTCCATGGGTCCGAAGACCTACGGTCTGTTCGCGAAGACCCCGCGCTAGCGCTTGGGGCTCGGATCAGGCTCGCCGATATCTTCATTCCACAGCTCGGGATGATTCGCAATGAAGTCCCGCATCAACTGCGCGCACGTCGCGTCGTCCATAATGACCAACTCGACGCCGCGTTCTCGCAGGTACGCTTCCGGCCCCTGGAACGTGCGGTTTTCGCCGACGACGATCCGGGGAATCTTGTACAACAACGACGCCCCGCTGCACATATCGCACGGCGACAAGGTCGAATACAGCGTCGCTCGTTGATAGTCGCGTGCGAGCAATCGTCCCGCGTTCTCGAAGCAATCCATCTCCGCGTGGAGAATCGCGCTGCCTTTTTGTACCCGGCGGTTGTGCCCGCGACCTACGATCTCGCCGTCAATCACCAGAACCGAACCGATCGGAATGCCACCCTCTTTCGAGCCGATTCGGGCCTCCTCGATTGCGCCTTCAAGATATCTGTCCATCTCGTTGTCTCCCCGTTTCCGAGTTGCCGGCCAAGAAACGCCACCGCCCTAGCCGCATTGCTTCTCGGACTACGACCCGATCATTTGTACACGCTGAGTCTCGGCACGCCGAATATGCTAGCCACGCTCCAACCCGGTCGATAGTAGCTACGATGAACAGTGGCTCATCAACTCGAACCGGCAGGCGCGCCGTCCCTCTTGGCAATGGGGGGCGAATCTCACGAGCCCGCCACACTCGTGCCTGGATCGTTTCCTTTCTCGTCATCTGGCTGGCCTTGCTCTGGGTCGGCCGGGAGAAGATGCTGCGAGACCCCGGCACATTCTGGCATACGGTCGTCGGACAGAGGATCATCCAGAGCGGACAGCTCATCCATACCGACCCCTTCTCCTTCAGCCAGGAAGACCAACCCTGGATCGCCCAACAGTGGCTTGGCGAATGCGTGATGGCGGCGGTTCATGCAGTCGCGGGGCTCGACGGCCTCCTCCTCCTTTCCGCGACGCTGTTGGCGGTCCTCTTCGCCGGCCTCGCGCGGCGATTGGTCGGAAGCGGCCTGCCGTGGCCCGCTGCCGCGGTCCTGCTCCTCCTCACCATTGCCGCGGCGAGCCACCATTTCCTCGTGAGGCCGCACCTCGCAACGATTGTCCTGATGGCGGCGTGCTTCGGAATTCTCTGCGACGTGGAAAACGGGCGTCGCTCACCACGATCGCTCCTCCTGCTGCCGCCCGTTTTCGTTCTTTGGACGAACATCCACGGCGGGGCGCTGGGCGGCATCGCCACGACACTCATCGTCCTGCTCGCCTGGCTGGTAGCGCCGTCGCTTCCGCAGCGTCTCGGACTGGATCGAGCGCGGCGAGCCAGGCCATTCTTGATCGGCGCCGCTGCCTCATTGTCGATCGCGGCCGTCCTCGTGAATCCCTACGGGCCGGCCCTGCCCCGCGTCTGGTTGGGGCTGATGCACTCTGAGGTTCTCCCAAGAATCATTATCGAGCACGCCCCGCTCGACGTCCTCTCCATCGAGGGTGCCATGACATTGGCACTCGCCGCCGTCTATCTCGCAGTTCTGACTCGGACCTGGCGGAACCTCCGCCGCGCTGGCCGCAGCTCCGAAGCGACGTGCCACATCCACGAGGTCTGCACACGCGACACTGCCTACCGTCCGTCCGGCCTTCGCCTCACGTGGCTCATGCCGCTCGTCTGGCTCCTGCTCGCCGTCAGCCGGGTGCGTCATGGGCCATTGTTTGCCGTCGTCGCCGTCATCGCCATCGCCGAGATGTTGCCCTACGCCGCACGGGGCGCATCCGCCGGTTCTCGACGACCACTCACTTCCCGGTCATTGGCAGGCCGATTCGCGTGGACCCTCCCCGCCGGCGCGGTTGCTTTGGCGCTGCTCCTCCAAACCGGCCGCATTCCATGTCCGCTGATCGGCGCGGATTGGGCGCGTCTCGATCCCGGCTACTGGCCCGTGCGGGCCGTCGAGGCACTGCGTGAACATCTTGCCGAGCCCGAGATGGCGGCAGGCCCGGTCGGCATAACGCATGGTCCGCCCCCCCGGCCTGATTCGCGGCCGCGCGTCTTTAATGACATGCGTTTCGGCGGCTACCTGATCTACCACTTGCCCGAAGCCCGCATCTACATCGACGACCGGTGCGAACTCTACCGCGACCAGGGCCTCTTGCGCTACGCGGAGATCCTGCGCGATCCGGTACTCATCGAGGGGCTCGCCGCCTATCAGGACGTGGACATCGCTCTCGTGCATAGCGGCACCAAGCTGGACCGCTACCTTGCCGGCAGCCCGCGCTGGACCCCCCTTTCCACCGACGCGACCGCTTCGCTCTACCAGAAAGTCGCGAGACGGAATGGCGTCCACATGGCGATCAACCTGCCAAGCCCGAAAGGTGGTCCGGCAATCGCCGCTGACAGGCTTGCTGAAGATCAAAGGCGGCCTTCGTGTGATCCGGAGCGGCGGCCAGGCAACGCTCCAACAGACCGATAGCCTGCGACCAAGCCTCCCGAATCATGGCAAGTTCCGCGAGATGGAACGTGGCCCGCCGGACATGCGTGGCGTCATCCGGCGCGACGCGGAGCAATTCTGCGAACAGCCTATCCGCAGCCGGCAAACGCCCGGCCCGCTTGAGAACCACGCCCAGTTGCCACGCCCCCTCGGGATCGCCCGCAACGTCAAACGCGCCCGCGTCGACCTCGACCGCATCTCCCAAAGCACTCGAGAAACAGTCGATCTCGCCCTGCTCCGGAAGGTCCGCATCAATTGTCACTTCCGGCGTTGGCGGTCTGCTTCTGTTCGCGACCTCGCTCAAGTCGCGGGCGTGTGCGGCGGTATACGCCTCCATGTCGAACGCATCGAGCGCGTGTCGCCTCGCCTCAACAGCCCGAGACTGCCATCGGGGCAACCCCGCCATCGCCTCGCGAATCGCGCCGACAAGCGCCGCCTGATCGCCCGGCGGCACCAACTTGCCCCACCGTCCGCCGTCGAGGATGTCGCATTGACCACCTGTGTCGGTCGCGATGATCGGAACGCCTGCCGCCATCGCCTCCATCAACACCCGGGGCAGCCCTTCCGGAAGACGCGATGTGAAGACGAACAGATGCGCGCCTGCGTAGAACTCTGCCGCGCGGTCCGGCTTCCGCAGCCCCAGGAACTCGACGCGAAACTGATCGGAGGCCGACTCACATGCAAGCGCTTTCAACTCCGTGACGTAAGCCGTGCCGCCCCCGCCGATGATCCTGACGACGATCGGCCACGGGCAGTCCGGCTTGCCGGCAACCCGGGCTGCCGCCGCGATCAGGTCCGCCTGACCGCGTGATGCTGTGAGCTGGCCAACGCTGGCAATCACAAAAGGCGGCGGTGGGGGCGGGGACGTCGCCTCTCGAAACGCGGACATCTCCAGGCCTGCCACGCGAACACGACATCGGGCATAATCGAACCCCGCCTCGCGATGCCGGTCGCGCAAAGCCTGAGAGACGAAACAGACCGCGGCGTCGCCAAGGCCCGGTCGCGCGTGGCCCAGACAGCACAGCCGACGCAGGCCCGGTGTCATCGGCACGTCCAGTCGGCGAGCGGTTTCGGTCACGATGCACAGTGGATCCCGGGCGAAGCCGTCAAGCAGCCACGTGTCCTCGACAGTGACGTGCACAGGGAGGCCTGTCGCGATCAGTTCGCTCACCGATGCCTGGGACGCGAACTCCATCCCCCACACGTCAACCACGTCAGGCCGGAATTCCGTGAGAACGCTCCGGAGCGTCCGTCGATCCGCCGCTTCACAACGAAGCATCCCCGGGAGGTCTTCCGGTGGATACGGCGGCCCCCACCTCAAGTGCAGACTGCGTGTCACCCACGGATCAGCTCGCGAAGAAAACTGTGGCACCGGCGTCTCGCCGGTGGAATCACTGGCGGGCAAGCCGCCAGTGGCACACACGGCGCCTGTCGCTCCCTGTGCGCGATACCGGCCCGTCAGCACACGGACCTCATACCCGGCGGTCCGCAGTCCGGAAACGACCTCCCGGCTGCGCAGCTCGTAACCGCCCAGGTGGTGCGGCGGCCAGAAGTTGGACAAGATCAGGATGCGAATCGCTCAACCTCCGTCTCGTGACAGCAACTTGTGGGCGCAGCGGGGCGCCAAAGGCCTGCTCCGCCCAGAGCGCCAGAGGATAATCGCCACTCGCCCGGTCCTGTCAAACCCCCGCCACATCCGAAGGAGAATCGCATCTCTGCAGGTTGCTCGCGACTCCCTCCGATACTCAAGGAAGATCGAAGGCGGTCTCGCACTCCACCATCGGAGACGCTACCTCGGATGAAACCGACAATGCAACACTTAGTGCAGACCTCCACACACCCCCTTCGCTTGAATTACGGATGCGGCGACACCCGAATGGCCGGGTACCTCGGCATTGATGTTCGTCCCTGTCGTGGGGCCGACCACGTCCTGGCGGCATGGGACACATCGCCCTTTCAAGATGAAAGCGTGGACGAGATCTACTCTCGGCATATGCTCGAGCACCTGGACCCGCAGGACGCCCACCGAACCCTCGCCGCCTGGTTCCGAATCCTCAGGCCCGCCGGTCTGTTGCGGCTCATCGTGCCGGATATCGCCTTTCACGCCCGTCAAATCCTTGGTCAACAGACCGCCTGGACCGATGATCCTGCGGAAAACCTCGCACACGCCCTGGCCGGGTTCTACGGCTGGCACGATTCGTCCCGAGGCGGAAGCAACGAAGACGCACATCGTTGGGGGTATACGTGGGAAACATGTGGTAAGTTTATAAGGGGGACCGGCTTCGTTCATGTCCAGCGGGTCCTCTCCGGAGCGGACAGCGAGCCATGGCATCTCCACTTGACGGCCCGGAAACCCCAAAGGGAGCGGCGATGTTGATCAAGACCGCCCCGGAGGCCGGCCGCGCCGTCGCACCCGAAGCCGCCCGGCAGAGGCTCCGCGAAGTCCTCGGGGAATGGCGGGGGCGATCGAGAATCGCCGTATTCGGCGCCGGCGCCCACACGCACAAGGTTCTGAGCGTCCTCGAAGAACACGCCGACATGGTCGCCGGCGTCACCGACGACTCGCCTCAGACATGGGGGCGGCGCGCAGGCCGGTGGACCGTTCGCGCGCCACAGGATCTCATCGCCCCCGGCATCGGCGCGATTCTCGCCTCCTCGGACGTCCAGCAGGCCACGATCGAGGCCCGTCTCCGACGCGACTACGAAGGCCGTTACCCGATACTGACGCTTTACCAACCGCCGGGTGCAGTGAGCGACGGACCGACCCTTCCTCACACCGGGGAACGCCAAACAGGGTGTACGCTCGAAGAAATCGAGATCGGCCACCGCGTGAGGTACTATTGGGCGCTTCAGCATCTGTCGGCCGGCGCGTCGGTCCTGGATGCCGCTTGCGGCACCGGTTACGGCAGTTGCATCCTGGCGGATGGCGGATTGAGCGTCTTCGGTATCGACATCTCCCGGGAAGCCGTTGCATTTGCGCGGCACTACTTTGCCCGAAGCAAGATCACATACGCCGTCGCGCCGATTGACGACGGCGTTTCCGTCAGGCGCCTCACGGCGTACATCGCTCCGTTCGATGCCGTCGTCTCACTCGAGACGCTCGAACATCTCGAACACCCCGACACGTTCCTGGGCACCGCATTTGAATGCCTGAAGCCTGGCGGCATCCTGCTCTGCTCTACGCCGAACGCCGAGGCGATGTCACTCGCGGAAGCGCCCTATCATCGCCGCCACTTCACGCCGGATGAGACGCTGCACTTGCTCAGCAACGCGGGATTCCAACACCTTCAGTGGTTCGGCCAGGAAGGCCTGCAAACACTCAGAGAGCGCAGCACGCTCTCTCAGCGATACCATCTGCACCACGCCGTCAAACCCGGGCAGCCCCGCTCGTGAATGACACAGTTGTATCTGCGGGTAGCGTCGGCCCATAGAGGCGACGCACAACAATGCCCTCGCGATCAAACCGGCCGCGCCGCGCCCAGAGTTGTTCCTCCACCTCGTCGGACGAGAGAATAACGGCCTCGACGCCCAGGTTCGCCACATCATCCGGATGATGAATCCGGAACCGCCCAAGGTGCTTGCCGTGGAGGGATGCGTCGTCATCGATCAAGCCCACGATCTCGACAGGCGGATGATTCAAGTGGTCTTTCAGACGCCGCGTATGCCGGCCGGCGCCATAGAGCGCGACGCGGCGAACGCCGTCGGCGGCAAGCTGCACCATGGCGTTATTCATGCGAACGGCCGCGGAATCGCCGTGGGCATCGGCCTCGCTACGTTGCGAGATCGAATCCGGGAGAATTCCGCTTTCCATCACCGCCTGAACGAACTCTCCCCGCGGCACCGTTTCCTCGTTCAGATACAGGAAGTCTTCCCAATCAAAATCGGGATTGTCGAACGCCAGATTCAGCCGCCGCCAGTCCATCGTTTCCGACACAAGCCCGCGCCCGGAAGCCCACTTCCATAGCTCCGCCCCCGGCAGCGGCACCGCCAGATAGAGGCCCTCGACGAACATCTTGTCCGCGTTCTGCCGGATGAAGTCGAACGTCCGCAGCAGGTCATCTCGGGTCTCGCCTGGAAACCCGAACATGAAGCTGGCCCCGCACTTCAGGCCGTGATTGTGTGCCTGATCGATCGCCCGCTGGTGCGTTGCCACGGAGCACTTTCCGCCCCGTTCCATCAGGCGTAGCACCGCGTCGCTCCCGGATTCGGCGCCAAACCGGATCGCCGAGACGTTCATCCGCCGCAATAGCTCGCACAGTTCGTCGTCCACCAGATTCGATCGAACGAAGCCGTGGTACGTCAGCCGCCGGTTCAGCCCCGACGACTCCATCAGCCGGACCATCTCGCGCAGCCGTCGCCGATCCGCCACGTACAAATCGTCCAGGATGTACACCGACCGGACTTGCGGCAGAAGGCTCGTAATGTGCTCGATCTCCCGGACGACGTAGGCTGCGCTGAACCGGCGATAGCCCTGCCAGTGCCCCTGCGTCGAACAATACGTGCAACGAAACGGACAGCCGCGCGAGGTAAACAACACGGCCTCGTCCGCGCGCTCCGGGTTCTCACACCGAACGGGAAACGGCAATGTGTCGAGATTCGCCCGCACCGCCCGCGGGGGCGTCGTCACCACCGGCCCCGAGCGCGCCTGATAGCAGATGCCGGGTATGCTCCGCAGGGTGTCTTCTTCCCACCCGACATCCGGCCTGTACCGTCGAACAAGCTCCAGGAACGTGTCTTCGCCCTCGCCGAGTACGCCGACATCCACCCCCACCGGCAAGCGATGCGGCAGCGCGCTGATGTGATGGCCGCCTAGCACGAGCTTGGCCCGCGGCACCTTCTCGCGAAACAGCGCCGCGAACTCGGGCACTTGCCAGAAGCAGCTCGTCACAGACCCGATTCCGATCAGATCGGGATCGAAGTCCACCAGATCGTAGGGTTCCGTCGTGATGTGGTATTCGAACGGCGCTTCCCATTCCCGTTGCAGCACGGAAACCAGGTATGCAAACGAAAGCGGAATCCCATAGCTCCGCGAGTCGTTGCCGGCCGCCAGGATGAAACCGATCCTCAGCATGACAAATCCCGAACCCGGGTCAGAGCCGCGCGTGTGAGCAAGCGGTCCACGCACGAATGTGAAGGTCCTTTCTTTGGAACGCCCACCCCTCCCTTACGGTCGCGGTTCTGCCTGGCGCCCCCGCTCTGACAATGCCCAATCCTCGGCGCGACGCCGGCACAATTCCTGCCCCTTGTACAACACGAGCAAGCGACGTTTGCCCTCGACCAGCGGACGCAGTCTTGTGACGATGGCTTCCTGGCACCGGTCCGCTGACACGAGCACCGCTCCAATGTCCAACGACATCATCTCTTTCGCCGAAACCACATCCCACGGTCCCAACCGTTTGCCGATCCGATCCAGGCTGTCGTCCACAACGGCCGCGATCGATACCGGCGAGTTAATCAGCGCGGGCAAGACCTTGCGCGTGTGCCTGCCGGCGCCGAACACCGCAACAGGCCGACCATCCGCCTCTTGCCAGGCGGTCAGCGTCTGCAACGTTTTGCGCCTTGCGACGTTTTCCGGCACGTACTGACGCGAGAACACGTCGGTCAGCGGCGCGCCGCGAACTTCCGCGGGGTCCCGCACGAAGAAACCCTCGCGAATCAGATTGTACTCGCGCAGGATTTCGAGGAACCGCCCGCGCGGCAACGCGGCTTCATTATCGTAGTGCCACTCGCTGTCGAAGTGCTCTACGTCGGCATCGATTCGCAGTTGGGAGAAGTCCATCGTCGAAGACAAACGCCCCGCTCTCAAACCCTCGTGCCACAACGTGCTGCCGGGCAGCGGCTGGCAAACATAAGGCTCCCAAAACTCGAACGCGGTCGTGTGTGCCTTCTCCGCGTAGAAGTCGATCGAATTGCGAAGCTGCCGCTCCGTCTCCCCCGGATATCCCAGCACGATGGACGATCCGATCGATATGCCGTGCCGCGTGCAGGCCTCAATCGCCCGCTCAACGTGTTCGATCGTCACAACGCCGCGTTTGAACCGCCGCAGGATCTCCGGATCGGCCGATTCGACCCCCATGCCTGCCTTGGACAGATTCAACCGGGCAAGCAACGCAGCCACCTCATCCGTGATCAGGTGCGCCATCAGAGAGACGCGAACGAACTCGAACCGACCAAGATGTCCGCGGCGGTCTAGGATGTCCACAAACGCGCTCAGACGTTTCGGCGAGACGAGGAAGATGTCGTCGAGCAACTCGAAGACCGTCGTGCCGTGCATCTCATACCGATCAATTACCAGCGCCGCGAGCCGTTCGGCCGTCATCTGCCGGGGCCGTCCCTGCGTCGGCCGCTCGACGCAGTGCGTGCAGTGGTAGGGACATCCACGAACGGTCGTTAACGGATACACATCAACCGGCGCGTCCGCCGGCGGGGGCAGCCTGTTGACGTCCACCAGTTCAGCCGGTGGGCCGATCAGCAGTTTGCCATCGCACCACACCGCCGTGCCGGGCACGGGCTCGCGCGGCACACGACCGCTCCGATCGCTGAACAGCCCGGCCATCACCCGGGCCAGCGCTGCCTCCCCTTCACCGCAAAAGGCGATGTTGTTGCCCCTGGGCAGCAACTCCGTCAGCGCCGTAATGTGCGGCCCGCCGAACAGCACCGGCCCGTCGAACCACGTTCGCAGTCGGCGATAGAGTGTCATGACGCGAGGCCACATCTCCGTCACGGTGGAGAAGCCCACGACGTCCGGCCGCGCGGCGCGGATGGCCGCCTCGTCGTGGACGACCTGCACGTCCACCGCCGGCACGTGCTGTTCGAGGTATGCCTTGAGGTACCCGAAGCCCAGATAGTAGCTGTATTCCAGGCGATACTGGCGACGGACCAGCGGCTTGTGCAGGACGAGTTTCATTGGAGCAGTTTCACTTTGCATGTAGCGGCCGACGCCCCTGTCGGCCGTTGGAAAGTGCCTGGTATTCGTCGTCCGACGCGGCGGTCGGACGCTACAAGGCATCCTAAAATGCGATAGCTCACGTCTCCACCGAAGACCGGCTCCAAGCGTCAAACGAATGGGCCTTCCCGGCAAACGACTGCCCCATGAACTCCAAGAGCGACCGCGCCAGGGCGTCATAAGTGAAGTGGGCCAACACGGCCTCCCGCATCTCCGACGCAAGCGATTGCCGTTCGTCTTCGTGTGAGAGAAAGTGCGCGATGCGATCCGCCAGCCCCTCGGAGCCTTGATAGACGACCGCGCGATACCGTGGCCAAACACTGGAGGCCGTGTGGCGGCACCCCCACTCGCACTCCGCTTGTACGTTCAGCAACATCTCGCGCGTCGCAGTCACGCCTTCATCCGGGTCGTTGCCCCGAAGGCGGAGGAAACGTCGGTACTCGGCATCGTTCGGCGCAGGCAGGTCCGCAGGACGAAGCTGGAACGGTGGCGATAGGTTGCTTTCACGAACGTGTCGCAGGATCGCATGATTCAGCGCATGGGACAGGTCGGACGGTTTCTCCTGTATCAGGAAGAACCCTCCGGCACAGAGACCGTCCAGCACGCGCTGGTGCAACGCGGAATTGCAGCCGGCGTGCAGGCTGATCTTCGCCGCCCGAAAAGCGCGGCCCAGCGGTCTGCCGTGCTCGACCGGCCCCCTGGCAAACCGTGCGAACTCCGCCCGCTCGTGCCAGCCCTGTCCGTACAGATGGAATCGCCCGCCCGTCTCATCCGCCCAACGCGCCGCTGCGCGGATCGCTTCCTCGCGGAGATACTGATGTGCAATGAACCGCTGCATCCCCAGGACTTCACTGTGCGCGGCGTGGTCCGCAATCGCTACGCCTGTCTCGCGCTCCACGCGTTTGATCAGGCCGTCATAGTCGTAGTCACCGCAAAAAGCAGGCTCGCGAACCACGGACATCAACGTCTCGTGCGCCGCATCTACAAACGCCAGGGCACGCCCCTCGAAGTGGTC
>JBDRKQ010000012.1:0-18650 GCA_043813895.1 Planctomycetota bacterium
TGTGAGAGTGGCCGACGCGGTCATGGCGGACCCGATCGTGAAGGCCCTTTGTGCAAGACTTAGGGGAAGCGCGAATACCCCGGTTGCGGCAAACGGGCTGTGGGGGAGTGCTGCGCCCATACTCGCTGGCTTACTCGCCGAACACATCAAACGCCCCCTGCTATACATCGCGGCGCATCTCGATCAGGCGGACGACGCCCGCGACGATATGGAGACTGTGCTCGGCCGCGCGGGGGAGTTGCTGCCGGCCTGGGAGACACTGCCGGGCGAAGGCGCCGCCGCGGGGGAGATCGGCACGGAGCGCACGCGGCTGTGTGCGATGCTCCAGGAGATCGGCGATCGTCGACGTCCGACACGGGGGTCGGACGCTACGCGACCGCCGATGCTCATCGCGCCGGTTCACGCGGTGATGCAGCCGGTCCCCTCTCCCGAGGCGATCGACGCCAACACCTTGGTCCTGTCGGTTGGTGATGAAAGGGATCCGAACGAAATCGCCGCGTTTCTGCTGGACCGGGGTTTCGAGCGGTTGGATCAGGTCGAGCAGCCCGGCGATTTTGCGCTGCGCGGCGGCATCATGGACATCTTCGCGTCGGCCGACGTCGACCCTGCTCGGATCGAGTTCTTCGGAGACGAGATCGAATCGATTCGGCGGTTTGAAGTGGGCACGCAGCGATCGGTGCGGACTCTGCAAGCCGCGCGGATCGCACTTCCGCCGGATGCGAAGCGGCTCGATCACAAGCGCACGATAAGCTTCCTGCACTATCTGCCGAAGGAGACGCTCGTCGTGCTTGATGAGCCGGTGGAGATTGCGGAGATTGCCGGGACCATTCTTGATCGCCTGGGCAACCCGGTCGGACATTATCCCTTTGATGCGATCCTGAAGCAGGCCGCGCGCTTCTCGCAGTTGCACGTCAGCCGGTTTCCTTCGGCAACGGTGCCGGAGAAGGACACGTTCGCGCTGTCGTGTGAGGCGAATCCGGCCTTCGAGACAAAGGCCGCGGACGCTGTGGTCCAGCTTGTCGGGATGGCTCGCGACCAGGCAGTTGTTGTGTTCTGCGACAACAAGGGCGAAGAAGACCGACTGGGTGAACTCGTCGAGCAGGCTTTGGCGGATGGCGAAGTTGTCGCCGGGCGTAGCGACGCCGAACCGCCACAGATCGAGAAGCGCATCGGGATGATCCACCGCGGGTTCACCTGGAAGGCGACCTGCGGGCGGCTCGATGCGTTCGAGGGGGCGCGGGGGAAGCTGACAATCCTGCCGCACCACGAGCTTTTCCGCCGTTACACGCGGAAGCGCCGCATCCGCAAGGTCGCCGCAACCCGGCCGATCGAGACATTCCTCGACCTTGCCGAGGGGGACTACGTCGTCCACATCGCGCATGGAATCGGTCGCTTTGCCGGCATGAAGACCCTGCGCAAAGGCGAGTCGAAGAAGAACGAGGAATACCTCACGCTGCGTTTTGCAGATGAGGCCTTGATCCATGTGCCGGTCTCACAGATCGACATGGTGCAGAAGTACGTCGGGCCGAAAGCGGCGCGGCCCATGCTCTCGAAACTGGGCGGCACGCGCTGGCACAAGGCCAAGGCCAAGGTGGAAGAGGCCGTGAGCGATCTGGCTGCAGAGTTGCTCCGGATCCAGGCTGTTCGGGAGGCCCAGCCGGGCGTTGCCTTTCCCCAAGACACCCGGTGGCAAGCGGAGTTTGAGAACGCATTCCTCTATACCGAGACGCCGGACCAGATCGGCACGATGGCGGAAATCAAGAAGGACATGTCCCGCTCTCGCCCGATGGACCGGCTCTTGTGCGGCGACGTCGGATACGGCAAAACCGAACTCGCGATGCGCGTTGCGTTCAAGGTCGTGGAGTTCGGCAGGCAGGTCGCCATTCTGGTGCCGACGACGATTCTGGCGGAGCAACATTATCGCACGTTCACCGAGCGGATGGCCGACTACCCGTTCATCGTCGAGTGTCTGGACCGATTTCGCTTACCGAAGCGGCAACGCGAGATCGTCGCTGCGACCCGGAAGGGCCAGGTGGATATCCTCATCGGCACGCATCGGCTGTTGTCGAAGGACGTCGGCTTCAGCGATCTCGGACTGGTGATCATCGACGAGGAACAGCGGTTCGGCGTCGAGCACAAGGAACGCCTCAAGCACCTGCGGGCGACCGTTGACGTCCTGACCATGACGGCAACACCGATCCCGCGGACGCTCCACCTGTCGATGATCGGGCTTCGCGACATATCGAGCCTGGCCACGCCGCCGCTCGACCGCCGCGCGATCGCCACGCGGGTCTGTGCGTGGAACGACGACATGATCCGTGAGGCAATCGTCCGCGAGCTGAACCGTGACGGGCAGGTCTATTTCGTCCACAACCGCGTCCAGTCCATCCAGGGCGTCGCGGGCCGAATTGCGGCGCTGGTTCCCGATGCGCGGTTGCTCGTCGCGCACGGCCAAATGCATGGCCATGAGTTGGAAGACGTGATGCTCCGCTTCCTGCGAAAGGAGGCAGACATCCTCGTGTGCACGACCATCATCGAGGCGGGCGTGGACATCCCCAACGTCAATACGATCTTTGTTGATCGGGCGGACCGGTTCGGCCTCGCGGACCTGCACCAGCTTCGCGGTCGTGTGGGGAGGTACAAGCACCGTGCCTACTGCTATCTGCTGCTGAGCCCGAATCGCCCACTGACCAACACCGCCGCCAGGCGACTCAAGGCGATCGAGGAATACAGCGAGCTGGGCGCGGGCTTTCACCTGGCCATGCGAGATTTGGAGATCCGAGGCGCTGGCAACATCCTCGGGCCGGAACAATCCGGGAACATGGCGGCCGTGGGCTACGAACTCTACTGCCAACTCCTGGAGAAGTCGGTACGGAGGATGAAGGGCGAGCCGCACGCGCCGCGCGTCGCCGTACACCTGGAACTCGACGTGGAAGCCTATATCCCGAAGATCTACATCCCGTCGGATCGGCAGCGTATGGAGTGCTATCGTCGCGTCGTCGCGTGCTACGACGTTGACGGCGTTGAACAACTGACGAAGGACCTGGTGGACGCGTTCGGGCGATATCCAGAGACGGTGGAGACGTTGCTCATACTGGCCGATCTTCGCGTCAGGGCATCCGCCTGGGGTATCAAGGCGATCATCAGGAAAGAGCCCGACGTTGTGTTCAAGATCGAGGAGGAGGTCAAGAAGATCGAGCCGCTATTCACGGGGGCGAGCGGCTCCGTTCGCATACCGGACGGCCATACGCTGCACTGGCGACTGCCGGACAACTTCTTCCACGGGCGGACGCTGCTCACGGTGCTGCATAACCTGTTCAGGCGACATAGTGTGGCCGACGGGGGGAGGACTTTGTGCGTCCGGTAATAGTGGGAATCCTGGTAGGGCGCCTCAGAAAGAGGAGCCGCGGACTTCAGTCCGCGCGGCCCTCCCCATCGCTGGGCCGAGAATCCATCGCTGGGCCGAGAATCCATCGCTGGGCCGAGAATCCATCGCTGGGCCGAGAATCCATCGCTGGGCCGAGAATCCTTTCTCGGCCCTGAGGCCGAGCCGAGAAGGGATTCTCGGCAGAGCACAGGGAACAACCGCGTGGACTCAAGTCCGCGGCTTCTTGTCGGATTATCGGGGCTGCCGGAGAGAAAGACACTTGGCTCTCGTGTAATATAGGGTGCGGTAGCATAGGAGTGGACGCTGCACATGCGCCTTGGATAGCCCTCCCCACCCGCACCAAGGTTCATCGGGACGAGACTGGCGACCGACAGGCCCGCTTAGAGGCACGCGGCCCGCTGCCATAGCCGTGGCCGCGTCTCGTCGAGGAACGGGCCGAGTGCCATGAAAGCGGCCCGGACGTGCGTGCGGCGGAGAACTGAAAGTGGCGCGCCTCCCGGCGGGGTCCGATGATGTAGTGTGAAACCGGCACGCTTCCGGGTCCGCAGCAGAAGCGAGATGGTTCATCCCCGGTGCCGTTCGACCGAAGGCGGGTGAGGGGCACAGGCACTGGCGGGCAAGCCCCCAGTGGCACCGGTGACGGGGGTCCGGAAAGAGATGATATCCGACCAAACGGAAGGAGCGGGTTGCATGGGCGCGAGAGAGCGGCACCCGGGTGCGACAATCCTGACTATTGCGGCGATGTTCGCGATTACGGCGGTGCTGATCGGCTGGACGGCCACCGCGCCCGCCGATTCTCCAGATGCGACGGTTACGGCCTCGTTGACGCGTGATCGAGTCGCCGTGAGAGGTGGAGGTCCGGTCGGGCGCGCCATGCCCGGTCTCGTGGGTCGCCCGCTGATAAGCAGACCGGATAACGCACCTGTGTGGAGGGTGCCTCCCGCCGGCGCCGCACCCCGGGCAGAGACACTGCTCTGGGATAACGGCGCCCCATTGGACGACTTCGGTGATCCGGCATCACAATGGAGTCCGCCGCCGGCAGTCCCGCTCTGGCGGTTCATCGCCGCCGCGGCGGATGACTTTGCGTTGTACGACTACTCCGCGCCGGATGAAAATCTGCGCATCACCAGGGTTCGCGCCGCATTTGTGTTCTTCAAAGAGGGCGCGGAAACCGCCAGTCCGGCGCTCACGTGGACCGGCATCCATGTCACCGTTTACGGTAACTCCCTCTTGGACCAGCCTGGCGGTGTTCCGGACGACATGGGCGGACACACGGGCAATGTGATCGCCAACCAGTTCGTTGACGCGACCGCACTCACCGAAACCGCTCCTGGTGCGGAGGAATGTCGCCCGTATTGGATGGTGGACATTCCCGTTAACTTTGTGCTCGCGAAAAACACGCGGTATTGGCTCTCGTTGGTGCCGGAATTCCCCGCGCCGCCGCAGACGGCCTGGTGCATCTCCGAGGAGAGCCGCGGATTCGATGCCCATCGCGGCGCGAGCTTCGGAACCGTGCTGTTCTGGACGCAGATCGAAGGCAACTCGGGCTGTCCGGACGATGCCGACTGTCCGCCCGAGTGCGACTCCGTATCGAACCCGCCCGCCGGCACGAACAAGGACCTGTCGTTCCAGCTTCACGGTGATGTGCTCGATCCGAACTTCGGCGCTTGTTGTGACCTCGCTACGGGCACCTGTCAGGACGATCTCACCGAGGCGGAGTGTCTCGCGGTCGGGCCTTACGTAGAGTTTCACCCGGCCGCGGTCTGCCAGTTTGTGGAATGCGAGACTGTCGCCGGCGCGTGTTGCGACGACGGAACAGCCGGCTGTACAGTTGAAAACATAGCCGATTGTCCGCCTGCCTGGCGTTTCGCGCCGGGCCTGACATGCGGGGAGTTGTATCCCGTATGTGGCACGGATTACCCCGGCGCTTGCTGTTTCCCTGACCAGTCCTGTCTTGACCTGACGCCGACCGACTGTTCCAACACGGGCGACGGCGGTGTGTGGAATGAAGGCGAGTGCGTGGCATTTCAATGTCCACCGCCGAACGACCCCTGCGACGGCGCGATTGCCGTGACGGATGGTCTGCACGTATTCAACACCCTCGGCGCGACGACGGACGGCCCTCCGATCGAACCGACGTCGGGATGCCCCGAAATCGAGCTGGACGTATGGTTCAGGTATATCTCCGAATGCGACGGGACGCTCTTCGTGAGCCTCTGTTTCGAGGACACCGATTTCGACTCGGAGTTGGCCGTATACGACAATTGCAGGTGTACGCCGACCGAGTCGGAGCAGGTTGCCTGTAACGACGATGGTTGTGGAATCGCGGGCGGCCCGAGCGAGGTGTTCTTCCCGGTCATTAGCGGCGAGTGCTATTTGATTCGCATCGGCAGCGACGCCCCTGTGACCGGATCGGGCCTTCTCGCGGTTGCCTGTCTGCCGACCGGTATGGGCGCCTGCTGCCACGAGGACATGGTTTGCGAGCACATGTTTGAAGAGGACTGCATCGAGCCGGGCGACACCTTCTTCCCGGGCCTGCCCTGCCTGCTCGTCGAGTGTCCCGAGTCGCTCGAATGCTGCACCGGCGACGCCGACGGCAACAACGTACGGAACGGCCTGGATATCCAGCCCTTCATTCAGAGTCTCATGGCTCCGCCTGAGACCGGCACGGTTGAGTTCTGCCGCGCGGACGTGGATGAGAACCTTGTCATCGACATCGACGATATCGCTCCCTTCGTGCAGAAGCTCTTGACTGCAGAGCCCTGCTCCCTCGTCTGCTGTCGTGGAGACACGAACGACGATGGCTCGCTGGACGGCCTGGACATCCAAGGGCTTGTCGAAGCCATTCTGAGTCCGCCGGAGAGCGGAACCCTGGAGTTCTGCCGGGCGGACGTGGACAAGAGCGGCGTCATCGACCAGTTCGACGTAGAGGCCCTGGTTCAGAAGCTGATCACCGGCGAGCAGTGTTCTGAGGCCCCACTGAGTTGCTGCCCCGGCGACATGAACGGCGACGGCGCCCTCGACGGCCTGGACGAGCAGCTCCTCATTGAGGCGCTCCTCGATCCGCCTGCCCCCGGCACGATGGACTTCTGCCATGCCGATGTCGATGAGGACGGCGATATCGATCTCGACGATCTGGACACGTTCATCTCACTGCTGCTCAGCGGGGCGGTGTGCCCGCCGGAGAATGACGACTGCGCGGACGCGTTTACCATCACGGACGGCCTGACGGCGTTCACGACACTTGGCGCTTCGACCGACGGCCTCGCCCATCCCAGCAGCGAGTGCAATCTCGATATGTCCGGCGGACAGGTCGATCTCGACATCTGGTACCTCTACACGGCCACCTGCACGGGCAATCTCCGGGTCGAGGTCTGCAACGACGGCGTGGCCAGCCCCGGGGACGCGGACTACGACTCTCGGATCGCGGTCTACGACACATGCGCGTGTGCGGAGGCAAGTGACGCGACGCTGCTGGACTGCAACGACGACGACGTGGCTTGCAGCGGAGGGTCGTCCGATCTGACCGTGCCGGTCGTCGTGGATACCTGCTACCTGATCCGCATCGGCGGCGCGGGGCCGGCGGAGGGTTCTGGCAACGTCAACATTACCTGCACGCCGTGACCGCTTCTCGCCGGACCGACTTAGCGACTTGACGAATCGCGCTAGGGCGGGAATCATACGCAGTCTCGATGGCGCCTGCCGGCGTAGCTCAGTGGTAGAGCACGGCTTTCGTAAAGCTGAGGTCGAGGGTTCGAATCCCCCCGCCGGCTTCCTCCGATCTCATCTCGGCCCCCGATTGATAGACACCCTACACGTTCGACACGGGGGGCGGGTGCTATACGCATAAGGTATACCCTCGGGTACAATTCTTCCCAGGACGGCAGCGGGATACATCTACTCCCACGCCTGCAACTTCACGTTTGAGCAACACGCCAGGAGCGCAGCATGAAAGTGAAGACAGTCTCGATGGCGGGCGGAGTTCTCCGACTTGCCCTCGTCACGCTCGGCATGGGCGCGCAGGGAGTGCGGGCGGGACAGGATGATGCGTGCCGCCTTCATTCGCCCTCCGACAATGTCCCCGTCGAGTGGCTGACGACCGCCGAGCAATCCGATTTCCGCAGTACGCCCCGGTACGATCAGACCCTCGAATACTGCCGGCGTCTGGCGCAGGCATCGCCCTGGATCGAGTACAGATCATTCGGCACGAGCCCCGAAGGACGCGCCCTGCCGCTCATCATTGCATCCAAGGACAAGGCGTTCACACAGAAGGCTGCCAACGATTTCGGCAAGCTGGTTGTGCTCGTGCAGAATTGCATTCATGCCGGCGAGTGCGCTGGCAAAGATGCTTCGCTCATGCTCTTACGAGACATTGCCGTCACGAAGCAGCGTGCCGGCCTGCTCGACAATGTGGTTCTCCTGGTCATCCCGATCTTCAACGTCGATGGCCACGAGCGTTTCAGCCCCTATTCGCGCATCAATCAGAACGGTCCCGAGGAAATGGGCTGGCGCGTCACGTCCCGCAATCTGAACCTTAACAGGGACTACATCAAGGCCGACGCGGTCGAGATGCAGGCCTGGCTGCGCCTGTGGAACGCGTGGAGGCCGGACCTGCACTTCGACAACCACACCACCGACGGCGGCGATTGGCAATACGATCTGACTTACTCGATCGATCGCCATGCAATCGCCGCCCGGCCAGTCGTCGAGTGGCTCGACAAGGACCTTCTCCCCGGGTTGCTCCCAGCGCTGAAAGCCGACGGCCACGTTACCCTGCCGTACTTCGGGTTTGCGGATTCGAAGGACCCCACCAAGGGCATCCGGTCGGGCGGCTGGTTCGCGCCGAGGCTCGCGAACTGCTACGTCACGCTCCGCAACCGTCCGTCGGTTCTGGTCGAGACGCACATGCTCAAGCCGTACCGCACGCGTGTCATCGCCCACTACAACATCATGCAGCACGTGCTCGAAGAGGTGAGTCGGAATCCCCGGGCACTAAGGACCGCCGTGCAGGCTTCGGATCAGGCGACGATCGACCTTGCAAGATCGCCCAGTACCCCCCGCACCTTACCGATCGGGATCGAGCAGGATGACGAGAGCATTCCGCTGGTGTTCAAGGGTTTTGCATGCCGGCGAACCCTGAGCGAAATCTCCGGCGACGTCCGGATTGCCTACGACAACTCGCGGCCCATTGACGTCGAAACGACTTGGCGAAGCACGGCCCGGATCGCCAAGGAGGTTTCTCTACCGCGGGCGTACATCATTCCGCCGCAATGGACGGAGGCGATCGAGTTGGCCCGACTGCACGGCCTCGAATGCCGGCGCCTCACAAAGCCGGTCACCGCGGAGTTCGGGTCTTACCGATTCGAAGACGTGACGTTCGCCGATGCGCCGTTCGAAAGTCGGATCCGGGCACGGTTCACCGCCAAGCGGATTGTCGAGGAGCGCACGTACTTGCCGGGCTCCGTCGTCGTTCGGCTGGACCAGCCGGCCGCGAAGATCGCCGTTCACATGTTCGAGCCGGAAGCGCCCGACTCGCTGGTCTCCTGGGGCTTTTTCAATGCCATCTTCGAGCAGAAGGAATACGCGGAGCACTACGTCCTGGAACGCCTCGCCCGCGAGATGCTCGATGCCGATCCCGGGCTTGCCGATGAGTTTGAAGCGAAGCTCCGCAACGATCGGGAGTTTGCATCCAGCCCCGGCGCCAGGCTCGAGTTCTTCTACAAACGGTCGCCGTATTGGGATGCCTCGGTCGGCACTTATCCGGTGGGCCGGATTGAGAACGATCTGACCCTCCCGGCCGCGCGGACTGAAGTCCGGGGCTCCTCGACGGTCCGAGAATCCTCACTCGACCCGTGTGGACGAGTCTCGCGTCGCCTTCACCAAGTGTCACTGGCGTGGCAGTGACGCATTCGCCCCCCCCTCCAAATGCGGACGTTGCGGACGCAATGTAATTGCCGCCCCTCAAACTGCTTACAGATGAAGAGCCTCATCACGCACTTATCCGGGCGTGCGTTGTTCAGCGTTGTTGACTTTACCGTAAGCACGCTCATATAAAGGGGTAATACCCAGGGATCAAAGCGAGCGGGGGAACTGCCCGGTGGCAGTGTCTCGTGATGAGCTTACCGCTTACATGCCTGAGGGGGAGAGAGAGATTATGTTACATCCGAAGAAGTGCTTTGCAGTCGTTGGATCGTGTGTGGTTTGCTCCGTGCTGGTCGTGGCGGCGTGCACGCAGAGCCTGAGCAGTCTGAGCTTGCCTGGCCAAGAGGGCCTGGAAGGCAGCAAGGTTTCGGAGGGCCGGCTGAACGCCGACCGCGTCCTCGAGAAGCAGACGATGGTCTATGTTGACCTTCTCCAGTACGAGCCTGGCTCGGCCGACCTCAGATGCTATCCACTTGGGTCCACGGTCCCCGGGTCACCCGCTTGGAAGTCCCGGATCAATGGGCCGGTGCCATTGACGTCGGACTACACGAAGAGCGAATACGACGTTCTCGCGCGCAAGGGGGAGACGGATTATGTCCTCTCCGTGCGAATCAGCAAGCCGTCGAATGATCCGCACTTCTCGCATGTGGAGTTCAACCTGCGAGCGGTCAACCCGAAAATGATCGATCACTTGGCGCATTTTCCCGGCGATCCGGACTATCACAAGGGCGAGGCGGACTATCCGTCTAACGACACGGTCGAAGACAATCGCAGCCTCATTGATCTGAATGGCGGTGATATCGCCGTGGTCATCCGGGGCCTGGAGTTCAAGAACCTCGTGAACAAGACCAACCCGCACACATCGGCATGGATGAATGTCTTGGGCTCCTCCGCGTGGGTAGCCTTCATGCGTGACAACGCCCTGAACAGCGGCCGCTTCTTCGCCATCGAGGGCGCGTTGACGGGCGGGCCTGTGGCGCTCGTGGATGATCCGCCGGTGCTGGGCATGTTCGAGTCCGTGCAGGTGCGAGGCGACACCTTTGATGACCTCAGCGAGAACCCGACGCTTCTCGATGGCGGCGATCCGGGCAATCTACGGGTTTGCTCCGAGGTGGATGCGCCGGATTCTCCTTCAACGGACTATGCGTTGCTCGACTATTCAAACATTGATGCGGTCGGCGCTCTCGCGCCGGGCCGTGGCGGATTCATCTTCGTCATGCGAGACTCGGCCTTCTCAAACAAGGTCGTCGTCGATGCGAGCGTCAACCCCGGCAATCCGCCTGCCGGCGGAAACAAGATCGACGCGCCGCCTTCGGGTTATGACGGAACGCTGATTCCCGAAATCGATCCCGCCCTGGCCACTACCAACCCGGTGACGGGTGCGCCCGGCGCACACGAGCTGGCCGTCTCGGTCTTCTTCATCCACACCTGGGACTAACGGGCTTCGGCACAGCAGATGAGAAACAGAACGGGGCGTGTGCACGCGGCACGTCCCGTTTTCTCATGCGCGAGCCCGCTTTTGACCTTGCCTCAGACCATCACCCGGACGTCCACAGCCTCTGCGCCGTCCTCGAACGCGAAGATCGGATTGATGTCCAGTTCGCGGATGCCTGGATTCTCCGCGACCATCTGCGAGACGCGCTGGATGATCTCGCTCAGACATTCGATGTCCGCGCCTGGTAGGCCCCGAATGCCTTTGAGCAACCGCGTTGCCTTGAGTGAGTCAATCATCTCGGCGGCTTCGCGCGAGGTGACCGGCGCCAGCCTGAAGGCAACGTCCTCGAGTACTTCCACGAAGATGCCCCCCAGGCCGAACATCAAAATGTGCCCCAGGCCCTTGACGGCCTTCGCGCCGACGATCACTTCGATCCCTCCGCTCTGGTATCGTTGCACGAGCAGCCGCGGTGACGCCCCGGCAAACCGCTCCATCATCTCAACAGCCGCACGCCGCAACGCGTCGCCATCCTTGATGTCCAACATGACGCCGCCCGCGTCGGTCTTGTGAACGACCGTAGCAGCCTCCACCTTGAGGGCGACCGGATAGCCGATCTCCTCCGCGGCGGCCAGACATTCGTCCACGCTGCTCACAATCCTCCTCGCCGCGATAGGAATCCCGTAACACGCCAGCAGGTCGTATGCTGCGTCGGCAGACATGAACATGCCGCCAGAATGAGCCTCGCTGCCGGCTTCCTTCCGCGTGACGGCCACCTCGACAATCGACCGGGCCTTGGCCGCGTCCACATCGGGGAACGCCGCCGGTTGTTCGACCGGCCGCCTCAGCATGGCGGCGTACCGCGCCATCGATGCCAACACCCTGGCGCCCGTCTCTGGCATGTCGTACGTCGGCACGCCGCCCGCGCGGATGATCTCCAGCGTCTCCGCCCAGCCAGCCTTCTCGGTCATCACCGTCGCAACGATCGGTTTGTTGGCGCGGCCGCCGGCGTCGGCAATCTCATGGGCGACCCCCACCGTATCCACGAAGAACGGCGTCACGAAGTTCAGGAAGATCGCGTCGATCGCGTCGTCGTCGAGCAATGCCCCGATAGCCGCGGCGAAATGCTCAGGCCCCGCCGTGGCGAGCACGTCGACCGGATTGTTGATTGAGGCCTCGGGGTAGAGCTTCTCGCGCAACATCGCCGCAGTCGCCTCCGAAAGCGGCGGCATCACCATTCCGTTCTCGACAAGCTCGTCCGTCGCGATGATCGCCGGGCCGCCTGTGTTCGCAACCATCCCCACGCGATTGCCGGCCGGGACCGGCTGCGACGCAAACCCGATCGCAGACTGGCAAAGCTCCTCGGTATTCCGAAAGGCGACGACGCCCGCCTTCTCGAAGATCAACTCGATGGCCGTGTCCTGCTTGATCATGCCGCCCGTGTGCGATGACACAGCCTTCGCGCCCTCGGCCGTACGACCTGCCTTCATCGCGAGGATCGGCTTTCGCCGCGTCACCCGCGTCGCCACTTCCAGAAACGCCCGCGGATCAGGCAGGCTCTCGATGTGAACGACGATCACCTTCGTCTCGTCGTCACGGCCGTAGTGCTCGATGATCTCCGGGATGGACACGTCGCACGCGTTGCCATTGCTCGCATACTGCCGCACGCCAATGCCGAGTTCAGTAATCCGCTGGTGGATTACCTCGCCCACGCCGCCGCTCTGTGCGACGATCGAGATATGACCCGGCGTCGGCCGCGTAAACGTGAAGTTGCAGTACGCCCGCACGGCGGGATCGGTGTTGATGACGCCCTGACAGTTCGGGCCGAACACGCGAATGCCCGTACTCTTCGCAACCTCGACAAGCTGCCGCTCCAGCGCCTCGCCCTCTTCACCGATCTCCCGAAACCCGGCCGTATTCACGATGACCGCCCGGACGCCCTTCTTCGCGCAATCCTCGATGCACGCCGGCACGTACTTGTTCTTGATGACGACGTGCGCAAGATCGACCGGCTCCGGCACGTCAAGAATCGACGCATACGCAGTGAGCCCGCGAATCTCCCCGCCCTTGGGATTCACCGGATAGACCGGCCCGGTGTAACCGAAGTCGAGCAAGTTCTCGATAATGCGATAGCCGATGGTCAGCTCGCGATTGGAAGCACCAACAACCGCCACCGCCCGGGGAGAGAAGAGTGCGTTGAGTGTCATGGCACATGCCCCTCCTTGCAGGTCGAAAGGAGAATCAGTCCAATCTGCGTCATGCCTTGGTCCTTGGCCTGCCCGATGGAAACGGCCGTGCGGACCAACGGCGCAACAACGTCTATCGTAACCCTGTGGATTAAATCTGCCACCGGCGAAATGTCATCGCTGGCAAAGCTCGGCCGTCAAAGCAATAATCTCCGCAACGCAAACGGACCGCGCAATCTGACAGCTTTGGCTGTTCGTATCCCGGAGAGATCGGTGTGGCATTCAATCAGTCATCGCGACGGATGGGACTCCTCAACGCCATCGGCCCCGGCATCATGTACGCCGGAGCCGCCGTCGGTGTGTCGCACCTCGTGCAGTCCACCCGGGCCGGCGCGGGCTACGGGTTCACACTGATCTGGGCGGTCGTCGCGGTCCACCTGCTCAAGTACCCATTCTTCGAATACGGCCACCGCTATGCCGCCGCCACCGGCGAGAGCCTGCTGGCCGGCTACGCGCGCGTCGGCCGGTGGGCGCTGATCAGCTTCATGTTGATCGCGCTCGGGCTGAGCATTCCAACGGCCGCCGTCCTGACGATCGTGACCGCCGGCATGGCTTCGCAGTTGTTCGCGACGAGTCTCACGCCCGTTACCTGGGCGGTGATCCTGCTGGTGCTCTGCGCCGCCGTGCTCATCTCGGGAGGGTACCGCCTGCTGGACAGGCTGATGAAGGTGCTGATGGTGTTCCTGGCCTGCTGCACGGCGGTTGCCGTGGTGGCGGCGATCGCGCACGGCCGCGTGGGCGCCCCGGACGCCGTAGCGCCGGACATCTGGAACGTCGCCGGCATTTCATTCCTCGTCGCACTGATGGGTTGGATGCCCACGCCGGTCGACGCCTCCGCCTGGCCGTCGCTCTGGATGCGCGAACGGGCCAGACAAACCGGCCACCACCCCACCTTGCGTGAAGCACTGTTCGATTTCAAGCTCGGCTACTTCGGCTCGCTGGTGATGGCCGTGATGTTCCTCAGCCTCGGCGCCCTGGTCATGTTCGGCACCGGACAGGAGATCGCCGGCAGCGGTGTCGGCTTCGCCGCTCAGTTCGTCGCCATGTACACATCCGCCCTGGGCGATTGGAGCCGCCCGGTCATCATCACTGCGGCCTTCATCACCATGCTCAGCACCCTGCTCACCGTGCTGGACGGCTACCCGCGCGTCTTGTCCACTGGATGTCGCCTAGCCCGGCCGCGCTCGCAGAATCTCGGCGCCGCGCCATACTGGGTGGTCGTCGGCATCATGGGCGCGGGCGCGATATTGATCCTCCTCTTTCTGACAAGCGTGATGAAACCGCTGATCGACGCGACAACAACGCTGGCATTCCTCTCGGCCCCGCTGTTCGCATACCTGAACTGCCGCGCCGTCTCTCTCGCGGACATCCCCAAAGAAGCGGCCCCACCGAAATGGCTTCGCGCCCTAAGCTGGATCGGCCTGGCATTCCTGACAGGCTTCTCGATCCTCTTCCTGGTCATGCACTTTGCCTACGGGAAGTGAAGCCGACGGGGTGGCATGGGTAACGAACGGGGCACCCATCAGGATGCCCCGTTCATCACCCGTTGAATCACGCTGTGCTTCACCCGTCCCGCGCAATCAGCGCCGCCCCGAGCGCCCCCGTGTACTGAGGATGATCCGGCACCAACACCGCCCGGCCCAGCGCCTCGGATGCCAGCTCGACAATGATTGAGTTGTGCGCCACTACGCCGCCCGTCATGACCACCTCGCCCTCCAGCGGGTCCATCTCCAAGACGCGCTTCACAACTGATCGGTACGCCGCCTTGGCCATCTCGGCAAGCGGCGTGCCCTTGGCAATCAGCGCCAACAGCTCGGTCTTCGCGAACACAGTGCAAAACGACCCCAACTCGACATTGCCGGCCCCCTGTCTGGCAAGGTCGTTCAGCGACGACAACGGCGTGCCCAGCCGGTCGGCAATCTCCTCGAGAAACGCACCCGTCCCGGCCGCACACTTGCGGTTCATCTTGAAATCGCGACGGCCGCCCGTCTCCTCCACCGAGATCACCTTGTTGTCCTGGCCGCCGATGTCGATGATCGTGATCGCCCGCGGGAAGCTCGCGTAACACCCGCGCGCATGACAGGTGATTTCGGTCACGGCCTTCGTTGCAAAGCCGACGCTCCAGCGACCGTAGCCGGTCGCCACAACGCCATTCACTTGCGAGAAGTCGAGCGAGGCGGATGTGACTAGCTCATCCAGACAATCTTTCGCAGCCGCCGCGAAGTCCGCGCCAGACTTCCGCACCGCCCTGGCGCGAACCTGCCCCGCGTCGCCCAGCAACACCGCCTTCGTGGCCGCCGCCCCGACATCCAAGCCCAATGACCAACGATCCGCCATGGATGGTCACCTCATACGGTCTACCGTGCGCGCCAGCACTTGTGAACCGTAGCATCGTTCAAAGGGGTCCGCACGGCAGACCCTACGCGATTCCGTCGCGCGAAAGCAGGGCGTCTGATATTCTCACGATCCACGGCACCGCGCGGGCTGAAGCCCGCGGCTCTTTGGCGATCTTCACCCGGCCAGTTGCTCGACAAACGCCTCGATCTGCGTCCTGGTCTGCTCGTCCGAGTAGCAGCGCAGGTCGTTCAAGTCGCCCGCGATCGTGATCGACGGCACGCCCGGCTGCTCCAGGATTCGCTGGGCCATCCCGTGACGCGAGTTCGTGTTGTTCGGACAGGTCTTGCAGTCGTGGAACACGATTCCGTCTACGCCGAACGTCTCGATCATCTCGATCAGGTATCGTTCCTTGTACGGGTCGGACCGCACGATAAACAACTCCGTGTAGGCCCTGGCCATGGAGTCGAAGGGATCGTCCGGATCGAGCGCGGTGAATATCCACGAGTTTGCATACGTGCTCGCGACGACGCAGGCCCGCAGATCCAGAAACTGTAAGGCCAGGTCGCGCAGGCGGCCCCAGATCGGCATCCCTTCCCAATACAGACGGAACCGCTCCCCTTCCACCGCGGCCACGCCGTCCGAAATCCGCGCCTTCAACTCCGGAAGCAGCACGTCGCTGTAATACGTGTTCGCAGTTTCTGTCCCGCGTATCACGACCGCCGGCGCCATATGGATCGTGCTGTCAAAGAAAGTCAGCGGTGACGGCCTCGCCGCCGCCGTCTCCAGCACCTCTTTCCACAGGTCCGAACATCGTCGCGAAAGCCGCACCGCCTCACGCAGTCGATCGATGTCGAACTTCTCGCCGCTGACTTCCTCCAACGTCGGCACGAGCGCCTTGATCTGCCCCGCGATACCGGCGACATGCACGTCGGTCACCTCCCCGACGCCCTGGTAGCACTCGATGCCGACCACCGGCCTGTCCCACCGCCGCCCGTACCACGCGAACCAATCCTGCACGTCGCGGCACTGGTTGGTGTTGTAGACCAGCACGTCAGGCTTCGGAATGGACGTGATGCCCTCGTACGCATCGGCGAGCGGCGTGCGGCCCTGGAGAAACGCGCCGATATCGCTGGTCATGTACGAGCACACCTCGGGGGAATAGCCCGTCGCGTTCGCCGTGGGAATCGTCTCGGTCGCAATCCGCGTCGCGCCGAGCATCGCGCCGTGGTTTTCCGGGAAATAGACCGCGAAGCCCATCGCGCGGAGCAATTCCGCCGGCCCGACGCTCGTACACCAGGCTACCTTGGGATGCCCCGCCTTGACGGCCTGATCCAACTCATAAAAGTGATCGGCCATCAACGCCCGCAACCGCTTGGCCGCCGCGATCTTTTTGATCTCGACCCGTTTCGACTCGGCCATCAGCGCGCCTCCGACGGTATTCGCCAGTCTTCACGCATCTGTGCAACCCGCATCATACCCCGACCCCCGCGCGCTGCACAGTGATCTGTCGCATATGGCCGGTGCCGGTGCCGCCTAAGTGGCGTCGGCCCCCGTGGCCCACGATGAAAGGTAGGGTAGCGGGGCACCATGCCGGCTCCAGGCGGACGCGTTCGAGTAGGAGTTTGACGTGACGACTGAACGTAAGGTCGACAGTTCACGCCCGGGCTGGGGTTTAGTATGGCAGCGCTGGAACGCATCTGAGGAGCCGCGGACCTCAGTCCGCGCGGTTGTTCGCGGCTCGAGGCCCTCGCGTTTTCAGCCAGCCGCGCGGGCTGAAGCCCGCGGCTCTTCTGCCAGAAAACGACGTAGCGCTGTCATACTAGGCAACGCGGAGACAGGCCGGGCTCGTCTTCCCTGGGTCGGCTGGGGAAGGATGGGTAGATTGGAGTGGTCGCACGGGCAGGAATCATGGCGGAACGACGATTCCTACTGGGATCGAGAGGCCTCATGCGGTATAATGGCGGTCGGCAAGCCGGTGGATGGAGGATATCAGATGAAGTGCGGCGCTCTCTCTCTTGTGGGATGGACAGTGATTGTTGGCAGCCTACTTGTTAGGTGCCCGGTGATCTGTGCGGCGCCCGAGGACATCCTCGAGCAGCACGGCGACGTCGGAAGGCAGTTCGAGGAGATCGAGATCGGTCCCAGGCTGGTTTACTTCCACCAGCGGATGATGGGCGAGGCGATCGTCGAGAAGGACTATATTGTCTATCAACTGGATAGAGATTCAGGTGAGTTGCTAGCACGGAAGAGCCACTGGCGAGAAGACCTGCCCGCGGCGCTGTCCGACATGTTGATCACGGAAGAGGAGGCAATAGCGGTCGTCGGAGGGGAGGTCGAGGGGAGCCGGCTGTATATCATCTCCCCCGAATCAGACGTCTTCCCGCTCGATCCGACACCAGAGAATCCGTGTTGGGTCGTTAGAAGCTTCGATGAGTACGGTGTGTACACTATCACAATCGTTGATGCGATGACAGGCCAGGTCCTCGGTGATGGCGTCCCGCCGCCCTACACGGCATTCTCCATGACAGGTCCACAGGACGACTACCCGTGCAGCGGAGCGTGGACAAGCTGGTCCCAGAGCGCTGAATCCTGGTTCAACGCGATGGGTTACTCGACTGAAGAAGTGGTATGGCCGGAGGAGTCACTGATCCAAAGCCACATTCAATCGGATGAAACCGCGATGTTCTACGAATTGGCGCACGGTGGGAGTAGCTACTTTGCCGGTGGATGTGCGGGGGGGAGCTCTTACGTGTATACGTATGCCACGGAAATCGAAGCCTGGATGGCAGGCTACGTGAAAATGCCGTTCGCTTTCATCGGGAGTTGCGACGGCATGTGCTCTACGGGCAACAATACATTCGCGTACGAGTTCAGGCAAGGCTCGGACATTAACACGACAGTCGTTGGGTACTGCGGCATGTCGGAACCACAGTGTGACGTCTGCTGGGGCTACTCCCTCTCCTGGCAGAACGCACTCTTCAACTACATGAACCAGGGGTACGCGGTCAAGGATGCATTTGATCAGGCCAACGCGGATTACCCTGTCTGTGCCGGCACTAATAACTGCATGCGGTTCGCCGGCGATGAAGACTTCGCGGTCGTGCCTGTTGTGTCCAGGCGCTATCCCGCGAACAACACTTGTGAGGATGCCATCGCAGCTACTAATGGCACTTATGGCGGCTCGACCGCGTTCGCCACCAACAACGGATCGGCCAGTTGCGGCCTATCCAACAGCTCGCCGGACGTTTGGTATACGTGGACGAGCGGGCCGAGCGGGACGTTGATCGCGGAGACGTGCGCCTCCGCCTACGACACGGTCATCTCC
>JBDRKQ010000013.1:0-32614 GCA_043813895.1 Planctomycetota bacterium
TCGAGCTTGAGCAGGCCGTCTGCGTAAATGCGGCGGCAGCTTCGCAATGCGGATCGGGCTTGTGCGCTGCTGACGTACTCGAAGATCGCTTTGATGCAGCTGCGCCCCGAAACGAGCGGGTAGATGCCGTGAAAGGCCGTCAGGTTCAACACGCCGGCCTTGTTGAGCGCGAAGCGGAAACGCCCTCGCGCGAAGACGGAAACCAGAAGCGGCGCCGGCTCCCGATGTTCCGGCACGTACCAGACCGGACGGTGCGACGGAAGATAGCGCTTGTCGATGCCGCGACGGACACCCTCCTTCAGGTATCGCTTGACTGCGGCGGTCAACCGCCCCCGAGGGTGCAGCAAGTAGATGCGTTGGTCTTCGTCGATGAGGCGCTGCACGTCGGCATCAGTCAAGCCGTCGCCCGGTATCTGCCAGGCCTTCGTCACGCAGACGCGCAAGTCGCGCGGGTCGATCCCCCAGTGTTGCCGCTCGGACGGACGAAGCGCGAAGTAGTCATTCGCACCGGTGGCGATGCCGCGATTGCACCGGACAATCTCGCCAAGCGTGTGACGCGACGCGCTCGGTTTCGTCTTGCCTGTGGCGTCGGCATTGCCATCGAACAACGGCGTCCACTTCGCGTTGGGATCGAGCCGACCGGGAAGGACGGGTTTGCCGCGCTCGACGGTTGTCGCGCGAAGGGCATCGGCATTATCGACCTTACAAAGTCGAATCAGCTCGTCACGCCCGCGGTCCCGGCGCAGCAGCGTGATGGCAGCCGTCGTAAGGGTCCCCTCGAACACCTCCGCGGCGTGATCGAAATGGACAATCGCATCGATAGCGTTCTGTTCAAGCAGGTAGGCCTTGATCCCCGCGCCGAAGTCCGCATTGAGCCATTCCGCCGGCGTGATGACGGCCGCGCGTCCTCTAGCCGCCAACAACGTCCATATCTTGATGAGAAAGAGGCCATAGAGATTGGTCATCCGGCTGAGCCGCCGACCGCAGATGCGATCAAAACGCCGGAGCGTCGCATCGTCGTATCGCATGGCATGGTGGCGGACGTACGGCGGATTGGCGATGACGGCATCGTACTTCCGTCGAAATCGGGTCGTCACGAAGTCGGCACGACGGCAGCGGACGGTCGGGCGGCGGTGCTCTCTCTTAAATTGCCTAAGCAGCGGCTCGTCAATCTCGCAGGCATCAACGATTACCGACGCAGCGATTGTGGGCTGACAAACCAGGTGCAGGTCGATGGCGTCAATGAAAACGCCCTGGCCGAGGGCGGGGTCCAGAATGTGCTGCGGTTGGCCTGTACAGACCCATCGTGCCATCCAATCGGCGACAGGTGGAGGTGTGAAGACCTGGCCAAGCCGGCGACGGCGGCAAGTTGGTGAGAAGGCGGACATGCCAGCGATCTTGCGGAGAAGTGAGATTCCGTGCAAGTGGCGGGGAGTTTTCAGTCTTCAGTCTTCGGTGGTCAGTGCTCTCTGGTCAGCGTTCTTGCGGGGTGGCATGGGTACGCGAGGCCGCAATCAGCAGCCGAGCTTACCCGTGTCTTTTCCCAGCATTCCGGCGCTTCTGCATTTTGGCGTTTCGGCTTTTTGGCCTACTGGAGCAACGACAGGACGGATTGCGGCGTCTGGTTGGCGATAGCCAAAACGCTGGTGCCGGCGGCTACGAGGATCTGATTCCGCGTCATGGCGCTGATTTCAGTGGCGAAGTCGAGGTCCCGGATGCTGGACTCTGACGCCGTGAGATTCTCCAGCGTAATTTGCAGCTGCTGGATGTTCGTGTCGAGGGTGTTCTTTTCGAACGCGCCGAGCCGCCCGCGCAAGACGGAGACCTGCGTGATCGCTTCGTCGATGATCCTCCCGGCGCGCGCGGCTTCACCGGCCACCAGCGAATACGCGCCGCCGCTTGTGATTTGTGAAAGGAAACCCAACGTCTGCGAACCGAGGCGAGAGGCCGCGGTGGACTGCACGCCGATGTTCACCTGCTGATTCGTGTCCACGCCTCCGCCGAGTTGGAAGGTCGCGCCGCCGCCGGTAATCGCGAAGGATGTGGAGCCTGCCAGATTGAAGGCCTCTTGGATCCTGAGATCGAGACTGAGGGCGCTGGTGTTGAGGAACAGGTCCAGTCCTTTTCCAAGTGAACTCGCACCGTTGACGGTCGCGGAAACATCGCGGCCGATGTCGCGTTTGACCTGCTCGCTGGCATCGTTGACGGTCGCGAAAACCGTGGACGTCGTATCGAGTTCCTCGACCTGCACGAATGCATCGCTCCCGTAGACCTGGGACTGGATGACGATACCGCTGTTGGCGTTGGCGGCGTTGATGAGTGAAGCGGACACGCCGGTCGCGTCGCTGACCAGGTTGATCGCTTCCAGGATCGAGCTGGCCGTGGCGCCGGCAAGGAGGGACAGCGTGGTCACGCCGCTGGGACCGGCCAGCTCGAGCGTGACGTCAGAGCTAATCGAGCTGGTCTGGAACTGCAACTCGGCGTGCTGCGCGGACTGGGTCACCGTCACAGTCACGGGGATGTAGCTGGCGGTGCCGAAGGAGACGCCGTTGATCCGGATGTCTGTGATGTCCGCGGCGACAACACCGCTGGTGATATAGCCGAGCGATCCGTTGAGGAGCTTGCGCCCGGCGAACGTTGTGCTGTTCGCGATTCTCGTGATGGACTCGACGGCGGAGTCGATCTGCAACTGGTTCGCCTTGATCTCCTCGTCCGAAATGGCGCCCACGTTTGCCGCCTCAATGATCTTCGCTTGAATGTCAGTCAGGAGTGAGGCGACCTCGCTCAGCGCGCCCTCGGTCGTGGCGACGACATTGGACGCCCGCTGAGAGTTCGCGATGGCCTGGCGGACCCCTTGAATCTCCGAGCGCAGATTCTCCGAGACGATCAGTCCGGCGGGGTCGTCGGCGCCGCGATTGATCCGCAGTCCGCTGGAAAGCCGTTCCAGGGAGACGGACAGTTGTTGGTGCGATGTGCTCAACTGGCGAGCAGCGGTAATCGCGGCCGTGTTCGTGTTAATGCGAGCCATGTCACAATCCTCCGTGATTGTCTTGCGGCGTAGGATATCGCCGCTTGGAAGACCCGGCCGCGACCCCGGTGAACCGGAGGGCGGCGGCTTCCGCGTTCAGCGCCACTAGTCCTTGTCCTCGGGGTGGCGTTTGGGCTCCTTGTTGTTCGTCACACCGTCTCGTGGCAGGTCCTCGGGCTTCATCTGGGTGGCGGCCCGGTTCTCCCGCTTGATCGCCTCGTACACTTCCTTTCGATGGACAGGAATGTGAGTCGGCGCGGTAATGCCGAGACGCACCTTGTCGCCTCGAATATCCACGATGGTGATCTCGACATCATCACCAATCATGATCGTCTCATCACGTTGACGCGACAGCACCAACATGGTTGGCTCCTCCCCGGCAACGCCGATGCGTGCCTTGTCTTCGAGCGCCCATTGCACCAGGCGTGACCGCTTCGCCCGTGAACGTGGTCGGGACCACATCCGGCTGGCTCGCGTGACACGGCCCGGTCTTGCGCACCGAGCGACGGTTTCCAGGAGTATCAAGTTCGTACAACATCATAGGTCTTCAACCATGCGATTCTCTGTGGCGCGGTCGCCCTACGCAGTCTTGCTCACGGCGGTCCGGCGATCCGGGAGCCGCACCAACGGATGTCGAGTCGCGTATCGCTTGTCGGAAAGAACAAGCTGCTTCCCGACGCGCGTGGCGATGTTCAGGACGAGCGGACCCTGGAGGTTCCCGGTCAGCATGTCGTCCATCTTGTTGACGATGACGAACACCTGAGACCCACTCGTATCCGTCAGGCCGATCTGCGCGAGGTCGTCCGCCTTGATCGCCACCCGATAGTCGTGGATGAACATCCGGGGGTCGCAAACGACAAACGCCAGTTCCTCCCGATGGACCGCCTGCATCCAATAGAACGGGCTGTTCTCCCCGGTCTGGATGAGGGCGAAATCCCTGTCATTCGGAAAACCGAGTAGTCCCCTTGGAAAACTCAAGAACCGTTGGTCGTCAACCTCGATTCCTCCGAACCGTGAAGTCTCGATAATCATGACCTAGCCTCCCTGTCGCCGTCGTGCGACCAACTCTTCGGGATCGTCGCCGGAGAGACCCGAGCCCGCGTCGTGCAGTTGACCCCGAGCCCGTGTTGTTCCATTCAGACAATCCGTCAATCGATAATCCTCCGCTGCCGCGATGCGTCCATTCATCGCAGAAAACCCAACAGCGATGGATTCAATACAAAAAATCCAATAGCGATAGATTCAATGTCTGTGATCCAGTCAGCAGGCTCGCCTGTAAGGCCGTCTGGGCCTGCTGGAACTTCGTTACTGCCTCCGTATAGTCCACGTCCTGCATTCCAGACAGCAGGATTTCGGTGGACTCGACGGCACTTTGGGTCTGTTCGTAGCGCGCGCGAACCGCTTGTGAGCGCGAGCCGACCTGGCCCTGCACCGCAACGACTGACTCTTGCAGGGCGTTGATCTGGCTGCCGGCTTCGGTAATCTCCGAGGAGTCGTCGGCCGCCAGCGCGTCCCGCAATCGGTAGAGCGCGCTGAATAGGCCGGTCTGATAGAAGTGGCCGACGTTATCGCCTTCGAGGAAGGTAGCGGAACCGGTCTTGCGAATGCCGAGCTCCTCCGCAACGGGCGACAGATTCACCGCGTCCACCGAGATTGAACCGGCGCCCGGAGCGCCCGTCTCGACCAGGCGGAAGCCTGCCCCGCCGTCGGACGTTTGTGCCCGAACGCCGGAGCCGGCCGCGGTGGCGGCGGCGTTGATCGTGCTGATCACGCCGCCGACCGTCGTGGCGTTGCTCAGGTCCACCTCGAACGAGATTGAATTCGAATCCGTGACGCGGAAGTCGTTGCCACTAACCGGGTGGATTCCGCGATAGCCGTTTAGGCGCGAGAGCGACACGGATGAATCCAGCGTCTTGATGCCCAGCGTTTCGGCATCGGAACCGCCGTTCTCGCCGATGACGAGCGGCGTGCCGGCAACGAGATTCTCGATCTCGATCGCATCGCCATCGGCGTTGATGGTCGCACGAACCCCGACGCCTGAGGCGTTGAGCCTGTTCAAGATGTCCTGGACGGTCGTCGCGCCGGTAAACGTGACCGTGGCGGAGAGTTGCCCACTCGTGATTACCACGCCGTTGGGCAGGATGATCCCACCGGGGGAAAGATCGCTGATGTCGGTCGTGAGCGTGATCCGGCGGTTGAGATTGTCGCCGTCGATGTTCAGCCCGGCGCCGGCGCTCTTCTTGATGCCGAGGTCGGCCGCGATGGCGCCCTGGGCGATGTCGTCGATCTGAATCGCGTTGGGTCCGCCGTTGGTGACCCGCAACGTCGTGCCGTCCGCAGGATTGATGCCCAAGGTGAGCAGGCTGCCCGCACCGAGGGCTTCGTTGTTGAACCGGGCAATCACATCCGTGAGTGTTTCGGCGCCGGTAAAATCGACTTCAAAGTTGATCGCCCCGTCAGTAACAGAGATGCGGCCGAGGCGGATACCTGCGTTCGTCGCGCCGTCCAATTCGCTAAGTCGGCCATCGGCCGCGAGCTGCACGTCGAAGTTCGCGTAACCGCCGGAGACGGTCTCACTCAGCCCCAGCATCTGGGCAGCCGTAACGTTGTACGCCTGGGCGAAGCCGGAATCGACGAGCGTTGTTCGCGAGCCGACATCGCCAACGGCCGAAACTCTTCCCAGCAGGGAGTTGAGCGGTGCATCGCGAACATCACGGCCGCCAAAAAGATAGAGTCCCTGGAACTGTCGGTTTCCGACGTTCATCAGTTGATCGATGATGCTGTCGATGACGAGCGCCTGCGACGCGCGCTCCTCGGCGCTCTGAAAACTGCCCGCCTCCTCGCTCGCAATCCGCGCGGCGTCGATGAGCAGATCGCTGATCTCCGTGATCGCGCTGTCCGCGGCGGCAAGGTGGTTGTCGGCGTGTTGGAGGTTGGCGAGGATCTGTTGCTGCGTTTCCCGGGACTGCGAGAGCCTGGCGATCTTCTCCGCCATGACGGGATCTTCGCTGACCGAGAGCAGGCGGCGACCGCTCGATATCCGCTGCTCCTGCTGGAACACCTGCCTGGCATTCCTCTGGAGCTGCGACAGGGCCGCATACGTCCGAAGACTGTGCGACACGCGAGACAGGTTGCCGACTGAAAGGGCCATTTCCCGGTTTCTCACATTGCGGCACTTGCCGCCGCACTCACGATCTAGCGAACCAATGACAACAACGTCTGCAGCATTTCATCCACAACACTCATGTAGCGGGCGGCTCCCTCGTATGCCCGCTGATACGAGATCATCGCGACGGCCTCTTCATCGAGGTTCACGCCGGAGATGCTCTCGCGCTGTACCGTCAGGGAATCGAAGATGACCGAGCTCGCCTCGTAGGCGGTCCTGGCGCCGGAGAGTCGCACAGCCACGTCGGCCATCGCCGTCGTGTAGTACTCGTTAAGAGAGACGCCGCCGAAACTGACGACGGCCTGGTCCTGAAGGGAAGCCATGTCCGTGGCGTTCGTGCCGTCTCCCTCGACATCCGATTTCGCCGCCGCCAGCAACAGTGGGTCGCCGGCGATCAGCGGGTTGATGTTGATATCGAGGCTGCTTTCTCCGGTGAAGAATGTGTTCAGGCCCATCGCGGCGAGGAAACCGGACGTGTCGTCCGCAAAACTGAACTCGTATCCACTTGCCGCGGTAATCTGAAGACGCCCGTCCGCGAGCACCGTGGCCGTGACATTCGGAACGTTCGCGGTAATGTCGGCGGCAACCGAGTTCAGCGTCGAATCGGTGCCGATTCCGTCAAGGTCGATGTTGACCTGCGTGCGGATGGTCGTGCCGGTCGCTGCATCTTTGACATCGATGAAGAACGAGCCTGTTTTGGGCAGGAAAGCGATCCCGTTGTCCGCCTGCGACAGCGGCAGCGTGGGGTCGAGCACGGCTGAGACGCCGATGAGATCGCTGAAACCCTTGAGCCCCTTGCCGCCGGCGTGAATCTTGTTGAATTCGCCCATCAGGCCCGTCGCCAGCGTGTCGAGGCGTGACAACTGCGACGCGATATGGCTGTCGCGCGCGGTGATGAGCCCCTCGATCTGACCGCTGGACGGCGTGACGGGTCCATCGTTGATCGCAAGGCGGACCGAGACGCGGCTGAGGCCGTCGCTGTCGATCTCGCTGCCGGTGGTCAGGCCGAACGACTGCCCGAACTGAACGAGCGATTCGTTGCCGACGTACACGTTTACGGCACCGGAAGGCTGCTCGCGGATCGTGACGGAGAGTATCTCTGAGAGCTCTGCGAGCACCTGATCTCGCTGGTCGCGGAGTGACGACGCCTGAGCGCCGCCGGAACCGGCCTCGGCGGTCGTAATCCGCGTGTTGAGATCGGCGACCTGCGTGGCGAGGTCGTCCGCGCGTGCCACCGCGCTTGTGATCTCGGCGTTAAGATCGGCATGGACGCCGAGAATATCCTGGTGGATGTCGCGGATGCGCTGCGTGAGATACTGCGCGTTGTTGACGACGATCCCGCGCGTGGCAAAGTTCTCGGGGTTGTTCTGCAAGTCGCTCAGCGACTTGAAGAATTGGGACATCAACGTACCCAGATTCGTGTCGCCCAACGGGTTGAATATGCCCTCCAGGCGATCGAGTGTTGCCTGCTCGGAAGAGGCCGATAGCAGGTCCGAAGAGGCGTCGCGCAATCTGGCGTTGATCGACTCGCTCACGCCGCGCCGGATGCCGACCAGGCGCACGCCGTTACCGAGTTGGCCCGCCCTGAAGTTCGCGCCTGCAATCGCGCCGAGATCGGCGGTGTTTCGGGTATAGCCCGGTGTCGCGACGTTCGCAATGTTGTTGCCCACAACTTGCAGCGCCGCCTGATACGCGGCGAGCGCCGTTCTGCCAATACCCAATGCGGATGTAAGTCCCATTTGACTAACCTATCGCGTCCAACACCCTCGCACCCACGACCGGCCCCACTTGGCCTGCGGCCGAGTACGTCGGTGCTTCATCTTCGTCCTGCACCATGGCGGAGAAAAGTGTCTTGAAGTGTGCCAGCATCTCACGGCTGACCAACTCGACGACTCTGTTTGCCTCCGCGAGCTTCAACATCTCCTCTCGAAGCCGGTTCGCCAGATTCGCGAGCGGCCTGGCGGACTCCGGATCGAGCACCTCAGTCAAAGCGCGAAGGGGCACGGTCCTTTCGTTGTGAACGGCCGGCATTCCCAACGCCGCACACAGTCTCGAAACAATGTCGCCGCGTTTCTCGTCAAGCGCGGACACTTCCGCCGCCATGTTACCTTCGCGTCTGGCGGCCTTGAGCATCGCGTCAGTGTCGGAACGTCGCATGGCATCCAGCTTCGCCTGAACGACGGCCCGCAGCGCGATCTGGATGTTGATCAACTGCTTGATCAACTCGGCGAGTTCGCCGGCCAGCATGGTCACGACGCTTTGGTTCATCAGGCCTGGTACTCCTTGCTTTCCGGCAGCTTCGCCTGCTCGCCGGGAATCGCTCCGTCCTGCTTCACCCGCCCGCCGGGCAGGTTGCGCTCAATAGACGCGTACAATCGTTCAGTGATCGGATCGTTCTTGGCAGCACCCATCCGCTTGGCCAACTCCATGTTGAGTTGTCCGCGAAAGACCTCTTCACCGCGGCCGCCGTGCATGTACGTGCCCTTGAGCTTCGAGTCCTGAATCTGACGGAGTAGCGTTCCATAGAAGACATTGCCGACGAACTCGCCGACCGCCTTCCGTGTCCGTTCTTCACCAGCTTCGTTGCCCTTCGCGAGTTGTTGGGCCTGCACCTGAAGCTGCGCGTTCACGGCTTCGCCTCTGGGTTGGGGCGACGCCTCCCCAGAGCCGACAAAGGGCGAGGAAAAACACGTGGCAGGCACTGATGTAGCACTCGTCGCGAACATCCGATTCATTCCACAATGACCAGTTTGCCCCGAATCTTGCCGAGGCGATAAAGGTTCTCCACGATCTCAATGATGTCTTCTGACGGCACGTTGAGCTGGTTCAGCGAATCGACAAGCCCCTGCAATCGCGTGCCGGTGTTGTCGCGCTGGGGCGACTCGATCGGTACGGCGAAGCTCTCATCCACCTGCGGATCCTCCGGCGTGGGCTTGCGCGGGGGCTGCGTTGTCATGATCGACATGCCCTTGTGCGAAATAACGGCCGGGCCGATCTCGACGCCTTCGCCGATGGCGATGGTCTTCGTCTTTCGATTGATGACGATCCTCGCTTCGCCCGCAGGCACGAGAAGCTCCGTCTCCTCGATCCGGGCGATGAAGTCGGTCGGGTTGTGTCTTTCCGACTCCGGAATCGTGACGACGACATTCTTGGGACCGATGGCGCTGGCGATTTCCCTGATCTGCCCGATCTCCGAGGCGTTCTCGTTCACGACCTGGGCAATGACCGACGCGAGCGCATGACTGGCGTGAACATCCTCCAACACGAGCGTGATCCGCCAGTCCTCGCTGATATAGTTGTGGATGATGTCGGCCTCCATCGTCGCGCCCTGGAGGATCGTCCCGCTGGTCTTGAGCTTCGGGTCGGTCAGGCGGACCGGCCCTGCCGCAAAGGCGAAGACGCGGTTCAACGCCAAGCTCTGAAGCGGCGTCGTAACGAGATACCCGCCGACAAGGCTCTTGGCGGCGCCGACGGAGTTGACACGCACGTCGATCCGGTCCCCCTCCCGCACGCCGTTGTCGGGAATGGTCGCCTGGATCATGACGATGGCAATATTCTTCGTGTCCTTCAGCGCACCAACTGGCACGGGGATCTCGAACTTGTCGAGCATCGCCTGCAACTGAAGAATCGACGGGAGGTACTTCCCGCCATCCCCCGTGCCGCCAAGCCCGATGACGAGGCCGTAGCCGACGAGTTGGTTTTCTCTGCGCCCTTTGAGGTGGGTGACATCCGTGATGCGCGTCGCCAGGATCGGTGACGTGGTCATGCACATCAGCGACGCGAACAAGCCCGCGGCAAAAACGAACTTCCGCCAGGAACGACCGGGGTTGTGGCAGTCGACCCACTGGCTCTTCGGTCCCTCGGTCCCTGGGTCCCTAGGTCCATTGGTCCCTTTCGCTGCGGCCAAGGGCCGCGCTGCGCCATGTTGCATTGTCACCGAATCACGCATCTTCACACTCTCAGAACGGCTTCACGTCGTCGAGAAACTTTTTCAACCAGCCGCGCTTCGTGGCGTCCCTGACCGTGCCCTCGTTCTGTGTCTTGACACGGAGGTTCGCAATCCTGTCACTCGTGATGGTGCCGTCGGGAGAGAGGTTGTCCTTATGACACTCACCCGTTAGAGCGAGGACCTGCAGCTCGCTGTCGAACTCGATCTCCGAAGTGGCAAAAATCACGAGGTTGCCGTTCGGCTTGACGTCGATCACCTCTGCCATCAGACGGGTCTCGAATATATCCTTGCGGTCGGACTTGCCCTTGTTCTCCATTTCGTTCTTGGTCTTGAAGTCAACCTCCGGCGTGCCCGAGCGGAGGCCCTGCTGTGTCCACTTGCGGTCGTGAATGCGAAACCAAGCCGCTAGCTTGGCCTGGACATCCCAATCGCTCCCCTGCTCCATCTTCGCGTCGCTCTGACGCTTGAGCCGATGCCGCACGATGACGCCGATATGGTCATGGATTCTGATGATGCGGGGCTCCGCAAGCCGAACAGCCGTCAGAGACGACCCGACCAGCACAACGTTGTGGTCGATCCCAGCCGGCTGGGCGGCGCCGGCGTCCGCACGGAGCGAGCCATTGCCGGTCGGTTGCGTGGCGGCGGCCAATGCGGCGGCCTGCTGCATCTGCTCGGCAAGGAAGAGAGAAGAACTCTGTCCCAGGACCCAACCTGCCGGGCCAAGACTCAATACCAATATGACGAGTGTCATCCTCACGACACAAACTCCTGTCTAATGGCCGACCGCCAACCGCGTGTCGGCAAGCGTCACGGTACCGGGGCCCGTGATGACGGCTTCGATGAGATCCTGTCTTCGTTTGGCGCCGTCGCGGCGGACATCGATGGTCTCGCCGAGTGCGCCGGCCTGCTGGGCTTTGCCGCTGGTCTTGATGACGAGGCCGCCGCTGCGGCTCCAGATCGTGACGCGCTGGCCGCGGGTGACGAGTGGTTCTGCCTGCAGCTGCTTGGCGCACAGCATTGACCCTGTTTTGACGAACTGCCGACTCTGCTGGCCGATGGCAGCCGCAAGTTCGGTGATGCCGATGTCCTCGATCTTGGAGAAGCGACGCTCTTCAAGTCGCAGGTCCCGCCCCTCGATCGTCTTCCCGCGGTTGATCGGCCGCCTGGCGACGACGACGTCCTTCACGAGCGACACTTCGGCGACGATTGGCGCGGTTCGCTCGACCCGCCCGTCGCGCACGAGGCTCACGTCGAAGCTCAGCAGGCCGATGCCGCGATTCGACCTCGCGCGGATCTCGAACTGATACTCGGCATCGGTCAACGCCAGGTCACGCACGTTCGCCGGGCTGAACCGAATCTCAACCCTCGCATCACGCATCGCCGCGCGCGCGGCGATGAACTGCCGGACGGCGGATTCGAGCGTGCCGGGCCGGGCGGCCCTGTCTCCTGATTCCAACTCAACCGGACAAATGGGCGCCTCGCGCGGCTTCTGCGGCGGCGGCTGGGCAACTGGCGGCTGTTGAGGCAGTGACCGCGAGACCTTGCAACGCGAAGAACCGAAAATGCGGATGGACGCGAGGTTCGCGCCCGCGTCGGTGAGTGCCCCACGGATGTCACTCAGGCGCACCAGAACCTGGCCGCCGGATCGCGGCGCGGCGTGTACCACAAGGCGGCCCAATTGCGATTGGATGGCGGGATCGAATCCCCTCAGGTCGGCGATGTCGGCGAGCAAGATGGAATCCATCTGAACGACTGCGGTGGGCCAGACGCGGATTTCGTCGGCACGGACGACCGCCGACTGCACGGTAATCGCCGCGACAACGAGCAAAGCCGAAGTCCAACATCCATGTTGTATTCGCTTCATACTGACGTCTCCGCCGTCCTTACCCTAACAGTGGTGCCGTGACTACCTCCTGAGGTTGTTCACTGTCTGCATGGTCTGGTCGGCGCTCTGGATCGACTGCGAATTCAGCTCAAACGAGCGCTGCGTACGAATGAGTTCAACGAGTTCGCGGACCGGGTCCACGTTGGATAGTTCGAGGTGGCCCGGGACCAGTGTTCCCAAACCGTCCTGCGTCGGGTTGCCTGCAATGGGCGGGCCGGTCGCGTCGGTCTGCTGGTACAGATTGTTCGCAAGCTGCTTGAGGCCGGCCGGATTAACAAACCGCGCAAGTTCGATTTGGCCGATCTCCGAAAAAGCCGTCGCGGAACTCGTGCGAGCCTCAACTAGCCCCGTCGGGGAAATAGACACAGTAACGGCGTCTTGTGGAATCGTGATCGCGGGCTCCAGCCGCGATCCGACGCTGTTCGCAAGCACCAGCTCGCTGTCGGCATTGCGCGTGAAGTTGCCGGCACGTGTGAAGACGGTCTGCTCTGTGCCCTCGATCATCGCCTGGACCTGAAAGAAACCATCGCCCTCGATGGCGAGATCGTATTCCTGGCCGGTGTTGTCCAGGGCGCCTTGCTCGAAGTTGAGCTGCGTGCCCGAGATCTTGACGCCGAGTCCGACTTGCTTGCCGGTGGGAAGCGGTTGGTCGAGGCCGTTGCGAAGGCCGGGCTCCTCGAGGGTTTGATACAAGAGGTCCTCGAAGTTCGGCCGGGAGCGTTTGAACGCGACGGTCTGGATGTTGGCCAGGTTGTTCGCCACGACGTTGAGTTTGAAGTCCAGCGCCTTCATGCCCGTCGCGGCGGTGTGTAGTGCCTGAATACCCATAGACGATAGTTCCCGTTCTTTACGCGGCGACGTTCAAGTCCTAACCGATTCGCCCGAGTTCGCTGACCATTCGACCGAGCGACTCGTCCTGCAACGAGATCATCCTGGCGTTCGATTCATAGGCCCGGCCCGCAGCGATCATCTCGACGAGCGCTGTGATCGGTTCGACACCGGACGCCTCATACGCATTCTGTTTGACGGCGGGCCTCGCTTCGACGGGCCGGATACCCTCAGCGGTAAAGAGGTCCTGTCCCACCTTCTCAAGTTTCCGCGTGTCAGGAAAATCAACGATACCCAGCCTCCCGGCGGGGATTCGGCCCTGACTGATCCGGCCGCTCTCGTCGATGTTGATTCGATCCTTGACCGACGCGTCGAGGAAGATAGGCTGCCCTTCGCCATCGAGCATGGCAGCCCCGCTGACAGCATGAACCAACATGCCGCCCGCGCTCATCATCATGCGACCGTCACGGGTGTATCGCGCCCCGTCGGGCGTCTGAACGACAAGGAAACCCTCGCCGTCCAGTGCGACGTCAAGATCGTTATTGGAGGAGATCAGGCTGCCTTGTGCGAAATCGGTGAAGACGGGCGTTTCATACAGCCCGCCCGTCATCGTATCCAGCACAGGATGGCTGACGCGCGCGTCACCCCCGGTCACAGCCGTGTTGAGTCGCTCTTGAAAGGCGACGCGGTCGGCTTTGAAGCCGGGCGTCTCGGCATTCGCGAGGTTGTTTGCGATGATGGCCTGGCGGTATTCCTGGGCCTGCAAACCTGCAGCAGATTGCCACAGTCCATAGATCATGGGTCATCCACCCGCTAACACCCGCGGCGTTTCCAACGCCGCGCCGGAATCCAGACGGCCTCCTGCCGACCGGACGAGATGCAACGATGCCGCGGCCAGGGCCGCGCTGCGGATGTCGGCACCAAGCGCCAGGTAATCCGGAAGTGCCGTGCGCCTGTCACCGGCTGGCAGCTTCGTTGCGTCACAATTGTCTCGTTCTCTAAGCATGCACATTGACTCCGCGCACTCGCTATGCGAGTACTACGTCGTCCTCGCATAGGCACGGACCGTGCCAGTTGCGAACACCTTCTCCCACGCCAGGAGGCGCCTGCCGCCTAACTACTGATTTCCAATGGGATTAGAAAGAAAAGGACTCGTGGGTTTGTGCCGGGAAAAACACTCGCCGGTACATCACTGGTGCCTTTCGAGGCGCAGATGTTGCAGCGCGATCGGCAAGTTCGACGTGTCGGCGAGAAGCCACGCAAGCCCACGGATCGTAATCCGTGGGCCTCAACGAAACACAAATACCTACTTGACTGGAGTGGCATGGGTTGGCGAGGCCGCGTCAAGCGGCAGAGCCTACCCGTGAGAAACGGGCCTCGACAGCTACCGCGGTAGCGGTGGAAGATCGCGCGTCGCCTCTTCCGGACTGATCGGGAGCGCGAAGACCATGCTGTACACCGCGTTATCGCCCGGGCCGGTCGCGCCGACATAGTAGGATCGCCCCGGTTCCAGAGGCCTGGGCGGCACGGCATCCTTGGGGTGGACCTGAGAGAAGCCGGGCGGGACCCGGCCGTAGATGAACGCGAGCCTGCGCGCCGGCTCCCCGGCCGCATTCACCGACTCGAGATGCCACAGCAACTCGTCTGCGTCGCTGCCGATCGCAAACTCGGTCACCCGCGGCCATCTGAATGGCGCTGGCCAACCCCGGTGGTCAATGATGAAGCGAAACGGTCTCGAGGAATCGTCGACGTCGATCGCCTGAGGACGAGCGCAGCCAGCCGCCGCCAGGCAAAGGCCGGCCAGGAGCAAAACCCGTGACAACACGGCACAATCCCCCGACAAGGAGCCGCGGACTTCAGTCCGCGCCGTTGTTCCCGGCGCGAAAACGCCCGCTTGTGCGAGATCCGCCTGTGCGAGATCCGCTTGTGCGAGATTCCCATCTCCGCTTGTGCGAGATTCCCATCTCGCACCTCTCTCCGCAGGATTCCCGCCTGCGAGGGTACGGGAAAGGATCCCGCCAGAGTGGGCGCGACAAAGGATTCTCGCATCAGCGTAGCCGCGCGGGCGGAAGGCCCGCGGCCCTTCGCTCCGAGAACAAACCAGTGCTCCGTCGAACTACTGCTCCCCACCGACACCTTCGCGGCCTTCAACCCGCCGAACGAGACACCACCCGGCAGGCAGTGCGGCGGCGGCCAGCAGGACCTTCAGCGCGTCGCCAAGCAAGAACGGCGCGACGCCGGTCGCGAAACCACGCTCCACGCCGACGAAGAATGTCAGCCACGCGAATCCCAAGGCAAGAATGACGGCCTGCCCGAGCGCCAAGGCGGCCACGGCTGTGCCGAACCGCCGATCCCACCCGCACTCAGCCAAGCGACCCACAACGAACGCGGCAACAGGGAAAGCCAGAAGGTATCCGGCCGTAGGGCCCGCTAAGTAGGTGAGCCCCGCCGACGGGAATGCGAAGACGGGCAAGCCCATCGCGCCCTGGACGAGGTAAGCACCCAAGGCCAGCGCGCCGCGCCGGCTCCCCAGCGTCGCACCGACGAGCAAAACTGCAAACGGCTGCATCGTGACCGGCACCGGCAACACCGGCAGTTGGATCTTGGCGCAAAGGGCAACGAGAGCACTTCCGGCCAATATGAGGGCGATGTCTCGGATCATCGCATCCCGACGAACGGCCGACGGACAGATAAGATCAGCATAGGTGCGCATCAATACGGTTCCTGCTCCAGCTTGGCACAGCGGGCTCCATCCGGGGGAGCCTTCGCCCTCCAGCGATCAGCAGTCTAAAGCACGCCCAGCGAATGTGCAACGTCGATCCCAGGCCGGAGCAGGGGCTCGGCCCGACGACAAGCTCCGCAAGTAGAGAACGCTGATCCGTGGGCTCCAAAGAAACACACCGTTCTTCTTCAGCCATTCCAGCCTCAATAATCGACGCCGACATCGTTCCACCGAGGTCGGTAGACAACCATTGTGGGACCACCGCAAACAACGTTGAAATCCAGCGGGAACTCCTTGACCACCTGAAGCATATCAGTGCGCTTGCTGAGATCTTCGTACCACGTTGGAAAGATGATGACGTAGGCGGGATCGCGCTGCTGCAGGTATCCGAGCAGACCACCATTGGCGATAAGGTGCTCGACGACGTCAGGCTCCACGAGCCCGACGGTGTCCAGTATCCGGCGCTGGCCGACGAAAGCGATGGCGCCGATGTCGTTGGTGGCGATGAGTTGGTCTTCGGTCGTGTTCTCGCGGACCCAGTGTCCGATCGGGACTTGCATGGAGTTGATGTTCGAGACGGAGATGGCGGCGATCGCCCCCATCACGAGCGTACAGAGGCCGGCCCAGACGAAGGTCCGCCTCATTTGCACGCGCAGGGGGACGCCTTTCCATGACCACCAAGGGCGGTTCAGGAGGACTCCGGTAAGAGGAATCGCCCCGATGATTACGACGATCGCGAGCGGCGTGATGAGTGCGTAGTATCGCTGCTGCTGAAACCACATGCCGCCCAGCGAATCGACGAACCCGCGGAGATACGGATACCCGATGAGCGAGAGCAGGGCGAATCGCCAGCCGGAGGCAAGTGGCCCGTCGCATCGCCACAACGCACCCAGCGCCTCGCGGATTCCAAAGCCGACCGGGGCGCAGTTGATGCCAATGCCGACGCCGGCGAGGACCAGCCCCATGAACGGCCAGATGGTCAGCGCCAGCAGGAGATGAAGCAAGTGCCCACGCCTCAGCGCGGCGGGCACGCTGTCTAGCCATTCGGGCCTGGCGATGCCGGGCGCCACGAACTTGGCGGCAAACGTACTCGGCAAGAGGTGGTGATCCTGATGCCAGTGATAGGCCACATAAAGCAGCACGACGACAGCCCAAACAGCAACGTGCGGCAATGCTCCCAAGAGGAATGGACCGGGTCGTCGGGAACCCTGACGGTAGAGTGCCACCCATCTTTCGAAGATCACTACGGGAAGCAGTACCATGAACTCGGGCCGCAGCCAGATGCCCGCCGCCAGTAACCCTGACGCCAGGATGCGACGCCCGGGTGATCCGTAGCACCATAGGGCGATCATAAAGAGCAGACTGTAGGCGGCGGCCTCCATGCCGGAGTAGGCCTGGACGACCGTCGGCGTCATGATGACGGTGAGGAGGCCGGCCCACCTGGCAAGATCACCGCGACCCGTCCACGAGCGAATGATGCCGTAGGCCACAAGCGTCGTGCCGAAACTGCAAACGGAGCCAAGGACATACGCGGCGACATACCAATCACGCACGAGCCAATGGACCGCGGCGAGCACCATCGGATAAAGAGGCGCCGTAGAACCGCTGCTTGGCACGCCGGGATTGAACGCCATCTGCCCGTCGTTAAGGAGGTTCCTCGCAAACTGGAGGTGGATGAAGGCATCATCGAGGGGGAACCCGCGCCCGCCGCAAAAGAGGGCGACGACAAGCCAGTAGGCCAGACTGAGACCGGTGAACAGGCCCGCCATCGTGACGATGTCGCGCGCAACCTCGCTCCGTATCCGCGTGCTTCGCGCCTGGGATTCGAAGATCGCCTCAGCCATGGCGCCCTATCATGCGAGGTTGAGCGACCGGTGCTCTTGCGAACAGAGTACGGGGAGCGACGCGATCTCGAGGCCATTCGGAGACCGGCAGATTCCGCTTACCCTCCAGGCTTGGATACGAAGCTGCGAACGGCATCGTAGGCCGACTTGTCCGGAGGTGCGAAGCCGGTAACGCCGAGCTGCTCGCATACCTTCTGCTTGTCCTTGGCGTGATTGATCAGGAAGTCCTTGAGCTTGTTGACATCGGTGGGATCCGCCGCCGGACCGGCCACAAAGACGATTCCCGGAACCTCGACGGTCTCACCGACGATCTCGAATTGATCCCTGGACGGCCCGGTGATGACGTTCCCGCCGGTCTCCGGCATCCCGTTGTACGTGATCTCATCGAGAACGCCCGCATTGACCGTGAGGTCCGTGATGATCACCTTGGGCACGTCATTCTTGAGATAGAGCCTGCCGTCAAACGCCAGTGGCGGCGGCACGAGTTCGGGTAGCAGCTTCTTGACCGGAACGCCGGCTTCTTCCAACGCCCGTTGTGCGGCAAGATCGGTGAGGATGTCTCCGTGCGTCCCAAAGGCAAACCGCTTCCCAGCGCAGTCGGCAATCGATTTGACGTGGGACTTCGCCTTAACAACGAAGAGCGCTTTCGACGCAGGCTTGCCCAGGGAGTTCAAGCCCGTGGCCAACAACGTCAGCTTCTCCGGGTTTTCTACAGCAGCGTACTCGCCGGCCGACATGATGGCGTACGCGATGCCCCCCTGTTCCAGTTGTTGGCCGAGCGCCACACCGTTGGGCTGGGCGCTGAACCGGACTTGCCCGCCGAAGCACTCCTCGAGCGCCGGGTGAAGCGCGCGAAACTCCGCGGGCAGTCCGATGTAAATGGCCTTGGTCGAACCGATTTGAACGATCCGACCACCGGATGAAGTCCCGACACCGGGCTGACATCCCGCAGCCGACACGATCAGGGCCGAACACAGACCCAAAACAGTGAATCCGCCATACCTGCGAGCCATTGGAACACCTCCCTGAACGTGGCCTACATCCGCGCGTGACAAGACGGCCGCAGAGTATATCGGCATCCTGTTCGGTTTCACAAGGAAGCCCGGCCCGGGCGCCCCGTCCAGCAGGGCGACGCAGGGTGAATGGCGACCAGGCCCGAGAGCCACCGGCCTTGGCCGAGGGGGGTGTTCCCGCCTGCCGCAAGGCATCCCTCAAGCCGATGCCGAGAAGGGATTCTCGGCAGAGCATGTGCTGAGAAGGGATTCTCGGCAGAGCATATGGGCTGTTGCGCCTTCGGACGGCCGCGCGGACCGAAGTCCGCGGCTCCTCGATTGCGCAGCAGGCCGGATTGAGAATCCCAAATCAGCGGGCAGGGAAGTGGACGGTGTTGTCGTCGCTGTCAGTGACAAGCCAGACCACCTGATTCCGGTTAACGCTGGTCGCATCTGCGGACCGGTCCAGGATGGTGATGACGATGGTCGCGCCGACCGGGTACTGGAACGCCTGGGCGACAGTGTTCAAGGTCTTGTCCAGCCGCCATTCCGGTGCCGAGCCAAAACCGGCGTTGCAGATTGAGCCCTGGATACGAGATGCATCGACCGACTTGCCGACCGGGATGTCGTCTGCCGTGGAATAGACGAAACCTCGCTGTGAGCAGAGGTCGCCGAGCACTGCCCCACCGGTACAGATGAAGTTGCTGTCCTCGTTGCCGAAGATGATCAGTTCCGGAAGCGGAATGAGCGTCCCGCCGGAATCCCGACGCCGGAGAGTCAGCGTGGGAAAATCGGCGTCGGTCTCCTCGTCGTAGGGATCAAGACGCCCCGCCGCGCCCTGATTGATGCCGAACTGCATCGTGAGGATCTGCGAGCCGCCGAGCGTGATCGTGTCACAGCCGATCGTGATGCTATTCCCGGCGCCGACCTGGCTGTAGCCGGCATTGATGTAATCCTGTAACTCGTCGTCGCACACAAAACCGCCGGCCCCTGCGGAAACCACGAAGGTCATCGAGAACTGGACATACTGTGCTGATTCGTTCTCAAGCGTGACGGAGATGCCCCACTGCTCCGGACTCTCCTCGGGCAGATCGCACACAGAAGCGAGAACTTCGTCGGCCGTGGGGTCCGTCGCGTCCGAATCCGGAAAGCTCCCACTCTGAAGCGTCGTAAGTTGGGTGTCGGTCAGGAACCGGGCGGTCAGAAACGGGCTGGCGTTGCCGCACCCGATGACAATGACCACCACGACGGCGACCAACGAAACGGCACCTACTGGACTCACGGCTTGACGTATGCGGGAATACATCACCATATCTCCTGACGGCTTGTTTGAAGTCCCCGGATTGCGCGGGCGCGGGGTGTCACGAACTCTGTGTGGAACAATTCCCCAGTCGCCCAAAAACCCCGGTGTGTCCGTCGCGGCGACGGGCAGACCGGGCAGGCAGGTTGGCCGGGCTCCTCCCCAGTGGATCTCAACCCTGACCGCTTGCTACAGGATTGTACCTCTTCCAGGTGTGTTAAGCAACGGCTCCGTTTCGCCAAACCAGGGCGTATCAGGCGACTCCAACGGTATCGGGCGTTTCGATCACAGTGCCGTCCGGCGGGAGTCACGAGGCGGCGACAGAATGGGGCACCCCGCAGAGACATCATCTCAACGGCCGTCCGCCACTTGAGCCGTGTCGAAAGCCAGAGCACAGCCTGCGGGGCGTACGCGTCCACCGCCCATCAAGCCGGTACCCGTTCCGCCCGATGAGTGAATGGCCGGTCGGGGAGAGAACGGCGGCCCTTCCGATAACGCAGGCGGGGTAGCACTCTCTCTACAAAGTAAAAAGGGAAGACGGCAAAAACGGACAGTCCGTTCGCTGATCAAGCGGGCGATCCGCGTCCCAAGGGGGGAATGCGATGACGGCCGGAGAAACCCGGAACTCCAATCTCATGCCGACCGAACTGATCCTCAATGAACTGGATGAGTTCGCGGCACGGTGGGACGAGATGGCGCGCGCCGAGAACGGAGAGGACTGCAAACGCTCCAGACACCGACGCCGGTTCAGGACCGTATGTGACCTCTGGTTCTACGAGCATGGCGGGCGGACCATTCGTAAGGCCACGGCACAGACGCGCAACCTGTCTGAGACCGGTCTCGGCTTGCTCGCGAAGTGTGCGATTCTGGCAGGCGTGCCGGTCGAGGTTTGCATCGCGCCGCCGGGCCGGCCGCCGACCTATCTCGCCGGCATCGTCGCCTTCTGCCGCTATGCGCAAAGTGCTTATCACGAGATCGGCGTCGTGCTCAAGGCTCGTCAGATGGCGCCCGTGTTCGCAGAGGATCCCGCACGGGCAGCCTCGTTGGTGCCGTGGTTACGCGAGGCTCTGCGGACACTGTCGCACGCGAGCCGAACAGGCAGGGTGATCAAAACCCAGATCGCGTAAGGACTCGCGCATGAATAAGTTGCACGTTTCATATGGGTGGTGCGGGCATCTTGCCCGTGCAGCTACGGGCGGGAGGCCCGTACCACCCTTCGGCATTCGTTCAGCTTATTCACGCGCACGCCCTGAGGCTGCTCGCACTCGATCGAACTCTTCGATTGACAACCCGGCCGGTGTGGGAAGGCTTGTTTCCTTGCCCAAGAGCCCCAGAGCTTGCTCGGGGGATACGCACGGGCGCCACTGGCGGCTTGCCCGCCAGTGGCACACCCTGTCCTGCGGTTCCGCAATCCCGCTCAAGTGCCGTAGTGTCGATCGGACTCGCGCTGCCGCTGGCTGGCTTCGGCCAGCTTCCGCTTCTCCGCGCGAGAGAGGCTGTTAACGCCTTGTTCGTTGACCTTCTGAAGAATCCGGTCCACTTCCTGGTTAAGGGCGTGTAGCCTGCGTTGCTTCGCCTCGAACGCGCCACGCGCCCGATTCCGCCGCCAGCGGTCCATCGTGCCGGAGAAGTTCCGCCCGCGGTATCCCCAGAAGATACCAAAGGCTAAACCGGCGAGGTGACAGGCATCACCGCCGGCATTGCCCCCGGCGCCCCCGATGTTCATCGCATACAGCACCACCAGGATCAAGGCGGCGAGCCTGATCGGCACAGGGAAGAAGACCATGATGATCTGGATGCGTGGGAACAGCACCGCGCACGCGCCCAGCAACGCAAGGACGCCACCGGAAGCGCCGACGAGGATGCCGTGCGGGTCCAGCCAGCCGACTGACGTAAGTACGAAGTACAGGATGACGCCGACAAAGCCACCGATCGTGTAGAAGACGAAGAAGCGCCTCGGCCCCCATTGTCGCTCCAGGCTCATCCCGAGAAAATACAAGCCGATCAGGTTGAATAGGATGTGGAAAACGCTGCTCTGATCGTGCAAATACGTGAACGTGAAGAGGCGCCAGACTTGCCCCTGCTGCACAAGCTCAGTCTCCATGGCCAGCAACCCGTACACGGGGCTTCCAAACCCGCCGGTGATCATACAGAGCAAGTACATGATGATGTTGGCGATTGCGATCCATTTAACGGCCTTACCCGGCGAGGGCAGCCCGCCGAACCACGACCGTAAGCCGCCGCCCGCCGGCGCCGTGCCGTAGCCTTCTCCTCCGGAGTATCCTCTGTCCTGCCAACTCATGCGGGCTTCCTCTGCGTCATTTCCCAGAACAGTAGTGTGACCATGGTCTTGGCGTCAACGATCGTGCCGTCGCGGACCATCGCGAGTGCCTCGTCGCGCTGCTTGATCTCGACCCGAATCCGCTCCGTCGGATCGAGCTGCTGCCGGGTCGGCGTCAGGTCCGTCGCCACGAATGCGTGAAGCAGCTCCGTACACATGCCAGGCGTGCTGTAGAACTCGCAGAGCGGGCGAATGTCGCCCGCCCGATAGCCCGCTTCCTCTTCGAGTTCGCGGGCCGCCGCGGCACTCGCCGTTTCGCCGGGCACGTCCAGAGTCCCCGCCGGCAACTCCCAAAGCTCCCGGTCCAGGGCGTGCCGGTAGTTCCGGATCAGGACGATCTGCTCGCCGCCCGCCAGAAGCGGCAGGATCACCACCGCCCCGGGGTGAACGACGATCGTGTAGTCGCGATCCACGCCGCCGGACATCGGCACAGCCTTGCGGACGACCTCGAACTTCCGACATTTGATGAGCAATTCCATGGCTTTCGGCCTCGTGGGATTGTATATCGGTCCAATTATAGGATCTGCGTAACTTCGGTCCCACTGCCGCCCAAGTGCCGTGCGGACAGGGGATTCCGGCCTTCTGCCGCAAGAGGATTGTCGTGACGCCCTCCCTCCGCGGCCAACGCCCTCCCTCCGCGGCCAACGCCCTCCCCACACCAGCCCGAAGCGAAAGCGAGGGTAAAATCGCTGGTGCTCGCTTGCGCGAGAATCCGTCCTCACGACCGCTGGTGCGAGAATCCCTTCTCGCACCCAGTGCGGATGCTAAATGTCCGGCACTGGTAAGGTCTGGGGAGCATCGGCGTCCCACCCGTACGAAATCCTCGTTTTCGACCTATGTGCCGGCCGGAGGCCGATACTCCCCAATTCAAACTTTACCAGTATCGAATATCCCGAACCACGTGGAGTTGCCGCCGCGAGCGATGATGGTATAATGTTGGGCTCGGGAAAGCTGGCCCAGATACTCAGAAGAGGTCTTAACGATGAAGAAGGACATCCATCCGAAGTACTTCAAGACAGTGGTAACCTGCGGTTGTGGCGCGACGATCGAGACCGGCGGGACGAAGGAGAAGATCTCAGTCGAGATCTGTTCGAGCTGCCATCCCTTCTTCACGGGCACGCAGAAGTTCGTGGATACGGCCGGCCGTGTCGAGAAGTTCCAGAAGAAGTTCGGCGGCGATTACTTCAAAGCCTCGAAGAAGAAGGCCGACGCGCCGAAATCCTAGCTAGGCGAGAATCAATCACGCCGCTGCCTCGATCACAACAAAAGGCCGCGGCGTGTTTTCTTTCTTGGGTTCTTGTCGCGAACCAACGTCCTTTCGATACGAGGTTGCCCGATGTCGGATTCCACGGTGAATCCCGCCTTCCTCTCCAAGCTCGACGAGATCGCCGCGCGCTACGACGCCGTCACGGGGGAGATGAACGACCCCAAGACGGCGACGAACGCCGCGAGACTCGTGCAATTCTCCAAGGAGCATGCCAAACTCAGGCGAATGGCGGAGCCGTATCGCTCGTACCTCAAGGTTCAGCAGGAGGCGCAAGAGGCCCGGTCGATTATTGGCGATCCCGAGGCCGACGCTGATTTGCGTGAACTCGCCGAGGCAGAGCTGCCCGAGCTCCTTACGAGGAGTGGGCGGATCATGGATGAGCTCATCGACAGCTTGATCGTGGGCGAGGATGCCGACATCGATTCGATCATCATTGAGATTCGCGCGGGCACGGGTGGCGACGAGGCCGCGCTCTTCGCGCGCGACCTGTGCGAGATATACACCCGCTACGCCGAGGCCCATCGGTTCAAGGTCGAGCTGCTCAGTTCGTCAGCCAGCGAGTACGGTGGTTTTCGCGAGGTCATCCTCGGCGTCCGCGGCCCGGCCGTCTTTACGCATTTCGGCTATGAGGGCGGGGGGCATCGGGTCCAGCGTGTCCCGGAGACCGAGTCTCAGGGCCGGATTCACACGTCAGCGGCAACGGTCGCCGTCTTGCCGGAGGTGGAAGAGACGGACGTCGAAATCGACTGGGAAAAGGACGTCGTGGAACACGTGAGCCGCGCCGGCGGCCCCGGCGGCCAAAACGTCAACAAGGTCTCCAGCGCGATCAAGCTGGAGCACACGCCCACCGGCATCACGGTCTCGATGCAGGACGAAAAGAGCCAGCACCGTAATCGGGCGAAGGCGCGACGGATCCTGGCGAGCCGGATCAAGAATCAGATCGAGGAGAAAGAGCGGGCGGAGCGGGATTCAACGCGACGCAGCATGATCGGCTCAGGTGATCGCAGCGAGCGCATCAGGACCTACAACTACCCGCAGAATCGCTGCACGGACCATCGGCTCGGCCGGAACTTCCCGCTGGAGCGCATTTGTGCGGGCGGGCTCGACGGGCTGATCGAAGAACTTCGCAAGATGGATCGGCAGCGGCGCTTGCAGCAGGCATAGAAGGGCCGCGAGCTTCAGCCCGCGCGGCACCCCGCATTGGCAGGCACCCGACAACGCTCCCATTTGCAGGCCCTCGGCAACGAAGATAGCGTCGGCCCCCTGCGGCCGACGGCGACACTCCGTACGCCGCCGGCAGCTTGTGTGCCACCGGCAGCTTGTGTGCCACCGGCAGCTTGTGTGCCGCTGGCAGCTTGTGTGCCGCTGGCAGCTTGTCCGCCAGTGTACGCCCCCCCCGAATCGCTGGGCCGAGAATCCTTTCTCGGCCCTCAAGCCGATGCCGAGAAGGAATTCTTGGCGGCCCGCAGAGGCTCTCGCATCTTCTGACGGCCGCGCGGCGCTGCCATAACAGGCAGGTCGGATCTTCTCTGCCGATCGTCCACCACTTTCCCGAGCCACTGGGATCGGGTACAATCCGACTCTGTGAGGATTATCGCCGCCGCACCCCGGATCTGGATCGTCTGCGCGATGCCATGCGGAAACCCTCGGCCGCAGTTCTTCACCTGAGCCAAGAGGAGACCACGCCGTGACCCGTGAAACCGACCTCGGTAATCGCTTCGTCACCGTCCAAGAACACATCATCAACCAGCAGCGAAACCACCCGACGGCAACCGGCGGATTCAGCTGGCTCCTGTCCGGCATCACCCTGGCCGCCCGGATCATATCCGCAAACGTCCGCAGGGCCGGGATTGTGGACTTGCTCGGTGAGGCCGGCGAAACGAACATCTCCGGTGAACAACAGCAAAAGCTGGACATGCTGGCCAACAAGACCATCGAGCTTTGTCTGGGATACCGCGGGAACGTCGGGATCATCGCGTCGGAAGAACTGAACGAACCCAAGATGTTGGCCAAGGGGGGCGCGACCGGTCGGTACGTCGTCATCTTCGATCCGCTCGACGGGTCGAGCAACATCGACGTGAACGTGTCCGTGGGCACCATCTTCGGAATCTTCGAGCGGGACACCGACGGCTTCGACGGCAACGATCCCGTAGCCGACGTACTTCAGCCGGGCCACCAGCAGCTTGCCGCCGGCTACATCGTGTACGGATCGAGCACGGTGATGGCCTACACGACGGGCGAAGGCGTACACATGTTCACGCTCGATCCCTCCGTCGGCGCGTTCATTCTGGCCAATGAGAACGTCATGATGCCAGAAGCGGGCAAGTGCTTCAGTGTCAACGAGGGTAATTACAACTCTTTCCCCGTCGGGTATCAGAACTACCTGAAATGGTGCAAGACGGAGGAGGCCGGCCCGTACACGGCGAGGTATATCGGCTCACTCGTGGCGGACTTCCATCGCACGCTGCTCAGGGGCGGCATCTTCCTCTATCCGCCGACGGCGAAGTCTCCGGGCGGCAAACTCCGCCTCATGTACGAGGCCAACCCGATCGCGTTCCTTGCCGAACAGGCCGGCGGCGTGGCAACCGACGGCACACAACGCATCCTGGACAAGGTCCCGACCTCGTTGCACGAACGCACACCCCTGGTCGTGGGCAGTAAGCTGGAGGTTGCCAGACTGCAGGAATACGTGAGCGAGGCCGAGTCGCGGGCCTGATTCGTGACACATCGCTTGGATACAAGCCCGCCGACGTGCCTCGGGACCGGCAATCTTCATGGATGAAACCCCACCGAACAGCCGGCAGGATTGGTCGATCGCGCGACTCCTCTCGTGGACAACGGAGCGCTTCACGGCGAATGGGATAGACTCGCCGCGACTGGCCGCCGAGTTGCTCCTTGCCAAGGCGCTCGACTGCAAGCGGATCGATCTCTACACACGCTTCGATGAATCGCCCTCCGCAGAGAATCGGGCGGAGTTCCGTGAAATGGTCCGTCGCGCCGCCACGCACGAGCCGATCGCATACCTCGTCGGACACAAAGAGTTCTACTCCTTGGATTTCCAGGTCGGGCCGGGGGTCTTGATACCGCGGCCGGAGACGGAGTTGCTCGTCGAGCTGGTGCTACGTTGGTGCGATGAGAACCCGCGACCCCGTGTGGACCTGTTGGACGTCGGCACGGGATCAGGCTGCATCGTGGTCACGATTGCGAAGCGGCAGCCGACGGTTCACGCCGTGGCGACGGACGTGTCGCAGGCCGCGCTGGAAATCGCCAGAAAGAACGCCGAATCCCATGACGTCGGCGACCATATTCGGTTCGTCGCGGCGGACATGCTTGACTTGCCGGAAGATGTCGTGCCTGACGGGGGGTTCGATCTGGTTGTCGCCAATCCACCTTACATCGCCGAGCACGAGCGGGACGCATTGCCCGACAACGTTCGCAAGTACGAACCGGCGGAAGCCCTGTTCGCCGGTGTCGACGGGCTCGACGCTTATCGCCGGATAGGCGGCAAGGTGCGGCACTTCATGCGGCCCGGTGCAATGCTGTTGCTCGAAGTCGCTTGCGGCAAGGCAGACGCCGTGGAGGGCATACTCGCCGAGGCGTCGTCGGGGTTGAAGGCGGCCGGCCGCTTCAAAGACCTCAACGGGATTGACCGGGCACTTCAGTTTACACTACAGACATGAGCGATCTGGCCAGCCGAGCATTCCGGCGAATCCTGTTGATCAAGCCCAGCTCCCCCGGGGACATCATCCACGCGCTGCCGGTCTTGCACGGACTCCGCCGCCGCTACCCCAAGGCGCACCTGGCGTGGCTGGTGGCCACGCCCTTTGCGGACTTGATCGAGGCGGACCCTGCGCTGGACGAAGTGATCCGATTCGACCGCAAGCGCTTCGGGCGCCTCGCAAGGAGCCCGGCCGTCGCGCGGGAGTTCATCGCCTTCGTGAAGGAACTGAGGCGAAAACGGTTCGACCTCGTCGTGGATCTGCAAGGGCTGTTTCGCAGCGGGTTCCTGGCCTTGGCAAGCGGCGCGGAAGTTCGGATCGGCTTTGCCGCCGCGCGTGAGCTGGCGTGGCTTTTCTACACACACAAGATCCCACGGGGCGACCCCGACGATCATGCAGCGGACAAGAACTACCGCGTAGCAGACATGCTCGGCTTCGCCGACGCGCCCATGGACTTCAGTATCACCACGACCGACGATGATCGACGACAGGCAGCACAGTTGCTGGAAGCGAGCGGGCTGGATACCGAGCAGCGTTATGCCGTACTCGTGGTGGCGACGCGCTGGGAGACTAAGTGTTGGCCGCCGCAGCAATACGGTGAGCTTGCCGCGCTGCTCCGGCAGCGGCACGGAATCGCCAGCCTCCTCGTCGGCGGCGCGGACGACATCGAGCAGGGCCGCATCGCGAAGCAGGCGTCCGCGGGCGCGGCCGAGAACATCTGCGGCAAGACGACACTTCGCGGGCTGGCCGCGCTGATCGACGGTGCGGCGGTTGTGGTGACGGCCGACTCCACGCCCATGCACATGGCCGCCGCGATGGACCGACCGCTTGTCGCCCTGTTCGGTCCAACGAACCCCGACCGCACCGGCCCCTACGGCCGGTCGCACGACGTGTTGAGCATCAATCTCGAATGCTCGCCGTGTTACGTTCGCAAACTCGGGCAGTGCGCGCATGACCATGCGTGCATGGGGCAGATCACGGTTGAATCGGTCGCCGACGCTGCGGGGCAACGCCTCGCTCGCGCAGACGCGGCGCCTTAACGAGTTTGAAGCCCACGGGGCAGGATTCTGGAAGTTCCTTCATTCAGGGCTGGCGCTCGCAATCCGGAATGCACTTCGCAAGAGGCCGGTCTTGATCCGTGGGCCTCTGATGCACTCAATACCCTGACCCACAGGCGTCTCGCACGCCGTACCGACCCTGAATTCCACCGAACGGGCGAGATCAGGACTCGTACTTGAAGGACAAACTCACCTTCGCGCGGTAGGCCGTCACCTTGCCGTTCTCGACCTTCATGTCGAGATCCTTGACCTCCGCGATTCGGAGGTTCTTGAGACTCTTGCTGGCCTCTTCCACCGCGTGCTTCGCGGCGTCCTCCCAGGACTTCTCACTCGTGCCCACCAACTCGATGACTTTGTAGAGGCTGTTGCTCATTCCGATGCTCCCTTTAGATCAATCTCACATGAAGACCACCCTTTCATTAGGGCGGCAAAAACCAGTGGATGTAACCACATCGCTCACAGACGATACATGTTGCACTGCGGTTGGCCCAGTCGAAATTAAAAAATGTGGCCACGGGCGTGTTCAGCTGTGCCTGGCGTTGCCAGAACCGCGTGTGGTGACAAATCTCGCAACGCAACGCGCGGCCGGCCACTTCGATTTCCTGGGCCTCGCCCTTTCCAAAAAGCCCCATCGCTATCCCTCACTTCCATCGCGGCGCGTGTTTCCGAAATGCCCTCCGCGGGGCCGTCGACATTCCAGCCCAGGCATGCATCATGACGCCGCCTCTCCATGCAAGCCGCGAAGCTGTTTGATGTACGCATCTCGCGCCGAATCCGCCCATTGGTCCCGCTCTTCAAAGCGCAAGGCACCGAGAATGCAGGCAAACACACATGCCGGGTGGCCGCCGCACGTGTCACACTTCCGCGGCTTGCCGTCTTCGCAGTTCAACACGCCGTACGGACACGCCGGCCCACAGAGGCCGCACTCTTCGCAGCGGCCTTCAACCAGAACGACCACCTTCGTATCCGGATCGCGACGGAGAGCCTCAGTCGGACAGGCTTCGATGCAGGGTGCATCCTCGCATTGGAAACACACCTTCGGAAAGCAGGACACCCCGGTCCCGTCGATCTCCAACTGAATACGGGAGCGCGAAAGCTGATAGGCACCGCCATGTTGCTCCGCACATACTATCTCGCAAAGCCGACAGCTCGTGCATCTCTCGGGCTCGATTATCAGGACTTTGCTCATGAGACTTGCTCGCTCGGCGAACACCCGGCCGCACCCGTCGCAGGCTCTCTGGCCGGCCGGGCCGGCCCTGGCAGGCAAGCTGCCAGTGGCGCCCCGCGCTGAGAGCATAACCCCGTGAATCCCCTAAAGCGAGCGCATCGTCCGATTGTACTCGCCGCGTAAGCACGGTGGGTGGTATGGCGCCGTGAACATGGGGCGCTCATCGGGCTCCGGCGCTCAGTCTTGCTTCCGGCGCTCAGTCTTGCTTCCGCCGCCGGCACGAGGTAAGATACACACAAGACCACCGGAAATGCGAGCCAACACCGGAATGGGGCACCCATGAAAAGGACCGCCTGGAGTATCGTCTTTGCGCTGGCCGCAGTGGGACCGGTCCGACAGGAGGCGAGGGCCGACTTCATCCGGTTCGAGTTTCTCTACGAGTTCGGCGAGTTCTGTGGGTGACAGGCGGGGCGAATCGGCGTCTGGTCAGACGCCACCAACGGATACGACCCGGACTTCGAACGACTTCTCTCAATCGGCGCACAGGGCTACGCCGGCGTCTTCCACACCTTCAAACCCCTGGACTGGCAAGGTGACACAGGCTTCTACGCGAACGACTTTCGCTTCCCGCCGGAGGACGACCAGAGCATCACCTGGGAGCCCATTCATCTCTGGGCCGCATTCGAGTTCCCTGACGATCAGATGTTCATTTCGTTCAAGGCGGATACTGTCTTTCCGCCGCCGACCGATCGGGAGTACTTTCTCAAGCTTCTATACGTGCCGCCAGGCATGGACGGCGCCCCCGCTGTCGGCACGCAATGGCAAATCCCCACCAACGTCCCATTCAGTCTCCAGCTTCCCACATTCCGCGCAAAGTGGGGGGATGGCGGCTACCGCTTCGCCTTCACGATGTCGGAAACCGTGCCGGAACCCGGGACCGCGCTCATGCTCCTCTTGGCGACAGTCCTGGCACTGCGAAGAAAGAAGGAGGCGGGAGACTGATCCTGTGTAGGAACCGCGCAGAAACAACATGATCGATTGCTGGCTTGGCCGGCCCACAGGCTTTGCCGTTTGGCGGATCAACCATTCATCTTGTTCGTGCGCGACTTCTTAATGCGTTCGCGCCTTCTCCCCTAGAGACAATCCGGAGATCTCGCGAACAACCGACTGGCGGCTATCTCGAAAAGTGCGCGCGACGACCACTCGTTCGCCTTGCGCGCCCATGTTCATCGTGGCGGACTGATCGCTGAAGAATTTGGCCGTCAAAGAGAAGAGCTGTTCGACATCCGTGTCGCCCGGCAACCACGAGCGGAAGAGACCCGCCGAGTCGGCAAACTGCTGTGCTGTTCTTCTGAACATGTCCCCTATCATCGATGCCTCGATGCCGAACGTCGTCAGCAGCATCTCGGGAATCGTGACATCGTCAAAGGGTGGCCAGCGGTCTCTCCCGATCGGGATCGCTCCCGCGAAGTAGCTCAGTTGCCACAGCAGCAAGCGCGAGGGAACGCAGCATTGAAACGGTGGACGGGTGTGGTGCCGTCCAACGGCCTCGATCAGCAGCGTCGGCGCCCTCCAGCGCTCGAGCAGCCGTACGACAACGTGAATGTGGTTGTACTTGAACGCCTGTGACTCTAGCACGGCCAAGCGCACTTGAGACCCGCGGCTCCGCCGGAGGAGCGTCGCGTAGAGCGGCCCGTACCTTGTTGCGAGAATCGCAGCGCCCAGGTCTTGCAGCAGGGCCACGAGGAAGGCCTGGTCCGCCCACGCGCTCTGGCATTGCAGGGCGATTGTCCGCGCGACGTACGCCCGCGCGAGCGAATCCCGCCAGAACCGCGGGAAGTCGAAGTGGGACTCAACCCGCCGGCCGACGGATTCCGCGACCTCTGACGCCAAGGCCAGGCACAGACACCGATTCCGCCCAAGACGCTGCACGGCAGCCATCGTGTTTGTGGCCGGTATTCCCGCGCCCTGTCGAGTCGTGTTGGCAGTCTTGATAATCCGGGCGGCCAGGGGAGGATCAGCCTCGAGCACCTCGGCAAGCTCGGCGGTGTCGACGCTGCGGTCGCCGCACAGTTGCATCAGCCGTCGGGCCAATGGTGATTGGCGAGAGATCGCCGAACTCTTCACGAGCGCGTCGATCTCCTCATGGAGATCGCCGGCGAAGACAGGACCGAGAGGTTTGTGTGTCACCGCATCCCCCCGAAACAACGAGCCAGACGGGCGGACACCCCGCCCACCCAGGAATGAGGAAGAGGTCCCGCGTGTCTCCGCGCAACGCCGCACTATCCCCCCGTGGGCAAGACTTCTTCAATCACGGCAACGGCCCGAGAGACCTCGAACGGTCGTTGGAGCGTCGCGTCGAACCCTTGCTGTTTGAGCGTCTCACCTTCTCCGTCCTTCAACGGTCCCGTCAATGCGATAAGCCGACTGGCGGCCAGATCGGGTCGGCTCTTCACGCTCCGAACCGTCTCCCGGCCGGACAAACCCGGAAGCCCGACATCAAGGAGCATGATGTGCGGCTTGAACGACTCCGCGATGCCGCCCGCCCCGAAAGCCGTCGTCGCCGTTCGGACTTCGTAGCCGGCATCCCTTGCCAACGCGCTGGAGAGGAGTTCCGCAACATCGTGGTTTCCCTCGACGATCAGCACGCGCGTGATGCCGGAGTCCAAGCCGTTCAAGGGGATGCCGTGGGCGCGCATAAACCGAATCAGTTGAGCCAGCGGGATGCGGCGATCCTTGCTCCCGGGGATGCGGTAGCCGCGGAGCTTGCCGGTGTCGAACCACTTGGAAACGGTTCGTGGCGCGACGTTGCAGATAGTCGCGACCTCCCCCGTCGTAAGAACGTCCTTAGGACGAGGCATATCAACGCCCCCCGATCGGATAGACGACAATCATCGGATCCCCCGTGTGAAGCGGCCCCCCGGGTGCAACCACTGCGGCCCGTTATGCACGCCGGGCGATGCGGCGTTCGGCACGCCGCCGGATGCAGCCGCGCGCTGCCTTGTCTGAATCTTGATCGGCTCGCCCGGAGCGGACGTGAGGTAAATCTCTCAACTGTTGCAGACCGTACGACCAGAACAGGAGAAGGCCTCGACAGGCTGCATCGGCCCGTCAGCTTCCTGTAGGGAGTGTCGCATATAACGTTCGCGATCAAGCGAGGTTATGGCCGGACCGGGTTGTGGCGGCTCTCCGCCTCGGCCGAGATCAGAGAGCTTACTCGTCTTCTTCATATTCCTCGCCAGGCGCGAGGACATTACTCACCGGTGTGGCTGATCGGAGTGACTCGAAACTGGCCCATAATCCCGCAGTGAGGAGGAGGAAGCCAAGGAAAGTCCGAATCAACCACC
>JBDRKQ010000014.1:0-2110 GCA_043813895.1 Planctomycetota bacterium
TCGGCACCACTGAGGTCGGCCTCCCTGAGGTTGGCCTCCCTGAGGTCGCCACCGGTGAGGTCGGCATCGTGGAGGCTGCAATAGCGCAGGTCGGCACGGCAGAGGTTGGCATTGTGGAGACTGCAATAGCGCAGGTCGGCGCGGCAGAGGTTGGCACAGTGGAGGCTGGGGATCTTTTCGTCGGTCTTGCGGCGGCGGTTCCATTCCTCGATGCCTTCCTTTCCTCCTCGCAGCAGCTTGAGTGCTTCTTTTCGATTCATGGCAGCTTCCCGTTCAAGGACGGATAGCCCGGATTATTCATGATGGGTGGCGGGGTGGCGGTGATTTACGGCGCGGCGGCGACTTGTGCACCAGACGGTCGGGACGAGCGCAGAAGACCCCCTTTCCCCCATTGAAAAGCCGGGTTGTCGGAGGGTCACGTGGGAACTTGTGCACGATGGCGATGTGAGGCGATGGCGTCGCATACGCGTTGGAACCAATCCCGATGTGGCCAGTGGGCGGGGATCGTTACCAGGATCCGGCGGGCGGACTGGGTAACTTCGCCGGCCACTTTGATAAGCATGGTCCGCCACGTGGCGATCTGACCTTCGCCCAGCGGGTCCTTGCGGCGGCGGTAGGTGTGGTACCGGCGACGCTCTGTGCCGCTCAGAGCTTCGACAGGCAACGTGGGATCGGTCACCGGTACGCGATCGCCGGGGCAAGGATCGTCCTTGCTGGTGAGCAGGGGCGGGGCGGCTACGAGACGACGCAGGCGAATGAGAAGATTGAGGGCGGCGGCGTGCATCATCAGCCTGAAGTAGTTGGCCACGAAGCGATGGCAGCTCAGGCGATCGCCGGCCAGGCCGTTCTTGAGTTCCTTGTTGCGGTTTTCACTTTCCCCACGCTGAACATGGTTGTCATAGCAGGTTTCGGGAAGAATGGCCGCTCCCGATCGGTTGGTGACGATGAAACGCAGGTTGGTGCCGAGATGGTTGCACTCGGCTTTGGCGATCACCAGTCGATGGTTCTTCCAACTGTTAGCCCGATAGAAGAACCGATCAAATATCCGCTGGGGTTCGCCGGTTTGTTCAAACCGCTCGACGGCCTGTTGGAGCAGGTTTTCCGTGGCTTTCTTGAGCACTTGGTTGGTTGATAGGCCGAGAGTGTAGGGGAGCTCCAACCGCTCACAAACCTCGTACATCCAGGGCATCCCGAAGCCGGCATCGCCGCGCAGGTAGATCACCACGTCCGGCCAAGCCTGACGAAGACGGTTGACCACGTATTCTACGTCATCATCGGCCCCCAAGGCGGCGTGCGCGGTTCCATGACGAAGGGCGGCCCAGAGGACCTGCTTGGTCTCATCGCAGCTGATGATCAAGGGGAGGTATTGGTACTGCTCATAGAACCCGTGAAACAAGGCCAACTGCTGCTGACCGTGACAAGCGTCGTCGGTGGCATCGACGTCCAGGGTCAGGGAATGGGGCGGCTGATCGAACGAGTCGATGAAGTCATCGATGAAAAAGTCGTGCAGACGCCAGAGAGAGGGAATGTCGATGGCGTTTTCAAAACGTGACAGAGTGGGCTGGCTGGCCAGATCTTTGTCGTTGGGCTTTTTGCCGCTGACCATTTTGAGGACGGGATCGCCGCGAAGGGTGTCGTGGTCGTTGCAGTCCTCGTAGCCGGCCAGGATGCCGTAGATCCGTTGGTGGACCATTTCGTGGAGGGTGTGCTCGAGCTGGTCCTGGTCGCGGGGGTCATTCAGGCAGGCGATGAAACCCTCGGTTGAGCCGATCTGGTCATCGAACTGCCGGATGGGTAGAATGCCCGTGTCGCTGCTGATCTGGACGTCCTTCCGCTCGATTACGATCGGGAGACGGGAGAAGAAATCGAAGCAGATTTGCGCTACACCCTGTAGAACCATCATCGACCTCCTTGCCTTGAGTTAACTCGTTTCACACCCGTAAGTTAGCTCACAAGGAGGTCGTAAAAAAGAGGCCGCCCATGAATAATCCGGGCTAGCCTGGATTTTCGCCTGAGGGGATTCTCCCCAAATCCGCGTGACCACGGGGGCTTGTTTTTCGCACGGTGCCCCGGCTTTTCACCGGCAAACGCAGATCTGTGGGCTCGCTCG
>JBDRKQ010000015.1:0-2282 GCA_043813895.1 Planctomycetota bacterium
TCGGCGAGTAAGCCAGCGAGTATGGGCGCAGCACTCCCCCACAGCCCGTTTGCCGCAACCGGGGTATTCGCGCTTCCCCTAAGTCTTGCACAAAGGGCCTTCACGATCGGGTCCGCCATGACCGCGTCGGCCACTCTCACAGATGTAGTATCCCCCCCCAGGCACTATCAGGCAACCTATACCGTCCTCAGGAACAGTGTGGCGTCCGGGCCTGGTGTCTGTAGCACCGGCGCCTCGCCGGTGATTCCACCGCCGGGACGGCGGTGCCACAAGACCGGACGGCCCGCCTCGATAGCTGTGGCGAGCCCTTACGGCCCAACGAGGCCGTCAACAAAGGGCTGAATGTCAAGGCCGTTCAGTACACCATCTTCGTGATAGTCGTACATGGCAACGTAGGCCGGATTGGGATCATCGCCGAGTAGCTGGTTGATGAACAAGGCAATATCACAATCGTCCGGCACGCCATTGGCGTTGTGATCCGGTCCATCGCTCGGGAGATCCAGGCTCTCGCAGATTCCATCGTTGCATCTCCAGTTCGAGACTGTGTATGCAGAGAGGTTGATCGTCCTCGCATTGTCGGCGGAGAGTGGTCCGTCGCCGGAGACGCCTGTCGGCTGACCATCATACTGTACATTCGGATTCGAGAAGTGCTGAAGCGCCCAGCCGGGCGGATAAGCCATCACGGTGATCCACTCGGCACTGCTGTCTCCAATGAACCGGTGGCCGTTGGAGTAAGGGAAAAGCAAGCCTCCTCCTGCTCCCGTGCTGTCACACCCGCCGCCATCCCCGGGCGCGTGACAGCAACCCATGTTGTGGCCGATTTCGTGGGAGAGAACCAAGGGCACCGTGCTCATGCCGGCGATGCAGAAGGCTGTGGCCTCGAACTGGGGTTCCAAGGCCCACAGGCCATTCGCCACGCCACCACCCACGCCGTTAACAAGCGCCACCTGGTCTGCTCCATACGCGTCGCGAAGATTGTGTACGCCGTCGGCGACCCCGTCGTCAGGGTCTGTTAATTCACCTAGAGTGGGCTCCACGCCGGGCGGAAGCTGCCACACGAAGACGAGATTCCACTGTGGGGCGATGAGGCTGTTTGTATACGATACGTCGTTGTATTCTACCATCAGGTCAATCTCGGCTTCAACGGCCGAGACGCCGCCGGCGGCAATCCGAGCAGCTTCTGTATACACCACGAGCACGTCGATGACGGACCCATCGTCACAATCTCCATCCCTCGCGCCCCGGCCGGCGGGTTCATCCGGCAGGGAACGCAGCCGAACATCGCCGGTCTCGCACACAAAGTGCTGGCTCTGCTCGACCTGCTCCAGAACGTGCAAGCCACCGGGTTTGTAGCGGATGCGATACACGCCCGCATCGCCCATAAGAATCACGCCGGCCAACGCGTCACGATTGAAAGCCAACGAGAAAGTGCAGTTTGCCCGCGCATCGATCACACCAGAAAGTGCGAACTGATCGCTGGAGCGCTCACGGCGTCGGGTCACGACACCTGTCATCGAAAGGTCGTCGAAGAGGTCGAAGGCTACGCGGTGGCCCTGTCTCAGGCCGGCGAGCACCGCCGGATCGGGCCTGATCCATCGACTCCGGACGACCGACTTGCTCGACGGAGGAATCTCGGTCGCTTCGTCTGCCTGGGTCCAGAGATGAGCTGTAGCCTGACGCGCCCCCTTACGCGCCGCGGCTTTGGTGACGGGATGAGTGGCGACAGGGCCTTGACCCCAAACCGGACCGACGCCAACCGCGAGCAAGAGCACCGCCATCGCGACTGAGTAGGCGCCATGGCGCGCAATCGACAGAAGAGGGGATCTTACTAATCGAGTCGCTTCCTTACTTATTCTAGACATCTCCGTTGCTCCTTTTGTCTTGGTGACTAAACCGACGAAGGCTCGCCAGAGACCGAACATCACAGCCGTTCCAAGGCCATTATCCTCATTATCGCATGTTACCCGTTCCAGGTTACGGAGAACAAGTGTTTGAGTGGTTTGAGCAGGTCTATTGCAGCCATGCAAGACGGACTCGGCCCAAGCCTGCCCTACCTCTTAGCTGCCCATTTTGTCGCAGACCCCGGACAACACGCACGATAGAGCGATACGGGGATGCGCAGCGATTCCACGTCCCGCGGCTCGAGCTTGAGCAGGCCGTCTGCGTAAATGCGGCGGCAGCTTCGCAATGCGGATCGGGCTTGTGCGCTGCTGACGTACTCGAAGATCGCTTTGATGCAGCTGCGCCCCGAAACGAGCGGGTAGATGCCGTGAAAGGCCGTC
>JBDRKQ010000016.1:0-19534 GCA_043813895.1 Planctomycetota bacterium
GATCGTCCTGGTCCTGGACGCCGTAAGCGCCGGCCTTGCCTGCCCACGCGCCGGTGTCGAGGTAGGTGTTGAGGGCTTCGTCGCTCAGTCCGCGCATATGGACGGTGCTGAGGCTGTGCTGGAGGAGGCGCCTTCCGCTGGTGAGATGTAGTAGGACAATGCCGGTGATGACGGAGTGTGTCGTGCCGGCGAGCCTCGACAGGATGCGGTGGGCGTCCTGGCGATCGGCGGGCTTGCCGATGACCTCGCCTTCGATCGATGCAATCGTGTCCGCGGCAAGGACGAAGGTGTCGGGCGGAAGCGTCTCGGCGACGCTGCACGCCTTGAAGTATGCCGCCGATTCGGCGTGGAGGGTGGGGGCGACGTGGGGATGAACCCACTTGGGTTCGTGGAACGGCGGCTTGGTGATCTCGTATACATAGCCGGCCTCGCGGAGCAGCAGCGCACGACGTGGGCTTGCGGAGGCGAGTACCAGAGGATCGGGTTGGACGGGTCGGCTCATGTTCGATTCACCACCCACAAGGGGCGACGCCACGCTGACACGCGTTGGTGCGATTCAGTGGTGGTTGTTGGCGCATTCAATCTAACCGGGCCTGCCGGGCGATGCAAAGGAACGCGAGAGCCTGTCGCCGGCAGTAGAATGGTCGGCGGGGTGGCATGGGTTAGCGGAGTCCCGGCGGTGTGGCATGGGTTAGCGGACTCCCGGTAGGCCGGGACGCAGCTTACCCGTGTGGAGGAGGTCGAGCTTTTCCCACGGGTAACGAGTGGGACACCCTGCGGGGTGTCCGACTCGTTACCCATGCCACCCCCCACAACCCTGTTTCCTACGACGCTGGGTACTGGTATTGTCTCATTGAAGGGTGCCACTGGCAGCTTGCTGCCAGTGTCGGCACGGGCGGACAAGCCGCCCGTGGCACCCAAATGAGACCAGTATGCGATTGCTGTAGGCCGATTGACAGACGGGACCCGTCGGCGTAGGAAAACAGACATCGTGGCGCCAATGGGACATTCCGAAGAACAGCGGCCCTGTGACCGGCAACTCGCCGGCGGGGGGCGTTTCGCGGTTTGGGTGCTGGTCTTGTTGTCGGTGTATGCCGCCGGCCTCACGCACGGCCTGTCGAGCCCGTGGACCGGTATGCACGATTGGAACGGGGCGTTTTTCTCGCAACTCGGCCGGAACCTCTTGCGGTATCCGCTGAACGTCCACCACGGAATGGGCGTTGTCGCGGTCGGAGATGCCGTTCCCCCGCCGGAGGAACGGTCGATCTACGCGGCGCATCCGCCCGGCCTGGTGTGGATGGTTGCGGGGTCATTCTCCGTGTTGGGTGAATCAGAACGGTCTGCCAGGCTGGTGGCGATCGGCTCATCGCTTGGCGCGCTGATCTTGCTGGTGTGGCTCGTGCGCGTGGGCTGGGGTGGTGAGGCCGCGGTCCTCGCGGGCTTGCTGTACAGCGTGCTGCCAATGTCCGTGTACTTCGGTCGGATGGTGGACCATGAGGCTGTGTGCCTGCTGTGCATGTTGGGGGCGATTGCGGCCTGGCAGGTCGTTGCGAGGACGAACTGTGCGCCTCGGCGCCGGACCCTCGCGTGGGGTTGCTGGTCCGTGGCGATTGTGGCGGGCATTTGGCTCGACTGGTCCGCCGTGCTCTTCTCCGGCCTGTTTTGCCTTCACGCGATCTGGCGGGCATCCCGGCAACGCAAGGGCTGCCGGGAAGTCGCGTATGTGCTGATTGTGTCCGCGGTTGGCCTGGCCGGTATGTTGATCTACCTCGTGTACAGCGGCCTGGATGGCCGCTGGGGAGACTTGGCCGCGATCTTCTTCTCGCGAGCGGGTGAAGTAGAAGGCGCCATTCGGAGGGACCTGTCCGCGCAAGGCGGCGCCTGGGACTACACACGGGAGAATCTAACCTGGCCCGTTTTGGTTCTGGCGTTGTGGGGCGTGTTCACGCGCTTCTTGCACACGAAGCGAAAGGAAACCGCAGGCATTCGGCTGGACGGCGCGTGGCTGTTGCCCGTGACGGGGCTGCTTTGGCTGGCGCTTTTTTGGCGGCAGTACGAGCGCCACAACTACTGGATGTTCTACCTGGGCCCGATGGCGGCGGTGCTAGCGTCTCTGGGTCTGCTGGCACTTCGGGAATCGCTTTCCCGTGTCGGCATCGTGTTCGCGCGCGGCGCGTGGTACGTGATCGCAGGTGTGGTTGTCGCCGTATGCCTCGTCCAGACAGACGACTACTTCGCGAGGCAATCATACCCGTTGGAGGAAGTGGCGGCCCTGCGAGAGATCAACGCGACGACGGATCCGACCGAGCGGGTGTTGTTGTACGAAGAGTCTGTGTTGGTGGAGCAGCGGGGCGGGTATCGATTTCGGAACATCGTCCCACCGCAGCGGGCCTATTATCTCGATCGGGCGTTTGGCGTGGAGCGCGAGGTCGGCGCGGTGATCAACAGGGCTTCTGACTACGCAATGTTCGTGATCCCGGTCGCGGACGCGCTGCGGTTGGGTTCGGCTCTTGACGAACTGCACGCGGGCCATCCACCCGTGCAGGCAGGTCGGCTTCTGGTTTTTGACCTTCGGTCCGGTCGCGGCGGAGAGGGCGGGTGATCAGAGGTGGGCGAGAATGCACCTAACATTCGGTGATTGCAAGAGTTACGATCTAATCGAAACACGGCTGCGAGCTTGTTTGCCGCGGGCGCAGACCCTGGGGAATACCGTTTGACTCAAACGGCGGAGCGTTTATACTGGCGGGTCTTGTTCGTAGGCTGGCGCGGGACCAAGAGATTGAGACGCGCAGTCTGCCGCGCTACTTCGGCAAGCCGGAGGCGGATGCTGCTGTAGCTCAGTTGGTAGAGCGCGTCCTTGGTAAGGACGAGGTCACGGGTCCGAGTCCCGTCAGCAGCTTTCACTGGGCGCGAGAATGGATGTCGCGGCCGGAGAGACGCGGTCGCGGGTGCTCTGCGTGATCGCCTTGCGGCGGTGGGCAGGTGGTGATTGCTCGCCGGCTTGAGAGGCGTTACAGTCGAGCATGGCTGCTGTGCAGACAATTGGAACCAACTGGTCGCCGTTGTGGAGCGTGCTCCGGGCGGTCGGATGTTTGTTGTGAGTGTACGTGTAGAAACACCGAGTTATCCGGAAGATAGTTAGAGGCGGAGGAGCCGCTGGCATGGCCAAAGAGAAATTCGAGCGGACGAAACCACACGTAAATGTCGGCACCATTGGGCACGTCGATCATGGCAAGACCACGTTGACGGCCGCGATGACGGCGGTCCAGTCCAAGAAGGGCTTGGCGAAGTTCAAGAGCTACGATCAGATCGCCAAAGCCTCCGAGAAGGACGGTCGGCGAGACGCCACGAAGATTTTGACGATCGCCACGGCACACGTCGAGTATGAGACGGACAACCGTCACTATGCGCACGTGGACTGCCCGGGCCACGCCGACTACGTGAAAAACATGATCACCGGTGCGGCACAGATGGACGGTGCGATTCTGGTGGTCAGCGCCGCGGACGGACCGATGCCGCAGACCCGCGAGCACGTGCTGCTGGCCAGGCAGGTGAACGTGCCTGCGTTGGTGGTGTTCCTCAACAAGGTGGACTTGTTGGACGACCCCGAGCTGCTCGAGCTTGTGGAGATGGAGATTCGAGAGCTTCTCAGCAAGTACGATTTTCCCGGCGACGACATTCCGATCATCCGGGGCAACGCGCTGGGTGCGTTGCAGAACCCGAACGACGAAACGCTGAACAAGCCGATCGGTGAGTTGCTGGCCGCCTTGGACGCGAACATCCCCGAGCCTCAGCGTGAAGCGGATAAGCCGTTCCTGATGCCCGTGGAAGACGTCTTCAGCATCAAGGGCCGCGGAACCGTGGGAACGGGCCGCATCGAACGAGGCACCGTGAAGGTCGGTGACGAGACAGAAATCGTCGGCTTGAGCAAGGAAACCCGCAAGACCATCGTGACCGGCGTCGAGATGTTCAACAAGATGCTGGAATCGGGTATCGCCGGGGATAATGTCGGCGTGCTGTTGCGCGGCGTCGAGAAGACAGAGTTGCAGCGAGGCCAGGTGCTGGCCAAGCCGGGCTCGATCACACCGCATACTCACTTTGAGGCTGAGGTGTACGTGTTGACAAAGGAGGAAGGTGGTCGGCACACGCCGTTCTTCAACAACTATCGGCCCCAGTTGTACGTCCGGACGACCGACGTGACGGGAAGCCTGAAGCTCCTGGGCGGCGCGGAGATGTGCATGCCCGGTGACAACATAACGCTGGAAGTGACGTTGATTTACCCAATTGCGTTGGAAGAGGGTGTCCGGTTCGCAGTTCGAGAAGGCGGTCGCACCGTCGGATCCGGCGTGGTGACGAAGGTGTTGGAGTAGGCGAGTCCGGTTCGCCGGGTTTGGTGAGCGATGGCAAAAGCTAGTAAACGTGAAAACGTGTGGTTGCAGTGCAAGGAGTGCGACAGTCTGAACTATCGCACCCAGGTCCATCTTGGGCAGGGGATTCCCGAAGGCTTGAAAGAGGGCCTGAAGAAGTTCTGCAAACGCGATCGCCGCCACACCCTGCATAAAGTCAAGCGCAAGTAATCGGCGCGGCAAACGCAGCGGCGAGGGCCGCGCGGGGCTTGTGGGTTTCGCATGCCGGGCGGGCCGATGCGGTCGTCGTGCCGCGGGTGCCGGTTGAGGCTGTGCGGAAGGAGCGTAGCTCAACTGGTAGAGCACCGGTTTCCAAAACCGGCGGTTGGGGGTTCGAGTCCCTCCGCTCCTGGTGTCTCGGTGCCAAGGCGGTCGGGCTGACCGCACGGTGGCGGGCGAGCGATTCGCGGGTTTTCCGGGCGGGGAGGACGAAATGCAGGGGGGTAACAGAAAGAGTCCGGGCACGGCCGTCGCCGACAAGGAGCCTCGAGTGTCTGACGTAAGTGCACCTAAAAAGGGTTATGCAGAGGGGAAACGCGTCGCCGCGATTCAGGATGGCCAGCGCCGCGGATTCTTCGACATCTACAAACGGGGGCAAGGCTATAACACCCGTGTTTGGACCGCGACGGGCATGGGTGTCCTCGTGCTGTGGTTTGCCTACTTCTTGCACGAGAAACTGCTTGTAGTCGACATGGGCACGTCCACGAAGCTGATTCAGGTGGGCATTCCCGTTGCCGTGATACTGGCTTTCGGGCTGTTCGGGTATTGGGCTCTCGCGATCAATCACAAGATATGCGACTTTCTCATCGCCACAGAAGGCGAGATGAAGAAGGTGAACTGGAGCACGCGGAAGGACATCATTGGTTCAACGAAGGTAGTGGTGATCGTGATGTTGCTCATGGGCGCCCTGCTCTTTGTCGTGGACCTCTTCTTCATGTTCTTCTTCGGCGCGATCGGAGTTTTGAAGACGGGCGGTGTGCTCAAGATGTTCGGAATCGAGTGATCCCGACACCGAACGCGTAACGTGGGAGGTCCGGGCGGTGGACGCCGAAGAGACCAGGACAACGGATGTAGAGCCCGCAAGCGAGCAGGCGCCGCCTGCAGCCCCGGAAGCGGAATGCACAACCGTGGAGGAGGATGTCGCGGCATTGGCGGCTGAAGCGGACGCTGTGTCGCCGGAGGTTCCGCCTTCCGGCGGGGCTGGTGCCGCTGACGCATCATCCCCCAAGGGCGAGCATGATGCGCAGTCTGGGATGCTGTGGTACGTCCTGCGGGTTGCGAGCAACCGTGAAGAGCAGGTCTGCGACGCCCTGAAGCGAAAGGTGAGTATCGAGCACCTGGAGGATCGCATCGGTCGGATTCTCGTTCCTTCGCAGCGTGAGAAGCGGATGCGCAGCGGTGTGGCGAAGGTTTACGACCGAAAGCTGTATCCGGGTTATGTCTTCGTGGAAATGGCGCCCGAGGAGGACGGCAGCATCGCGGAGAGCGTGTGGTTCATGGTCAAGGAGACCATGAGCGTGGGGGACTTCATCGGATCGGACGGCAAGCCCACGGCGATGCGTCCGCACGACGTCGAGAAGATGTTGGCGGTCGTGGAGAAGTCGGCGGAGCAGCCGACCCTGGCAGGCATGTCCGGCATGAAGAAGGGGGACCCCATCAAGGTCAAGGAAGGCCCGTTCGAAAACTTCGAGGGTGAGATCGACGAAGTGTACCCGGACAAGGGCAACGTCCGCGTGATCGTGACGATCTTCGGTCGCGCAACGCCGATCGAGTTGGAATACTGGCAAGTTGAGTTGACTTAATCCGGCGTTGCCGGGCGAGCTCTGAGCTGAGGCTGAGTTGTGGCGAAGAAAAAGAAGAAGAAAAAGACGGTAAAGGCGACGTTCAAGGTTCAGGGACCCGGCGGGCAGGCCACGCCGGCGCCTCCGATTGGTCCGGCTTGCGGCCAGTGGGGGGTGAACCCGGGGCAGTTCGTTCAGCAGTTCAACGAGCGAACGAGGCACTTGAACGGGATGCCCGTTGCGGCGGTGGTGTCGGTCTATGCGGACAAGACGTTCGACTTTATTGTGAAGAGCCCGCCGGCGGCCGCACTGTTGAAGGAAGCGGCGGAGGTGGCCAAGGGTTCCGGAACGCCGAACCGCGAGAAGGTCGGCAAGATCACGGATGCCCAGTTGGAGAAGATCTGCAAGACCAAGCTGGGCGACTTGAATTGCCAGGGCAACATGAACGCAGCCAAGCGGATCATCGCCGGCACGGCCCGGAACATGGGGATAGAAATAGAGGGCTAGGCTGGCTCCTCTAATGGCTGAACAGGTTCGGGTCAGTCCCACACCCCTGGAAGGGGCGGGGCACCCAGGCAACTGACGACTGACAATCGATGCAGGCTCGACCACGAGCCGTCAATCGTGGCAGACCGGGAGGTCGCAAATGAGGGATATCCATGGCAGATGAACAGACTGACGGAAGCGGCGAGAGCGCCGCGGTGGAAGGTCCGCAGGCCAAGGACGCCGGGATCGAGCAAAAGGCGCCGCCGGCCGAGTCACAGGCAAAGGGCGGCAGAGGCAAACCGAAGGATCGCGCTGCCAAGGCAAAGAGCAAAGCGGAGCCGAAGTCGGAAGCCTCTTCGGAAGTGCGCGCGAATCGGCGCGGGCGCGGCCGGTCGATGCGCGGACGGAGCCGCCGGCACAAGGCGAATCTCGAGAAAGTGGATCGGGACAAGCAGCACCCTGTGGATGAAGGGCTCAAGCTTCTCAAGGATGTCGCCGGCGGTACCAAGTTCAAGCAGACGGTGAACCTGGTTATGCACCTCGGAATCGACCCCAGGCAGGCGGACCAGATGATCCGGGGATCGGTCTCGTTGCCCAAGGGAATCGGCAAGACGAAGCGCGTCATCGCCTTCTGCGAGGGGGATGACGCCGAGAAGGCCACGGCTGCGGGCGCGATCGAGGCCGGCATCGATGAGTTGGTCAAGAAGATCAGCGGCGGCTGGATGGAGTTTGATGTGGCGATCGCCCATCCCCGTTCGATGGGCAAGGTCGGTAAGCTGGGCCGTGTCTTGGGCCCGCAGGGGAAGATGCCGAGCCCGAAGAACGGCACCGTGACGCCGGACGTCGAGACTGCGGTGCGCGAGTTCGCCGCCGGCAAGGTCGAGTTCCGCAACGATGCGGGCGGGAATATCCACGCGGTTGTCGGCACGGCGGATTTTTCGAATGAGGATCTCAAAGAGAACATCCAGTCGTTCATCGGCCACATTCGTAAGATGAAGCCCGCCGCGAGCAAAGGCACGTTCATCAAGAAGATCTGTATCAGCGGCAGTATGTCACCGGCAATCCAGCTAGAGGTTGCGCATCAATAGGCGGAGCGAAAATGAGCCGAGCAATCAAAGGACTAGTCGAAGATGATTTGCGGAGGCAGTACGCCGACCTGACAAGCGTCATGGTCGTGAGCGTGCACGGGCTTACCGGCAACGATGTGAACGAGCTGCGGGGCGAGCTTCGCGCGAAGGACATCGAAGTCCACGTCGTCAAGAACCGGGCAGCCAAGCGCGTGCTGGCGGGAACGGCCCTGGAGCCGATCTCGCCGCTCTTGCGGGGACCATGCGCGTTCGTCACAGGTGGACCGAGTCCGCCTGATACGGCGAAGGAGCTGGTCCGCCTTGCGAAAGACTTCCCCGCATTCGAGCTGCGCAGCGGCCTGATCGACGGCGAGCCTGAGCTGTACTCCATCGAGGAGCTCTCGAAACGCAAGAGCAAGACGGAGCTTCATGGCGAGATCGTGATGTTGGCGATCTCACCCGCACGGCGGATCGCCGGCTGTCTGAACGTCGGCGGCAAAATCGCCGGCTGTATCAAGGCGATCGCCGAGAAGCTCGAGAAGGGCGAAGCGATCGACAAGGTGGCGTAGGGAGGCTTCAAGGCCTTCTGTGCCGCCGGGCAACGCAAGAAGAACGTTAAAACGACAACCGAGACTCGACTGTCCATTAGGCGTCGCGACACAGCGGCGGGTTAAATGGGGTCAACGGGATCCCAGCTATCGAGACGGTTTGGCCGGCGCTCGGTCGGGTCGGTGGGCCTGATCGGGCACCAGATCGAAGGAAGACTGTTATGGCAGAGGCACCTGCGAAGGAATTCAGCGCAACGGTAAAGGAACTGGGCGACAAAATTGTCAACCTCACGGTCAAGGATGCCCAGGAACTGGCGGACTATCTCAAGGAAACATACGGCATCGAGCCCGCAGGTGGCGGCGTGATGATGGCGGCCGGCGGAGCGGGCGGCGGCGAGGCCGAGGCCGACGAGGCCCCGACGGTGTTCGACGTCATCCTGGCGGAGGTCGGTCCGACAAAGATCAACGTGATCAAGGTCGTTCGTGCAGCAACCCAGCTCGGCCTCAAGGAGGCCAAAGAGATCGTCGACAGCGCTCCGAATGCGGTGAAGGAAGACATCTCGAAGGAAGATGCCGAGAAACTGAAGAAGGAACTGGAGGAGGCCGGCGCCAAGGTGGAACTCAAGGGCAAGGCTTGAGTCTAATCGCGAATTGCGAAAAGCGAATCGCAAACCGGGAACGCTGGATGGCTAGCGGCCGAGTGTTGTCGGCGCTGGCGTAGGCACACTTGTCGGTCGTTCCATTGGATCGATAGTCCCGGCAGGACGCAGCACGGCTTCGTTCTGCCGGGCCTTTCTATTGCGCGGCTACACCTCGACGATCTGCCGGGCGGAAAGGAACGCCAGCCAGCGACGGGCGACCGGTCGTTGCCAGACGGCCTCGACCGCGGCGGCGTAGATGTCCAGCTGGCCGCGATACTCGTCCGATCGCGCGGCGAGCTTCTCCGCGGAAACATCGTCGGTCTTGTAGTCGAGGACCTCCCACTCGCCGCCCGCGGCGGCAAAGAGACAATCGATGATGCCGCGAACAAGCATGAAATCACCGGCATCCGCCGCGCTCGCCGCTGAGTCGTAACGCACGGGATCGACGGCCAGAACGAACGGCCATTCCCGCAAAATGCGTGTTGCCGGCTCTCGCACCTCCCGCCCCACCTGCGTTTGGAAGAACCACGCGATGTCGTCAACGCGGATCGCTGCAGCCTCCTCTCTCGCCAGGATGCCGGCTTGAACCATGCCGCGCAGTTGCTCTCGAACATCGTCCGCGTCACAGGGCCGGCGAAGGTCAAGTCTCTGGAGGCATTCGTGCGTCCACGTTCCTCGAGCGGCGGGGTCGGCTGCCGGCGAGTCTTCCAAGAATTCGGGAGGGCGGAATCGGCGATGCAAATGCGACGGAGCGGCCGCTTCCACGCCAGAACGCCGCCAGTCCGCGGCCGGCTGCGCTTCATCCTGCCGGGAGTCCCAGCGGCGTTTTAGAACGCTTGCCGCCATGACGGCCGGCACGTGCGTTAGAGCAGTTGCGGGATACGGCGTCGTCAGGCGGCGCGCGACGATTTCGACCGCTCCGTCCCCCGCCCCTGGAAGGGATGGGGCACCGAAACTGGTTGTCTTTTTCGCGGAGCCGGCTAGCGGCTTCATCGCGGCACAGGCCTTTAGCCGCTTGACGATGCCCGTTTCCTGCTTAGGCTCGAAGACCCATCGCTCCATCCCGCTGGCCTCGTAGGTGTGAACGGCGAACAGGATATCGTGCGCTGTGTCGTTTCCAGGTGCGTCGAAGGTGAAGTCGCCAGCCGGTTGGCAACAGATCGCCCCGAGCACCCAGTCCAACATGGATGAGGCGGATCGGCGGTCCAGCAGCGACAGCGGGCCGGAATGCCCTTCGTACTTTTGCTGCATCTCGCGCACCTGCCTCAACGGCTTTGTGCCGACGAGCAGCAACCGTTCACGGGCTCGCGTGAGGGCCACGTAGAGCACGCGCATCTCTTCGGCGAGCGATTCCGACACGGCGGCGCGCGAGACGAGACTGTGCGGCAACGTCGGGTAAACGATGCGGCGCGGGGCGTCGACGGCCTCCAGGGCGATGCCGAGTTCTCTGTCGAAGAGGATTCGCCCGCGGGTGTCGCTGAGGTTAAAGCGTTTGCCGAGATCGGCAAGGATGACGATGGGAAACTCCAGCCCCTTGCTTCGGTGGATGGTCATCACGCGAACGACGTTGCCCGACGGCGCGGCCACCGTGCCAGGTTCGAGGTCCTGGTCTGAATCGCGAAGCCCGTCGATGAAGCGGAGGAAGCGGTGGAGCCCTTGCTGCCTGAAAGTGTCGAATCGCCGGGCGTATTCGTGCAGGCGTAGCAAGTTTGCCTGGCGCTGTGGGCCTTCGCGGAGGCCGGCCACGTAGGCGAAGCAGCCGCTCTCCTCGTAGATTTCCCAAAGCACGTCGGCAATCGGGCGGCGGCGGATTCGCCCGCGCCATTGTTCGAGCCGGCCGAGGATCGTCGTGAGGTATGTTTGCAGCGCGTCGCCGGGGCCGTGTTGCGCATAGCGTCTTACGGCGGCGTGAAACGGCATCCCTTTCTGCACGTTTCGAGCTGCGCACTTGATCTCGACAAGCTGGGAATCCGTCAGCGGCTCGCCGAACAAGGGAGACCGAAGCACGGTCGCCAGCGGGATGTCCTGCTGCCGATTGTCGAGCAGCGCCAGCAGCGACAGGACGTCCTGGACTTCCAGGGCGATGAAGAAGCCGCCCGCGACATCCGCGCAGACGGGAACGCCCGACCGCGAGATTGTCCGGACAAACAGGTCGGCGTGGGTCCGGAGGGCGCGGAGGAGGATGGCGATGTCGCTGTAAGGCGTGCCTTCGGCGGCAAGTGATCTGATGCGCTGGGCAACGACATACGCCTCTCGCTCGATCTGCTCCCAGTCGAATGCATCCGGCGAGGACGAATCGTCCTCATCCGTGTTGGCAAGGCCGGAGACCTTGTCGAGCACGTGTACTTCCATTGCGGGACCCGCAGCGGCAGCCAACTCGGCAGGCTCCTTGCGGCCCGGCTTCAACTCGGCGTGATCGTCGTAAGCGATGCCGCCGAGGTCGGGCACCATGATACGCTTGAAGACGGCGTTGACGGCGTCGATGACCCGCGGCCGACTGCGGTGGTTTTCGAGAAGGTCGATGACGCGCCCGGATATCCGCGCTGCGCCACTCTCGCCCTGGAACACTTCACGCCTGTCGAGGAAGAGCTTCGGTTCCGCCAGGCGAAATCGGTAGATGCTCTGCTTGACGTCTCCGACGACGAACAGATTGCCGGCCCTCGAATCGCTGATTCGTCCGACACGGGCGTCGGACGCTACATTCTCTCGTCCAACGTGGGGGCCGTACGCTACGGGCGTTTCCCGGGCGACGAGTTGCAGTATCTCCGCCTGCACGCGGTTCACGTCCTGGAACTCGTCCACGAGAACGTGTTCATACTTGTCCCGTAGGCGGTTCGCGACGCCGGCCTTCTCGTCGCGAAGAAGATCGAGGGTCATCCGTTCGAGGTCGGCGAAGTCCACGACGCCGAGTTCGCGTTTGGCGTTCTGGTACGTCTTGCGGACTTCGCGGACGAGCGAGAGCAGCATCTCGACGTGCCCGCCCGTTCGGGCGATGCCCTCCGCCCAGTCCGCCGACGTGAACCTGCCGAATACGATCTTGAGCCGACCCTGGAAGTACGTCTGCCTGATTCGACGGACGCTGTCGGCGGCAGCGCTGAACGCCTGCTGCTCGTGCTCCGGCAACTCGTCGATCTTCCTGGTTCGCCGCGGCACGGCGGGAAATGCGTACGGGCCGATCTCGTTCCGGCAGATCCGATCGACTTCGCCAATGTCGGACGCCTGTCGCAGTTGCAGCAGCCAGCCTCCGAGCGATTCGGCGTAATCTTCGAGACACGCGGCGGATTCGGCGGCGATCGGCGGCGCCTTTTGGAGCAGCGCCAGTTGCGCCTGGACGGCATCGTGCTGCGAGGCGAGTTCGTCCAACAGCCAGGCGGTCAGCCGGTCCGACCAGAAAGAAGAGAGCGCCGCCGGCTTCGCGTCAGAATCGCAACGGCCCCTTGATCCCTTAGTCCCTTGGTCCCTCAATCCCTTGGGCCCTTCGGCTGTGGCCGGAGGCCGCGCCGCGTCGCCGGATGCGAAGCGGCGCGAACAGGCTTCGGTCCACGCCTGCGGGTCCGGCACCGACGTGAGGAAGGCGTCGACCTGAAGAACGCGCTGGATCAGCCCCGATTCGCTCGGCCCGCTGTAGGCCGCGAGCAGGTCCAGAAACGCCTCGCCCTTGGGGTCTTCGCGGTCGGCGAAACGATCAAAGACCTTCTTCGCGGTTTCTCGCCGGAGGAGTTCCGCATCTTGCGCGTCTAGCAGCGGCGCGAGCGGGTCGAGATCGGCCTGGGCGAAGTAGCGATTCAACACGCGGCGGCAGAACGCGTGGATCGTCGAGATGGATGCCGTATCGAGCAGGGCCAGTTGCCGCTGGAGCCAGCGGTTCGTCGGAGCGGATTCGAGCCTGGCTCGCAAGGCGTCGGCGATGCGCTCTCGCATCTCGGTCGCGGCGGCATCGGTGAACGTGACGACCAGCAGCCTGTCGACCGGACACGGCGGACGGAGGTCGGCCATGAGGTGGGCGCATCTCTCCGCGAGAACGGCGGTCTTCCCGCTTCCGGCGCCGGCGGAAACGAGCACGCTCGAACCGAGGGCGTCGATGGCGTTGCGTTGGTCGTCCGTCCAGTTCCAATCCGTCATTGCGATTCTTTCTGACAACCCGACGGGTCGCAATCCGCGGGCTTCTCATCCGCAAGCTCAGCGAGGACGTCGCTTCGTTTCATCTTTCGCAGCACGCGGGATTCTCGCGTGGCGTACTCAATCCGGCAGACCGTTCGATACGCGCACCATGAACACGGAGTCTGCTTGCCGAGCCGTGCGGGCATCACGGCGATGTTGCCGGAGAGCCAGTCCTCCGCCAGTTCGGTCATCTTGGCGCGAACATGCTCGATCAGGCGCGGCATCACGCCCGACTCGACCGCGTCGTTGTTCTCGGCGTGTCCGATCCGGCCGTCTTTTGTACGGTACACGGCGAAGGCGTCGCTCCAGCCTGTGTCAAACGTCGGTTCGATCCGGTCGATCCAATCGAAGTCGATGACGCCGCGCGGCCGGAACGTCTTGAAGGCGTCGAAGTCCTCCTGTTCCGCCTCGTCCGGGTGTTCGACTCGCTTGAACTCTCCCAGCAGCGGGAGATAGAACGCCCCGCCGGGCACCACCTCGCCGCCGACAAGGTGCTTGCCGTGGTCTCGGATCACGAGCAGGTAGGCCAGAAGCTGGAGCGCCAACCCGTGGTAGACCTCCTCCAGTTGCAGTCGCCGCCCGATGCCGCGCTTGTAGTCGAACACGACGGTGAGCGCGGCATCGCCGGTCTGCAGAACATCGACGCGATCGATCACGCCGCGGACGGCGACGAACCGGCCGCGGGCGAGCTTCAGCTCGAGTGCCGGCAGCGCGTCACCCGGCATGTCGCCGAAGGCCTGCTCGGTCGCGACGGGCCGCAGGCGCGTCTTGCCGACGGCGGCCTTCTCGCCAGTTATGGCGGGCGGCAATTCGTGGTCTCCGCGCCAGACGGCGGCGCGCTGTTCGTGCGGTTCCATTCGCACGTCCTGGGCATATTGGGGCACCACATCGCGGCAGAGTCGCGAGAGGCTGCGCGCGATGTCGCCCGCCGACATGTCGCCCAGGTGAGAATCCGTTTCGATGAGTTCGTTGACGAACTGTTCGAGGACCGTGTGGTAGAGCCTGCCCAAGTCGAGGGCGCCGATCTGGTGGATTGGCCTTTCTCGAAGCGCCAGACCGTGGGCGGAGAAGTGCTGGAAGGGGCATTGGGCGAACCGTTCCAGGCGTGTGACGCTGGTCCGATGCGGCGGTGGCCACAGTGATGCCGCGGCGGTCGCGGAGAGTCTGGCTTTGTGTGGAGGCGCGAGTGCCGACAGCGCAGCCGCAACCTTGGTCGCGACGGAGTCCGTGATCCTTGCCCAATCATAGAGCGCCGGCCAGGCACCTGCACCACTAATGCTGAGAATCTGCGCGGCTGGCGGAGCAACCGGTGGCACCGGCGTCTCGCCGGTGGGTTCACGGGCGGGATGCCTGCGCAACACATTGGCAGCGGCGTCATCCGTCACCGCGCGGACTGAAGTCCGCGGCTCCTCGGCGTTGCCTGCCTCGCCGGCGTGTTCGCACCACGACCGCATCTGTGATGCCAGCGAGCCGGCCAACCGACTCGCCGTGCTGATCGATGTCGGGCTCTCGGCAGAGACCGTTTCCACGGGCACATCGGGGAGCACGGTGCGGACGGCATTCCAGTAGGGCGTCGGCGCGAGGGGCCTTCCGCTTTCGTCGCTCATTGGAAAGCTGATCCACAGGTGCTCGCTCGGACGGGTCAGAGCAATGTACGCAAGCATGCGTTCGTCGAGCAGCCGGCGCGCGAGCGTCCGGCCGAGCGAGATGCCTGACTGCTCCAGGCGAAGGCGTTCCTCATCTCCCAGGATCGCGTCTTCCGACATCCGCGCGGGAAACTGCCCATCGCCGAAACCGAGCACGAACGCCGCGCGGACAGCCGGGTGGCGGCTTCGTTCGATCGAGCCGACTAACACCTGATCCAGCGTCGCCGGCACGAGGCCCAGGGTGAACTCGGAAAGCCCCGATTCGAGGACCTCGCGAAACTGCCGGCCGGTCATCAGCTCGTCGCCCAGCGTCTCGACGAGTTGATCCAGCAGCCTAACGAGGTCCGTCCAGACGTGTTCATGCTCGGCGGCCTCGTCCAGATCGCCACGCGCTTCGGCCTCGTCGCACCAGGCGGATAGGCGATCGATCGCACGCAGCCGTTCCAGCAGGGCGTAGAGTCGTTTGACCCAGGTGCGGCACGCTGGGCGGCCCCGCTGTGCGCCAGGTTTCGGCCACCAGTCGCCGACTTGCTGAACAAGGGTTTGCCGTGCTGCTTCCGCCTGTCGTACAGCGTCTCGCGAAGCGGGCGTGTCCGATCCTTCCGATGAGGCCGGATGCGTCCACGGCTCCTGCCACGCCGCGGCGGAAACCAGACCGCAGGCGAGCACGTAGTTCTCGAGCGCGTCGGCGGTATTGTCGTCGAGGCCGCTCAGCCCGGTTTTGAGGAGCATCGCGACGGCTTGGTCGAACGGGCCGGAGCCGTGCATCGCCATGGCGGCACGAACAAGGTGAATCAGCGGGTGGTGATAGGTGGGCCGCCGCCGGTCGATGAAGAAGGGGATGCCGTGGGCGGCCAGCGTTGCGGAGATGATCTCGTGATACGGTTCGAGGTTGCGCACGATGATCGCGATGTCGCGGTATCGCATCGGGGATTCGGGCCGTTGAACCAGGTCGACGATCGCAGCGACGGCGGCCTCGACCTCGGTTCGCTGGTCCGGAGCGCGAACCAGGCGGACGATGGCGGCGCGGTCGCATAATGACCGCTCGCTTACGCGCGCGGCTCGGATGTGGACCCGCTCGCTTGCGCTCGGGGCTCGGATTGTCGTCCGACGCGGGGGTCGGACGCTACGCGCTTCGCTCTCGTGCGGCGATACAGGGCCGGTAAACAGATGTTTCTCCAATAGTGCCAATGGCTCGGCGCCTCCGAATCTCGGCGGCGGCGCGTTGTCGAGGAGGACCGGTTCGTCGATCGGAATACCGGCCTCGTGCAAAGCCTGGAGAAGTGTAAACCAGGTCCGTTCTGTTCTCGCGAAGAGCGAGAGATCGTCCGGGGGCGCGTCCGGGTCTCTCGCACGGCCGCGCGTGGGGTCGAGCAGCAGGCCGATGTCCACGTGGGGCGCGAGGCCTGCCAGCGCGGCGATCATCCGGACCTGTTGCTGCGTCAGGCCGGCAAAGCCGTCGATCCAGATATGCGCGTCGCGAGCCCAGGGCGTGTCGCAAAGCCTCGTCCTCGCAAGATCAAGCACGCCCTCGGGATCGACCCGCTCGGAGCCCAGGTATTCAAGGTACGCGCGATAGAGCAGGGCGAGATCGCCGAGCCGGGTGGCGCACGGATCCTGCCGATCGGTCGTCGAGCGGGCGGTTTCCTCCAGTTGCTCGGGAGAGACCGCCTCTTGCAAAAGCTCCCCGATGGTCCGCGCGATGGCCGTGATCGCGCCGCCGCGATCGGCCATCTTTCCGAACTCACGTAGCGACTTACGGTGTCGCGTGATGAGATGTCGCAGGGCCATCTGACGGCCGATGGGCGTCAAGACGGTGGGCATCGCGCCGGGCGTGTCGTTGAGGATTCGATGAGCCAGCCGCCGGAAGCTGAGGACATCGCACCGCCCGAGTGCCGAGGTCGGAGACATGCTCAGCAGGCCCCGCTCCATTTGGAGGGCGGCCTGTTCGGGCACCAGCATGACGAGGCGCGGGCCGTCGACGGGACTCGCCGCCAGTGCGTCGCGGATCCGTGCCTGGCACCAGTGGGTTTTGCCACTTCCCGCCCGACCTGCAATGAGGCGAACTGCCACGCGAGGCTCCTGGCTCGTGGGCCATCTGCGCCCGACGCTATCCATGAATACTGTGGTACCGGCACCCTGGGGAGCATCGGCGTCGCGTCTTGTGCACACAAAGGCGGAGTTCCATGCTAGAATGCGCCGAAACGACCGTCAAGAAAGGCATCGCTCTTGCCCCCAACCGCCGCAACTCAACCGGCTTCCACCTGGCCAGATTGGTTGCTCTACTTCCGTCAGTTTGACAGCTACTTCGTCCTGTTCGTTGCTGCCGCTGTCGCGACGGCCCTCGCGACGCCCCTCTACATCTTCGCCGCGCGGCGCTTCGGCTGGGTGGATCACCCGACCGCCCGGAAGAGTCATGGGCACGCCACGGCGACGATGGGCGGTCTGGTCGTGTTCGCGGCTGTTTTCGCCGGTGCTATCGTGGCGATGCGGCTCGACAACCTCGTCGGAGAGATGCTTCGGTCTCATGCCAGGTACATCCACGGGCTGATCGCCTGCACAGCCTGCATGATCCTGCTGGGCATCATCGACGACCGCCGGGCGGTCCGGCCGAAGGTCAAGCTGCTCGTGCAAACGGTTGTGGCGATCGGGGCGATCTCGCTGGGGTTTCGGATCGAGGCCGTCACACTGCCGGTGTTCGATTCGGTCGTGCTGCCGACTGCCCTTGGCGCGATTCTCTCGCTGGTGTGGATCGTCGGCGTCACCAATGCGATCAACCTGTCGGACGGCCTCGACGGCCTTGCGGTCGGGATCTGTCTGCTCGCATCCGCGGTCAATGCGATCGTGGCCATCTACCTGGGCAACCACTACATGACCGTGATGATGGTTCTGCTGGCCGGAGCGCTGCTCGGCTTCTTGCGATGGAACTTCCACCCGGCGCGTGTGTTCTTGGGTGACACGGGCTCGCTGGCGCTGGGCATGTACCTGGCGCTGGCTTCGCTGCACGCCGCCCAGAAGGCCCACACCGTCGTACTGATCCTGATCCCCCTGTTCGCACTGGGCTACCCGATCTTCGACACGCTGCTCGCCATCGCGCGCCGCATGGTGCGGGGGCAACCGCTCTTTTCCTCCGACCGCGATCACATCCACCATCGCCTCCTGGATCGCGGGCGGAACCCCTCCGGTGCCGCGGTCATCATTTACATCGCGAGCTTCCTCGTATCGTTGCTGTGCATCGCCGCGGTAACGTCGCACTACTTCGTCCTGGGCATCGGCGTGGCCGGCATCCTGGTGATGGCTCTGTTCAGTGCGCGTGTGCTCGGATACCTGGAGTGGGGCGGCTGGATCGCGCGATGGTCCGGCCGCGAAGAGACGAAGATACTCCACGCCGCGGCAGGGCTTGTTCGCTTGAAGATCGAGCACGCCTGCGATGAAAAGCAACTTGTCCGCGCGCTGGCGGTCATCGCACCGGAGGTCTCCTGCCGCGAGATCGTCTTGACACACGGCGACCGCATCGCGCGATGGGCCGATCCAGGTTCTTGTGGTACCGGCGTCCCGCCGGTGAAATCACAGTGTTCGCCCGAATCGGCGGACACGGCCGAGCCGACCGCCTTCGAGATGACTCTGTCGGACGATGCCGACGTCCAGTTCGCCATCGCGGACGCGGAATCGCTGGATCGTGAACGGCGGACAATCCTGGAAGAGCTTTGCCGGCAGGCTGGCGTGCGGCTGGCCTCGTTTTGACTCTCGCGGTAGGGCGTATGAGGCACATCCTCTTCATCAACGAGTTCTTCCACCCGGATATCTGTGCGAGTGCCGCCGTCGCGACGGATCATCTGCCGCGCATTGCCGAGCTGCGGCCCGATTGGCGAATCACTGTGATCGCGGGGAATCGTGCGTGGGACGATCCGTCGGTCGTGTATCCGGCGACGGCGGAATACCGCGGGGTGCACATTGTTCGCGTGGATCGGCCTGCGGTGAGCCGACGGAGCCTGTTGCGGCGGGCACTTGGTTTCGCGGCGTTTCAGCGCGGCGCTGTTCGCGCAGCGCGGAAGCTGACGCCGATCGACCTCGTCGTTGCGACGACCGCCCCGCCCCAGGGCGGCGACATCGCCCGCGCCATCACCCGAGAGCAGCGATGTCCGTACATCTACAAGGTGCTGGACATCTACCCCGACCTGGCGGCGACGCTCGGCCGGATCAGGCCGGGCGGGTTCGTTTACCGTCGCTGGCTCGCGCGCGACACGCAAGCCATGCGGGACGCGGCCCTGATCGTCTGCATCGGCGAGCGCATGACCGAGCGGCTACAGCAATCTCGCGGCCTGCCGGCGGCAAAGCTACAGACAATCCACGACGGCTTCGATCCCGCCCGCATCAAGGTCGCCGGGAACAACACATTCCGCAACCAGCACAACCCGGAAGGCAGGTTCGTCGTGCAGTACGCCGGCAACATGGGCCTGTCGCACCCGTTCGAAACGATCCTCGCGGCCGCTGCACGGTTCGGCGACGCGTCCGACATCCTGTTTCAATTCATCGGCGACGGGCCGCAGCGCCGCACGGTGGAGGCCGGCCTTCCCCCATGCGGGCAACTGCTGGACTATCAACCCGCCCGACGGCTCTGCGAAGTGCTGGCAACGGCGGACGTTTGCCTCATCTCCCAGCACGAGGAGATGTTCGACCAAGCGCTGCCGTACAAGATTTACGCCACCCTGGCGGCAGGCAAGCCCTGCATCTTCGTTGGCAGCCGCCGATCCGAAATCGCCGAATGGCTGGCGGCCTCCGGCGCCGGGCTGCACGT
>JBDRKQ010000017.1:0-10017 GCA_043813895.1 Planctomycetota bacterium
GCTGACCCATGCTACGCCGCGCGAGATTCTTTTGTTTTTCCTTGCCGGTCGTAGCGGGCGTGTGCTTGCCATGCTCGTGTTGCTCTGATTTTACAGCAGAAAAAGTGTAAACGCCCGCAAACGCCCGCAAAGTCTTTGGACCGCGGTGTCTTTTGTTTGGGGTGCGATTGCATCGCGGCTGTTAGAGAGTCTTGTTCAGCGCTTCGGGTTTCTGGGGTGTTTTTCTTGTTTGGCTGCGAGGATAACGCTTCTCAAGAGCAGTGGCGATCGGCGTTCAGGTGATTGGTGGGGGCTGGATGCAGTCGGTGGTGATGAGTGCGGCGGGGTCGGGGTAGGTGGGCGGGACGCCGGGAGCGGTGACGGGCTCGCCGCGGTCGATCCGGGCGGCGACGTCCAGATTCAGATCGAGGAGCTGTTTCAGCAGGTCCGCCCCGGCATCGAAGCCGTAGGCATCGAGCACCGCGGCGTTGAGTGCGGCGTGGGCATCCTTCAGCGGATTCTTGCCTGGCAGCTCCAGCGTGCGATAGACCGCCCGCAGACCGCCCTTGATCTTGGCAAGCGCATCGGCCCGAATCCGCCGAACCTCCCGGCCGGCCTCTGCAACGGCGTTGATTTGCTTCTCCGTCGGCCGCTGCGGCCAGGGAAAGGTATCAAAGACCGACTCCGGCGTGTAACGGAATCGTTCCGTGAGCTTTGAGCATTTGGCGACGAACCACTGCCAATGCGCGTTGGACTGGAGAATGCCGAAGCTGTAGTCGTCCTCGAAGGCGAAGGCTTGAAGTGCGTCGCCCGGACGTATCTTGCTGCTTGCGAAGACAAACACAGGCCGTTTGGTGACGCGGGAACAAACCAAGAATCGATCGAAGGACGAAATGGCATCGACCAGTTCCGCTCGCTCCCACGACAATCGCCACCACTTTTCGAGAAAGTGCTTATGATGCGATCGAACCTTTCCCGTTGCATCTCCTCCTCCCTCTGCGTTAGCCCGCCGGTCTGGAAGTACCTTAACCTCAACATAGTGGAATGCCGCTGGGTACTGCTGGGCTTCGAGGACGCTCATGGGCTGGAAGTCAATGACGTGACGGCTTGGTGTGCCATCGCTTGTTAGGATGTCCCGTCCAATTAGGTACGGGTGAATAACCTCGGATGCCGCCACGCCCTTGCGAAGCAGTTCCGCCCGCGCATCAGGTTTCAAGACGAATCCGGAATGCCCCGGCGTAAGCCCTTGAAACACCGTCTGAGGATGGGTATTGATCTTCAGGGCTCGCGCCCCGCTGACATCCGTCTGGTCCGACAGGGCTGAGTTGATATGCGGGCCATCGCGGTATGCCAGTTCGTACTCCTTATGCGCCGGAACAGCCGACGCTCGGCGTATCTTCTCGCGCCCCTTTGGCGGGTCGGTCTTGTACCAGAGGCGGCGACGCGGCGGCAGCAGCCTGGCATCCTGCGTCTTGACCCAGTTGACGATCGAGACGTGGACGTTGGCCTCGCCGGACCAGGGTTGGTTGTCGACCGCCTCGATGATCGTGCCGGTCTTGACGATGTGGTCGAGGCCGCCCTCGCGGGACTTGTTGTTGCGGACGTTCTGCGTTCCGACCAGCCCGGCACGGCCGGCGATGGGGTCTTTGGCGGTGCAGGGCGGCAGGTGGTCGTGCGCCAGGCGGAACCAAAAGACGCAGTAGTCCGCCATCCCGGGCACGTCCTTGTACGTCTTGCGGACGGCGTTGACGTAGTCCGCGCCGCGCTCGGGCTTGAGCCGCTTGGCCCCGAGGAACGGCGGGTTGCCGATGATCACGTCGGCGGGCGGCCAGTTGGTGGGGATGGCGTGGCCGGAAGCGAAAGGGTCTTCTTCATACTCGGCAAACAACACAGCCGAGACGGCTGTGCCACCCTTAGATAGCGGCGTAATCAGCGCGTCGCAGGCCGTGAAGTTGTTATCGAGGTTGTCCAGCGGCAGCGGCGTTTCGAGGGAGTGCAGCTCGTCGATCGCCAACTTCCGCGCGATCATCATCGTGACCTTCGCGATTTCGACGGCGAACGGGTTGATGTCGATGCCGTAGAACTGCGCGGCCGACACATGGCCCATTTGAAGCTGATCCTTCTCGGTCCGCTTCTTCTCGGCGATGCGTTCATGCAGGCGCAATTCGAGGCGTTTCAATTCCCGGTAGGCGATGTAGAGGAAGTTGCCGGAGCCGCAGGCCGGGTCGAGCACGCGGTAGTGCAACATGCGCTGGCGCAACTTCTCCAACTCCGCCAGGTTCTGGGCATTCTCGATGATATCTCGCCAGGGATCGGTAATCGTTGGGCGGACGATCTTCATGATGTCGACGGGCGTCGTGAAGTGCCCGCCGTAGGCGTGGCGCTCTTCGGCCTCCAGAGATTGCTCGAAGAGTGTGCCGAATATCTCGGGACGGACCTTCGACCAGTTTGCTTCCGCCGCGACGCGGAGTTGGTTTAACTCGTCATCATAGAGCTCGAGTCTCGCAGGCTGGGCGAAAAGACCGCCGTTGAAGTAGTCCACGCCCTTGTAGCGCCCGCCCTGTGTCTTTCCCCGCTGATTCATGGCCTCGAAGAGGCCGCCGAGCAGGTCGTAGCTGTCGGCGGGCTCCTTGCAGTCGCTCAGGAGTTGGGCGACGAAGTAGCGCGGCAGAAGATCGATATCTTCGGCGAAGAGAGCGACGAGCATTTGGAGAACGAAGCGCTGGGCCTGCTCGCGCGGGACCTTGCGGACGATGAGCTTGTTGAAGCACTCCGCGAGCTTGTCTGCCGCCTCGCGCGTGACCTGCTCCTGGTCGTTGTGGAAGACAGGCCGGTCGTGAGACGGAAACAGGAACGCGAGCGGGCCCCAACGCTGGGGCAGCTCGATGAGCGGGAGCTGATCGACCGGCGTGTCCATTTGGGTCTCGAAGTCGTAGACCCAGAACGCGTCGAAGTTGCACAGGATCACGTAGCGCGGGCGGCCTGGCACGAGCCGCACCCAATAGTCGAAGGCCTGGCGATAGTGCTTCGCCAGGTCCGTGCCGCGCTTCTTCATTTCGATGAGGACGTGGGGTTGCCAGACGTAGTCGGCGAACGCGGTCCCGCCGCCTGATTCCTTCTGTTTGCGGATGCGGAATTCCGGCGTTCCGCCGACATCCAGGCAGCCCTTGTGGCCGAGGGCCTGGAAGAGCCGGTCGAGGAATATCTGGGCTTCGCCCTTTTCGTCTCCTCTGATGTGTTCGTTTACCCAGTCAGCGAAATCGGTCAGGGGCTGCTTGTGATCGATTGGCATGGGAGTACATGCTAGGGTTGTGTGAGGAGGGCGTCCAGCGAGCGGGCTGGGGGTGCGTTTCGTTCGCCGTTTGAGGTTCGTTGCTGGCGGTGTGGATTCGATCCCTGGCTTCCGCCAGGGGCTATCGGTTTAGGAAGGGATTGACGATTGGAGCGAGAGGGAACGAGAAGGGATTCTCGTTCCAGCGTGCAAGCCGCGCTGTAGCCGGCCGGCTGGTGGAAGGGGCCCGCGGATTGTGATCCGCGGGCTTGGGGTGCGTTTCGTTTGCTGTTTGAGGTTCGTTGCTGGCGGTGTGGATTCGATCCCTGGCTTCCGCCAGGGGCTATCGGTTTAGGAAGGGATTGACGATTGGAGCGAGGGGGAACGAGAAGGGATTCTCGTTCCAGCGTGTATGGGTTTTGGGAAGGATTGACGATTGGAGCGAGAGGGAACGAGAAGGGATTCTCGTTCCAGCGTGGGAAGGGATTCTCGTTCCAGCGTGGGGGTACGCACTGGCGGGCAAGCCGCCAGTGGCACCGAGTTGCCAGTGGCACCGAGTTGCCGGTGGCACCGAGCGCTCCGGGCTCTGGTTGGCTACCCGTCGCTGGCGCTCTGGGCTCTGATTGGGTACGCGTTGCTGGCGCTCCGGGCTGTGATCAGACGCGTTTGAATTGTCGGTCGAGATCCGCTGTGGAGAGTTGAAGTGTTGTGGGGCGGCCGTGGGGGCAGTTTGAGGATCGCTCTACTAGGTGGCGTTGTGCGAGGAGGGCCTCCATCTCTTCCGATGTCAGGGGGTCGCCTGCCTTGACGGCCGCTTTGCAGGCCATCATGTCGAGGGCGGCGTGCAGGTGGGTTTCTTCGGACTCGGCGCCGTCGCTTTCCGCCAGCTTGTCCAGTAGGTCCGTCACGAACTTCACGATGTCGACGTTTGGCAGCAGGGTTGGGAAGGACTGCACGGCGAGCGTCTGCGGGCCGAATGCGGAAACCTCGATGCCGAGCCTTTCCAGCAGCGCCTGGTGCTGCTCGGCGGCCTGGGCCTGCTCGGGCGAGGCCTCCAGGGAGTGCGGCATGAGGAGGCGCTGCGACTCCAACGGCCCGGCGAGGATGCGCTCGCGGAATCGCTCATAGAGAATCCGTTCGTGCAGGGCGTGTTGGTCCACAATGATGATGCCCTCTTCCGTCTGGGCGACGAGGTAGGCGTTGTGGATCTGGAGGACGGATCGATATGGGTCCGGGGGTTCCGCGTCCACTGGATCGCCCGTCGCCTCGGGGCTTTTTGATATCGCGTCGGTCGCATCCGAGGCGGCGATGGGTGATGCCGGCGCGTCGCCGTCGGGATCTGCCGCGCTTCGTTCGGTCGGCCAGTGCTGTCCGCGCGGCGGGTCGAAGGTGGACGTGATCGACGGGCGGACGTTTCGCGTCGGGAAGCGTGGCGGCTCGAACACAATTCGACCTTGCGTCGGGTCCACGGCCTTGAGGTAGTCCGCCAGTGCCTGTCGCGCTCGCTCCTGGTGGAGGGGCGTTCCTGGCGGCGACGTCGCCTCCGCGCGTGCCGACGTTCGAAGAACGGGCGTGAGGTCGTGGCTTAGCAGGGTCTCTCGCAGGATCGCGAGCACCTGTGACTGGATCAGGCCGGCGTCGCGCCACCGCACCTCGATCTTTGTGGGGTGTACGTTGACGTCGAATTGCGACGGATCGACGGTGAGGAAGATGAACACGACGGGGAATCGATCGTGCTCCACGAGGCCGCGAAACGCCTCGCGGACGGCGTAGGCGATCCGGCGGTCGCTGATGTATCGCCCGTTGAGGAAGAGGTATTGCCATTTGGAGGAGGCTCTTGAGCGGTCCGGCGGGGCGAACAGCGCTTCGATCCTGGTGCCGCGTTCCTCGCGGTCGGCGTGGAGGAGCCCCTCGGCCAGTTCCGCGCCATAGAAGTCCGCGATGCGTTCCTTTCGGTTGTCCGTCGGCGGCAGGTTCCGGTTGGATCGGCCGTTGTGCGAGAGGGTGAAGGCGATGCGCGGGTGGGCGAGCGACAGCCGTGCGATCTGCTCCGTGACGTGGGAGCATTCCGTCTGCGGGCTGCGGAGGAACTTGCGGCGCGCGGGCACGTTGTAGAAGAGGTTGCGAATCTCGACCGTCGTGCCGACGGGGCTAGCGGACGATCGGACGGGCTGCGCGAGTCCGTCGGTGCATTGCAGTTCGCACGCCTCCAACTGCTCCGCCGGTCGGGTGCGGATGGTGAGGTGGCTGACCGAGGCGATGGACGCCAACGCTTCTCCCCGGAATCCGAGGCTGCGGATGTTGAAGAGGTCGTCCTGGGCGTAGATCTTGCTCGTGGCGTGCGGCGCGACGGCCAGCGGCAGATCGTCGCGAGCGATGCCGCGACCGTTGTCGGCCACGCGGATGAGCCGGCTCCCGCCTTCCTCGATGGCGACGTCGATCCGTGTCGCCGCCGCGTCGATCGCGTTTTCGACGAGTTCCTTGACGACGCTCGCCGGGCGTTCGATCACCTCGCCGGCGGCGATCTTGTTCACGAGCGTGGGATCGAGCTTTCTGATTCCTGTCATGGCGATCGGGTTTCGGCGTTGTCCGTCGAGCCGGGGGCTGCGCCTCCGGTGGAAAGGCCCAAGTTTGGCGAGTATAGGCGCGTGTGCAGGCGCAGGCAATTGAGAGGGGGGGATGAGGGGAAATGGCGGAGGGGGGCGTGTGTCGCATCGTCGTTCCGAGCCGGTTTGCGGACGGGGTGATCTGTTGTAGGATGTCGCGGTGAATGGTGAATAGCGAATGGCCGACCGCTGGCAACTGATAGCTGACTGCTGATAGCTGATAGCTGACAACTTCTCCCCGGAGCCTGATCGATGGCGACGATGCCGGACATGCGGACGAGCACGTTGGAACGCGACGACGTCGGCGGAGACCTGTGGACGCTGAATTTCGGTCCGCAGCATCCCGCGACGCACACGACGCTGCGCATGGTTCTCGAACTGGACGGAGAAATCGTCCGGGCGTGCACGCCGCACATCGGCTATCTCCACAGCGGCTTCGAGAAGCTCGGCGAGCACCTCGATTACAACCAGTACGTCGTTGTCACGGACCGGATGAACTACGTCAGTCCGATCGCCAACAACGTCGCCTGGCACCACGCGTGCGAGAAGCTCTTCGGCATCGAGCTGACGCCGCGCTGCAAGGTCATCCGCACGATCGTGGCGGAGCTGGCCCGCATCCAGGACCACTTGGTCTGCGTCGGGGTCTCGGGCCTCGACTTCGGCGGTCTCACTGCCTTTCTGTACGCATTCAATGAGCGCGAACCCATCAACGATTTGTTTGAGGATCTGAGCGGCCACCGCTTCACGACCGGCTATACGCGGGTCGGCGGGCTGCTGCACGATATGCCGGACAATTGGCCCGCGCGGGTTAAGGCGTATCTGAAGAAGCTCCCGCGGGGGTTGGACGACGTCGAGGCGCTTTTGACCCGGAACCGCATCTTTGTCGAGCGGACCAAGGGCATCGGCGTCCTCACGCACGACGAAGCGATCAACTGGGGTTGGACCGGCCCACTCGCAAGAGCCAGCGGCGTAAAACGCGATCTCCGTAAGGACGAACCCTACCTGTGCTATGCGGACGACTGGGACGGTCAAGGTTCGAGCGGCGTGTCCTTCAAGGTGCCGATCGCCATGGGCGGGGACGTGTACGCGCGTTACCTCGTTCGGCTGGAGGAAATGCGCCAGTCGATGGAGATCGTCCGCCAACTGCTAGACAACATTCCGCCGGGTCCCGTGGATGTCGCGGCGAACGAGAAGCTGGCGTTGCCGGACAAGCGGGAGGTGTACTTCTCCATCGAGGGGTTGATCCATCATTTCGAGCGCGTGATGACGAACCGCGGGTTTACGCCGCCGGTGGGGGAGGTGTATGGGGCGAACGAGACGGCCAACGGCGAGCTGGGCTTTTACATTGTTTCTGACGGAGGCAATTGTCCTTATCGTGTTCGGTGTCGCCCGCCCAGTTTTATATGCTATCAGACGTTCTCGAAGCTTGTGGTCGGCCACAGCATCAGCGAAGTGGTCGCCGTGCTCGGGAGCCTGAATATCATCGCTGCGGAATTGGACCGGTAGGAGACGGACATGGCTTGGCAAGCAATTGATCTCGCAACTCCTGTCGAGGCGGAGCGGGACGGCGACACCCACCTGAGCGACGCGGTCCGTGACAAGATCCGGTCCTTCTTCCCGCGATACGAGACCAAGCGCGCGGCTTTGCTGCCGGCGCTACACATCGTGCAAAACGCACTCGGGCACATCGGCCCGAAGGCGATGGTGGAGATCGCCGATCTACTGGAAATCCCCCCCAGCCACGTGCTCGACACGATGAGCTTCTACACGCATTTCTGGGATCATCCCAAGGGTCGCAAGGTGATCGTCGCCTGCCGGAGCCTGTCATGCCAGCTCAACGGCGGGCAGGATGTCTTGCAGGCGTTGAAGGACGAGCTGGGCATCGATGAGCACGGAACCACGGCGGACGGCGAGTACAGTCTGATGACGGAGGAATGTCTGGCGGCGTGCGACCATGGCCCGTGCGTGTTGATCAACGAGAAGCTGCACAAGCGGGTCGCGCCTCGGGACGTGCCGAAGATTCTTCAGGATCCCGAGAACGACGTGATCTCGGTAGCCCGATCAGACCTGTTTGACGCTCCGAGCGAGCCGACCACCGCCCCAGGCGCTGCGGATGACGCGCCGCCGGAGACGCCCGGCGACCGGTCTTCCGGGGAGTCGTAGCGTGTCTGACACGCCGGCCAGTTCGGGTATCGCTTCTGATTCTGAGCCGCGCTGGCGCGTCACCTTCATCCTGATCCTCATGTTGGTTGGTCTCTACCTGGCCGCCGGACCGCTGGTTCGGTTGTCGCACTGGCGGATCCCGGACTCCAATCACGCCCTGATCGAAGCCAACGCCTGGCGACAGGGGCGCCTGAACCTGCCGGCGACGTCGGCCGACCCTCTACGATCACGCCAGCAGGACACGGCCTACCGTGACGGGAAGGTTTACAACGTGTTCCCGCCGCTGTTCACGTTTGCCAGCTACGCGGCGATCACCCTGCAAGCCGCCCAACGGGCGCTGCCGGAAGCGGATCAGGTGGGTTTCTATGCCCCGTGGTACGTGGCTTTGGTTGCCGTGCCGCTGCCGCTGCTGGGCTTTTGGGGCTTCCGAACCGTCACGGGACGCAGCGAGTGGGCGGCTGTGCTGACGGCCTACTGGATCCTCGGAACGCCACTTTTCTGCACGTTGGCGAACGGCCCGCTCGGGCACGTCAACACGTTGAACCACGCGCTCAGCAACACCGGCCTCATGCTGATCGCGGCGGATATGCTCGGCAAACGGCGCGTCTGGCCGGCAGCGATCGGTTTCATCATCGGGGTGTGGACGCGGCAACTTACCGCCTTCTACCTGTTGGCCATGGTCTGGATCGTCTGGCGATTGTCGGCGCACCGGCGTCGGGAGCTTGTGGTTCTCACGGCCGCCGCCGTTCTGGGGCTGGGGACGCTCGCGTCCCTGAATTGGGCGAAGTTCGGCAGCCCGTTTGACTCGGGCTACGCCTCGCTTTACGAGGGCCGCGACGACCTGTACGCTCAACGATATCGGAAGTACGATCGGCTCTTCGACCCGCGTTTCATCCCGCGGAATCTCCGCCATATGAGCCTCGGTCTTTTCTCGGTTCGAGAAGCCCAGGGACAACTCATCCTAGAGGGCGAGCCGGACGGGACTTCGTTGTGGCTGACGTGCCCCTTGCTTCTCTTTGCTTTCAGGGATGCGCGGCGTTGGTGGCGCGATCCCGTTCGCAGGGCGCTGATGCTCGCATCGTTGATTGTCGTCCTTGGCTTTCTGAGCTACCACAACACGGGCTCCCTTCAGCGCGGCCAGTTCAGGTTCGCAATGGATGTGATCCCGATCTGGCTGATGGTGATCGGTCCGTACGTCATTGACGGACGCAGGAGGTGGATCACCTTGGCCTGTCTGGGGTTCAGTGCTTTGTATTTCCATGTGCTATGCCTGACGAATGCGGTCTAGAGCATTTTAAAGTTGAATAGGCACATGCGTCGATGTTTCCAGGATGAGCATTGCCAGCGGAGAAGTACGCCAACGGGCGATTGAGGCGTACCGTTCCGAAAGAGGAACGCAACAGCAAATCGCGAGCATGTTTGGCATCGGCTTACGCACCTTCGCGCGATGGTTGGCGCAAAATCGAGATCATCATCAAGTCGCGCCCCGGCCACGCGGCCACCACCCACCGGCACTCAACGAGAAGGAAATGAGAAAGCTCGATCGGCTGATTCAGAAGCGGCCGGATTCGACGCTGGCGCAGATGCGCGACGCCTTGGGAAAGGACTGCAGCCTGGTGGCCATCCACCACGCCACGATTCGTCTGGACTGGCGACATAAAAAAAGTCGCTACGAGCGAGTGAACAAGACCGATCCAACGTGAGAGAACAGCGCCGACAATGGCAGGCCGGCCAACCCACGCTCGACCTGTCGAAGCTCGTTTTCCTTGACGAATCCGGCGCGAAAACGAACATGACACGCCTGCGAGGTCGTGCTAAAGGCGGCGGGCGCATGACCGATGACGCGCCGTGTGGGCACTGGTGTACGACGACGATGATCTCGTCTGTTCGACTGGATGGCCGCACCGCCTGCATGGCCATCGAGGGTGCGACCACGGGCGAAGTGTTCCGGGAATATGTGCGGCACGTCCTGTTGCCAACGCTTCGGCCGGGCGACAT
>JBDRKQ010000018.1:0-37871 GCA_043813895.1 Planctomycetota bacterium
GTCTTCGCCGGAATGCACAGCCGCCCGCCGTCGTTGTTCGGCGTCGTCAACAGCACGGCATCGGCCGCTGCCATTTCCTCGACGGCCTGGCGATGTTCGGCGTAGCCGATGTGGCGGAAGAAGACCCGGTCCGCATCGCGCACGAAGCTCAACTGACTTGCCGCGATGCTCCCGACGACGCGAAACTCCAACAGGCTCGCAATGTCGCTGCGAGAAGCCCGCAGGGAACGAATCGCTTCTAAGACCGGTGCGATGCTCTGTTGGCGGTAGAAAGCGCCGACGTATGCCAGCGTGAAGCGTCCTCTTCCCCGACACACGGTGCTATCAGGAGCGTCGGCGGGATCGTAGCCGTTTGTAATGGTCGACACGCGATCGGTGGTTAGCTCGGGATAGCGATCCTGGAGACGATCCGCCAACTCCGGACAGGTGACCACGCAGTGGTCGGCCTCGCGTAGAACGGTCCGTTCGAGCCAGCCTGTAAAGCGATCCGCCCAGAGCGCCATCGGAGCGTAGGCGAAGTTGTCCAACATCGGATCGCGCAAGTCGGCCACCCAGGGAATCCCCAGTCGCCGCTTCAACGACAAGCCGACGAGATGACTCGCCACCGGCGGCGACGTCGTGACGACGGCCTCAATGCGTTGGCGCCGAATCAGTTGCCGACCCTTCCAGGCCGCCCGGGGCGTCCAAAGCAGCTCTCTCTCGGGCAGCTTCAGCAGCGAGCAGATGCGATCCAGACGCCAGTACAGCCGGTCCTCCAGTGCATGCAGCCATCGCGGCATTCCGTCTCGCGGCCGCAGGTGCCCGCACACCGCAGCCGCGACGGCGCCAGGCTCCAGACCGCGACACCGCAAGACGCGCGCCGCGGGACCGGCCGCGTCAACCATGCTGTGATCGATCAGCGGATAGTGCGCATGGCCCGCCGTCAGGATGTTCGCGCGCCAGCCGGCCGCTGGCAGATGTCGCGCGAGCTTGACGGCGCGTTGCACACCGCTGCCCCCGATGGGCGGGAAGTGGTATGCGACGAGTAAGAGGTTTCGCAGAGCCATATACGTGTCTTCCGGCCCCCCACTCCTGAAGGGATGGGGCACCCGCGCCACAAGCCTGGCCGCCAGACGGCAAGCCTGGTTGCGGCGGTCATCACAAACAGTGCGTTTGGTGGGCAGTGCCCACCCTACAATGCTCGTCAGCCACCCCCCGGCCAAGGCCGGGGACTCTTGCCACAGCTACACGAAGTGTTCGCGAACGAGTTCCCGCACTCGCCACGGCCAGACGGTCCATCGCCCGTCGTGCTCCAGGAGCCTCGCGAGACGCCGCTTGACACGCCACTTCGGTTTGAGCGAGAGACCGGGTTGCGAAGTCCCGCCTTCCAGTCCTAGTTGATCGAGCGCTCGACGCGACTCATCAACAATGTGTTCTATTGAGGGCCGCCATCCGCACTCGTCGTACCGACACGGCGTGCCCAGAGGATTCCAGATCGTTTCGTAACGCTGGCGATTCGTAATGCCCATCCGCGTCCATCGCGCTTCGCCGCCGCAACCCCACACGTAATGTGGACAGCGGCAGAGGCTCGCGAGGTGCAGCCCGCCGGTCGATGCCCCGATCGCCAACCTCGCACGGGACAACTGCCGGATCGCTTCGTCCAGCCTCGGCTCGTATGTCTCGACCGACAGGCCGTCGTCACGCAACCGTCCCGCCAGGTCCTCCCACCACGCGGCCGTCATGTTGCGCTCCGCGGCCAGGATTCTGATCCGGGGCACAACGAGGATGTCGGTCTTCACCTCTTGGCGTACTCGCAGGTCGGTGAATACCTGGTGCGTCCGGGCAGTCGGCCACAGGGTTCCGTCACAAGGCGGGAGCAGTAGCGTCGCCTCCGCCGGCGAAACGCCCAACGGTTCACATGCGGTGCCTACCTGTTGCTTCAGCAACGTGCGAAGGACCGTCGCATCCACGGCGCGGCCTTCGGCATTCACACGGTGATCCTCATTTCGATGGCCCGGCAAGTCGGCGTCAGACACCGGACAGAACACGACGCGGCTGTTGTGGTCACCGCAAGCGTACAAAGCCCGCCGGTCGGCCCTTGCGCAAATGACGACGCGATCGTAGCCCCCGTGTGCAATCGTCCAGCGCACGCGGCCCTGCCAGTTCATCAACTCCCATCCGAACTCGCCGGGGTAGAGCGCCACGATCAATGTTTTGGGCGAACGGCTCAAGCCATACCTCCGTTCTCTGGTGGTGGTGCATTCGCGGGCCAATCCTCGATCATCCTCTCAAAGCCCTCTTGTGATCCGCGCGTGGCGGGCTTGCGGCTCAACTCAAACGGATCGACGCGACCGACGTTGAACCTCCGGCGCATGTCCAGCGTCGCACGGTGCCTGGTTTCTTGGGCGATTGCGCGGGACTCGGCGTTGTAGTGGTTCTTCAGGCCGAAGGGGTAGGCCAAGGACACAGGCGAATAGCCAGTCAGCGACGCAAGGATGTCCGCTGCCTTGGCGATCTCCTCTCGCTGTGCATCGGCTGCGAGAGTAGAGAGAATCGGGTGCGTGTGCGTGTGGTTCCCAAACTCGACGAACTCCGGATCGGCGTTGGCAACATCTTCCCGTTCGATGTAGGGCCGCAGCGATGAGGCCAGCTCTCGGCCTGTTTGTCCGACCGATTGCAGGACCGATTCCAGGATGTCGGCCATGTCGCTCCGAAAGCAGCGGCGCGCGAAGTGGGCGGCCGACTCACCCTCCGCCTGCGGCGGGTAGCCCGACGACTTGAACGCCTCGGCGACGCGCTGCTCGTGGCCGTAGGCGGAAAGCCAAGCGAGCTTGTGCTGCCAGAGCAGATCGTCGTTGCCAATCACCGCAGTCACGGGGAAGACGGTCATCGGGATGCGGCGTCGAAAGAGAATTGGCATCGCCCGGCCTATCGCGTCGGCGTATCCGTCGTCGAACGTGAGCACCACGGCGCGGTTCACCGGCTCGCCCCGTTCGAGGCTCGAAACGAGCTCGCTCAGTCGCAGCGGCTTGTAGTGTTCCGCCAGGTAGTCGATCTGCTCCTCGAACTCCGCGGGATCGTGGGACGGGACGATCTTGTCCAGGAATGTGCCCGCGGGTTTGGCGATGCGATGATAGGTTATGATGTTGATGCACCGGTCGTTGTACCGGCGTCTGAGAAGCCGCACGAGCTTCCCGGACAACGTGTCGAACTCCGTCCTCTCGAGCAACGTATTCATCGACTCACCCCCATAGCGCGTCTCTTGATCGGCGCGACGGCATCCAAACACGCCGCGAGCTGCCGCGCTTGATACTCCCTTGTCAGCGGCTTCAACGCCTCCGGGGACCGTTGCGGCCTCAGATTCCCTGCAAGCCACCGGCGATACATGTCAATCACCTTGCGGGTGATGTCGTCCACGTCGTCGGGGTCGCAGAGCCAAACGCCGTCATGCTCCCGCAAGACTGCCGCCGCCGCGCCGTGCAACGGCACCACCGCGAGCACCGCGCGCCCACTGCCGAGGCACTCGTAGACTTTCGTCGTCGTGTCGTTTTCACTTCCCGGCAGGTTCGGAAGGAGGACGACGTTCACGTCCGCGGAGGCCATCGCCGCCAGGGCCTGCGAATGCGTCAACATCCCCAGGTATCGCACGGCGCCGTTGTCGGTCGGTTTTGTCAGATCATTTGCATGGGCGCCGGGGCGGCCCGCGAAATCGAACTGCGCATGCTGTCCACTTCCCGGAACCGTTTCGAGAAACCGGCGAAACGCGGCCAGGATGTTGACCGGACTCCGCGTCTTGTAGAGAGAGCCCGCGTAGAGCAGACGGAACCGCCGCCGCGGTGTTTCATCCGTGTGACGGGGAAAGTCCTCCGGGTCGAAACCGTTGGCGATCGTCACACACTTTCGGGCGGCGGGCGCGCTGTAACGAGCCTTGAACCTCGTGGTCATGGCGTCGTTTACACTCACGATCCACGAGGCCCGCCGCAGGACGGCCGATTCCGCCCAGCGCGTGAGCCGGTGCCCCCACCTGCCCTGCCACTGCTCCCAATGAATGTACTCGACCCAGGGATCCCGGAAATCAGCCAGCCACGGTCGGCGAATCGCGTTCTGAACGCACAGCCCGATCATGTGATCGCTGAACGGCATGCCCGACGAGAACACGGCATCGAAGCAGAACCTCCGATGGAGCCGAATCGCCAGCCTCACTGCCGACGGTAGCCGCCATATCCCTCGATCGGGAAAGGAAAAGAGATCGTGCAGCTTCTGGAGCCGCCACTTGAGCAGGCTGCTCCAACGGTGTTCGTCGAATCCCAGCGGTCGCGTCATGGGTGCCAGCGCACCGGCACTTGCGCGCGCGAGGTAGCTCGGCCAACTGTCGAGCACCGGGCTGAGACGATAGACCGGCAGGTCGTCCGGCAAGTCCAGCAGGCTTTCGGCGTCCGTTGCCCGCCGCGCATCGTGCGAAGAGACAGCTCCCCGACGCGTTGCTCCCGTAATCACGACGGAATCCCACCCGTAGCGGCGGAGGTACTTCGCGAACTTCCGCAAACGGATCGCTCCCACGGACGCCACAGGCGGAAACCGGCTGGCAATCACGAGGACGCGGCGACGCACCTTGGACGGGTGTCCCGCCGCCTCCCGCGCCGGTTCATCGGCCGGACCCTGGGTCGCTGTGGCAAAAGTGTGCTCATGCACGGATTCGCCCAGCACCGCTAACCCCGGACCAGGCATCTGCGCAGTGATAACCTCCTTGTCGAATTCGTTTTCCGGTCGAGCCAAAGGGATGCTCCCAATCGGCGTACTCGCTCCGCGACGACGCACAGACCGCGCCGTCCCATATCGCCTCTCAGTAAGATGTATCGATCGGGTCAGGGGCAAACTGAAGACATATCGGAAGGCGTTGGTCAGACGTTATCGGACGACTGCCTCGCCCGCTGGCGATGCCAGCCTGAGCGCGCTGCGAGCTTTCCGGCCTTCCTCGAAGACCGGCGAGCCAGACAGGACCCCGCGGTTTCCTGGGAGCCGCAGCGGGGGCGCTCCGGCGTTTCGCGAAGGTGGACATGCAGAGAGGGGGACCTCGCAACCGCCCAGGACGACTTGTTCGTACGTCTGCAATACCTCCGGCCAACAGTGGTAGGTGGCCGCGTACCGGTAGCCTGCCTCACTGATTCTCTCGCAGAGGCCGTCGTACCAACAGAGTTCGGCGACCCTGTCCGCGAAATCGCCCGCCTCATCTGCGACGAGGATGTTGTGCCGATCCACGACATCGAGGCAAGAGGCCACTGCGAGCGTGGCGACGACCGGCCGGCGGGCGGCCATAGCCTCCAGCACCTTGTTTTGCAGGCCCCTGGCGATCTGCATGGGCGCGACAACCACACGACAGCCCAGAAGGAATCGACGGGCATCCGAGACTTCACCGATCACCTCGACCGCAGGCGCCTGACTCAGACGGCGGACCGATCGGGCGGGGTTTCTCCCGGCGATCATCAGTCTCGCCCCCGGCACGGTGCTCGAAACCTGTGGCCAGACCTCGCGGACAAACCACTCCATCGCTTGCACGTTCGGTGGATAGTGCATCGCGCCCAAGAAGCCGATGACCGGGCCGCGCGATGAAGCCGGGCTCCGCGATCCGGGATGCAGGTGGGTTCCGTTCGAGATGACGTGCGTCGTGGCAACTCTCGGCAGCGGATTCAGGATCGCTCGCTCCTGCTCCGTGATGAAGATCACCGAGTCAAATGAGGAGAGACAGGATCTCTCGAAGGCACGCAACCGCGCGCCCTCGCGGCGGAACAACATCGACATCGGAAAGCGTGTGTGTTCCGCGTAATCGAACCACTTCTCACTGTCGACGTCACACATATCCAACACGCGGCGTCGAAGTGGTAACTCAAGCAAGTATGGCGCCATGCTCGTCGAGAAGCACACGCCGACATCGAAGTCGATCTCTCGGCTCCATCGCGCGAGGCTGCGGTGCAGTTCGCGGTTGTCAAACGCGCCGCACATCAACGGCAACCCGTGGATCCACTTCGCGGCTGCGGGGATCAGTGTTCTGTGTTTGCGCAAACGCACGATCGCAACATCGGCGCAGATCCGCCGCAAAAACGCCGCGGCGGCGAGGTCCCTGTCCGAGTCGGCGAAGCCGGCGAGGTAGACGTGGTGCCGCCGCGCAAGATGCTCCAGTTGATGGAAGGTGCGGATCTTGTCGCCTTTGTCCGGCGCGGACGGTACGCGAGTGGTTAGGAAGAGTATGTTTTTCCGCCGCGGCACGTCCTACCTCCGCAACATGCGTTCATCCGGGTATGGACTTCGCGAGCCATCCGCCGACGGGCCGTGTGATCGGCAGCGGCAGGGACCGCCACACTCGACGCGCGGCGGCCCAACGCGGCGAACTCGGCGCCAGATCGGGCGCCGCGCGGCCTGGCATCACATAGGTCTGGAACTCGAGCACCTGCGCCTCGAATCCGCAGGAACGCTTGAAGTTGTAGCTCCCCGTGTTGTCGAGGCGTGTGCGGCCGAAGTCGTATACCCGATATCCGTGCTCGACGCCCCACCGCATCGACTCGGCATAGAGGTAGTTGTTCAGGCCGTAGATGCCGGCGCGCTCGTCCAGCCCGGCAAAATACGGCAACACGGCGTCCCGATACAAGAAGGTCAACAGGCCTGCGACCGGCCGATCCCCGCTGAAGACGAGTTGGACAACGCTTCGGCCTCCCAGCGCCGACACCAACTCCTCGAAGAACTGATAGGGATAGTTCACCGAACCGAGCCGCCGCATCGAACGGGCGTACAGCTGCCAGACAGTCGGCAAACACGCGGTGTTGAACTCGACGCGCAGGCGATGGCGCTGGCCGGCGCGGCGCGCCGCCGCCCGGGCTTTGCGGGGTAAGGCGCCGGGCACATCGGCCGCGCGACGAGGCAGCATCTTGCGGAAGGTCGCGTGAGTATTCACCGAATCCAACGTACGAACAGCGGCCTTGATCGATCGAAACTCGATGGACCGGGCTCCGATTCGCGCGGCGATCCCCTTGGCCTTGTTGAATAAGGCGGCGGCGGATTCCGGTCCATCGGTCAACATGCCGCCGTAGGTGGCGTATGGAACGCTGACCAGGAGTCGACCGGCCAGGACGCTTTTGATCTCGAAGAGAGGCAGGATGCCGACGACCCTGGCGTTTCGCGTGGCGATCAGATAGCGGCTTCGGTGGCCAAACGCCCGCTCGACGGCGCGCTTCCAAGCAAGATCGTGAAAAAGGGTCGCCTCCGGGTGTCTATTTACAAACGTCTGCCAGGGTCCTTGCGAATGCAGGTCGAACTCGTGAATCCGAAGACCGCGTTCGGACATGACAGCCCTTCTGTGTGGTTGTTCGTGTCTCATCCGAGCCCCGAGCGCAAGCGAGTGGGTCCGGAGACCAATGGTCCGTCCGCGTAGACCCCGCGCTGGCGCCTGTGGCTCGGACGGACGTCCGACACGGGGTTCGGACGCTACATTCGTCGTCGGCGCGGGCGGCAAACGCTACGTCCTCACTCGCCCCGATAGCTCTCCCGGTACATGTGACGGGAGTCTCGCAGATTGCAGCCTGCGGCCAGACAGCCGATGACGTTCAGGTTGTTCGACTGTAACCAGTGCACCGATTGCTGGACGATGTTTGTCGGCGTACTGTGCATCCGAACGACCATCAAGACGCCGGTGCAGAGCGCTCCTACCACACCCACGTCCGACAGCTTCTGCACCGGAGGTGTATCGACCAAGACGACCTGATACCTCTCGCGGATCTCATCGAAGACTCGCGACGCGGTTGAGGAATTGAGCAACTCGGTGGGGTTAAGCCCGTGGCACTTGCCGGCAGGCAGAAGCGAGAGATTCGCCAGCGGGGTCCGGGCGATCGCCTGCTCGAGCGTCGCGTGCCCTGCCAAGACGTCCGCTAACCCAGGCGTGTTGGACATTTTGAACAACCTCGCCAAGGAGCCCTGGTGGAAGTCGCTGTCCACTGCCAACACCTGCAGATGGCGGACCTCTGACATGATCACGGCGAGGTTGGCCGTCGTGACGCTTTTTCCCTCGCGTTCGAGGCTACTCGTAATGGCATAACTTATGTGCTCCCCCGTTGTGTTCCGCTGGAGCAGCCACGTCCGCGTCGCGCGGTACTGTTCGGCGATCGAGGCGGACCGCTCGTGGACGGCCACGACCGAAGGGTGAACGTCCCACGACGGCATCGGCGCGATTCCCGGGGAGGAGGAACGACGCCAGACGCCGCGCCCCAACCCACGGATCGCGTTTTCCGCGACACCTCTCTCCCCCGAATCGGGCGACGAAGCACCCTGGCGGCAGGGACTCTCCAAGTCCAGGACGGCGGCGGCCGAAACAGCGGCGTTGGCGGTTTCGGTGGCGACGGAAGGAGACCGGAGCCGGCCGAACCGAAGCTGTTCCTCCCGTTCCTGCTGCGCTTTTTTTAACGCCTGTGCGATTCTACCCATGGTCCAGTCTCATCGTCAGCGAAGGACTCTTAACCCAACCCAGCCACTTGGCTGTAAACCTGCTCGGTGGATGCTTTCAGCCTCTCGAAGCCGCCGGGCTTCTCAATACTCAGGTAGGCCGCGGTGCCCGCAAAGCACATGAGCCCGAAGAGCAGCAATGCCGCTGTGGGCATCAGCACCATTTCCCGCACGACGCGCTTTCGGCGAGCCGCACGCGTGGCGATCAGGTCTATCCCCTCGATCACCGGGATACCCAGCGAGGTCCGCAACTGCTTGACCGTTCGATACGACCGGTCCAGTAGCTCGAAGAGGAGAACACACAAGCCGCCGAAGGCGGCGCCGATGCCCAGACACATCGTCAGGATGCCGCGGGCGCTCGGCGCAGTTGGGCGCAGGATGGGGGCGACGTCCTGGACCGTAGCAAAGTGGACCGTGCGATTTCGGTCTTCCACAGTGAGGACGTGGCGGATCGGCCCGATGTTCTTCGCCCAGGAGACCATCTCGGCCTCGATCTCGCCGGCTTTCTGCTTGATCTTCAGGTAATCCGGGCGAAACTCGATTGCCTGAGCCCTGCGGTTTTCCAACGATTCGATGCGATCATGGACCTCGCCCATTCGCCCGGTGATCGCCGCCACGTCGGCGTCGATGTCCGCGATCTGCACCCGGAGCTGTCGTTCAGCCTCTCTGGCCGCGAGCTCAGCCTCGCCCGGTCCGAGGGGACCGGCTTCCGGAACATCCTCGGGCGGTGTGGCTACCAGCTCCTCCTGAAGTTGCACCAACCGCTCCCGCATCCGCCGGATCACCGGGTGCTGCTCGGTCATAAACCGTAGCGTCTTGCCGTCCGCGATTTCCTTCAGCAGCCCGTCGATCTGGCGACTCAGCGCAACGTACCGAGGATTCGGACTGAAGGCGGGCGTGTGCAGCGTATCCGTCGGCAACGGTCCCTCACCACTCTCCACGCGAGCGAGCGTAACTTCGAGCTTCCGCCGCTTGGACATCAAGTCCTCGATCTGCCGCTCCAGGTTGACTTTCTCGACAGTAAGGGAGGTCTGCTCCGCCCGAGTCCGATCGGCGGAATCCGGATCAATCTCTGGATACTGCAACTCGTACCCGAGCATCTTCTTCTGCAGAGAACTCAACTCCCCGCGACATCGCTCTGATTCCGCCAGGAAGAACGTCTCGACCTCGTGCAGCATCTGCACGGTCTTACGACGGGCGCTGGAAATGCACCGATCGCGAATGCCCGTCAGGATTCCCGGGATGATTGACGCCTCGGGAAGAGTCAGACAAATCGAGACAACATCCCGGCTCGCGGACGATTCCAGGCTCGTCACCGAAACACCGACGGACACCTGCCGCGCGAGGGCCTCTCGCGCAGCCAGGCTTTCCGGCGTCAGTTCGCCGTTCGAGAACCGCTCGAGATCCTGCGGCAGGTTCAACTTGTCCAAGACTTCTGCAATGACCTTTTCGTCTCGGAGTTCGGACTCCATGCGCTGTCGGATTTCCTTGTAGGGATGTGTCCAGCTCGCCCCGATCATGCTGGCGAAGACCGGATCGTGTTCGCGCCGAACGACGGTGGTCGATGCGTATTGCCTGGGTACCCACAAGGAGCACACGAGCGCAATCGTCGAGACGATGCAGAAGGGGAAGATGAAGAACCACCGGCGTCCCACCATCACACGCCACACTTCGCTCAGCGTGTGTCGGATGTCCGTTACCGAGAATTCGTCGAGTTGATGATGCATCATCCAGGATCCAGAATCTGACAGCGGCCGGCACCACTTTCGTGCCGCATGCCACGCCGTGTCATGCGCCAGTCGTCGCTAGTCACGCGAGCGGTACGTGTCTCCATGCGCCACGTCCTCGCCTGTCGTCACAATCTCCGCAGGTGTCCGCGCCGCTCCGAGTATCGGTGACACGGGCCACAACACTTCGCGCAATCGCAGCCCGAGCCAGGCCATCGGCGTGGCCGGAACATACACGATGTCACCCTCTTCCAAGAGCACATTTTGTTCGAGGCGGCCCTGCTTCATGATCAGGTCCACGTTCACAGTCATGATCTTGCGGTCACTCTCCTCGTGACTGGGGTGGATCACCTTTACCTGGCTCTTCCAAGCGAGGAATGTTGGCTGCGCAATCGACAAAACGTGCAGCAGGCTGTCGCGGCCGGTGTACGGGTGTGCGCCCGGGCGCCCCACCTGACCAAACACGTAGTAGCGCTTGCTGAGCCGCTCCTTCACGCGCGTGTTCACATGGGGATCCACATAGTACCTTGACAGCAAGGACTCGAGCTTGGCTGATGTCTCCGCCGGCGTAAGCCCCGCGACCGCCACGTCCCCCAACAATCGCAACGAGACCTTGCCGTCCTGGCGGACCGTCTGCTGCTCGCCGTCAATCTCCGGAGCCTTGTCCGAACTGATCTCGATTTCGTCGGGAGGTTGGATGCGATACTCCGCCGCGGAAACCGTCGCCTCCCATTCGTGCAGGAAGGCGTTGACTTCCTGCTCACTTGACGAGCATCCCATTGCCGCCATCGCACTGACAAGTGCAAGCGCTGTAAACACGCGCATCGCGCGCGGCCGAGTCGCCTTGGCGCCTGACTGATGCGCGGGGGCTATCGTGCCCGCGCGCGGTTCCCACGGGCGTACCGCGAGCAAGTCCGATTCCGAGGCTAGCCTTGGCGAAGTCCTCACCATTTCGACAGTCCCCATATGGCGTGCGATAAAAGCTCTGCGTACCCGGGCTCGTAACCGGTTGTTATCGCCGGGAGGTTTATCGGGAGGTTGGTTAGGCGACTGAACATACGGATGTGCCGAGGATGCCGTCTGGGCGAGCGGTCGTTCCACAAGGGGCGGTTATGCGGATTGTGCCGATTAGGCTCGAGAATGCGCTCTGTTATCGGTCGCTCCGAGAGGGCTGTTGAACGCCGGAGTGGGCTTCTTCAGCCTGCAGCTCGAGCATCGGTGAACTGCTCTGAACGGATAGATCCTCTATGGCGAGAAAGCGGGCACGCAGATCGTCTGGTCTGTTTCGGCGGCGGCGGGTGACGGCGCTCCGGCGGGGCTGCGCCAGAGAGTGACGACGAGTGAGACGTACGCGTCTTCAGCAAGGAAGAGTGGTTGGATATGCGTCATGTCCTCAAAGAGCCAGAAACTCTTCGCCAGCGAGCCGACCAACTCGTACATCGTGTTCGCGCCGGAAAGGGGCGTTCTGAGGTCGTTCTCCGCGTGGATGAACAGGGCGGGCAATGTCATTTCCCCGAGTGCGTCGCGCGTCTCGAACAGCCACAGAAACCCCAGCCGGGTCGAGAGGCCAAACAGTGGGAACAACGAGCACACCTCGGCTTCAACTGCTGACACCGTCTCTTCGGGGTCCCACGCCCCGTCCAGGACAACGGATTGCAGCTGCGGTTGTGGACGCAGTGCCGCGAGGCCCAGGGCGGGACCGGTGCCGAGGGACGTTCCGAGCAAGTGCACCTTCTGCCGCGCTGCAGCGTCGTCGCTCACGATCCACGCGAGCACGGCCTCGCCGTCATCGAGCAGCGTTGCGATATCGGGCGTTCCTTCGCTCTGCCCGTAGCCCTGATAGTCGAATACGACGGCGTGCATGTGGTTGCAGGCCGCGACGAGGACCCAGGGCAGCGCGCAGGTCAGCGTTCCGTCCGTTCCATGCAGAATGAGCACGGTGCCTTTGGCCGCGGCGTCCAGTTCGCCGTCGGATTGTGCAGGCACGAACCAGGCGTGGAGCTGTCGGCCGTTGCGGCTTTGAATGAAGAGAGACTCGGATTGCAGCCCGACATCGGCGGGAGAGGACACGCTGGGCAGTGTTCCGAGGTGCAACTGAACGGTGAGCTCGTCACACGTGGCAGCGGGATTCAGGGCAAAGCCGCTGAGGAAGTCCGTGGGCAGGAACGTGACGCACCCGGTCGTGGGGATCAGGAAGACGGTTAGCCCGGCGAGCATGATCAAGGTCTTCATGGGAGGACTCCGGCTTGTCCCGGCGGATCGCGTCTGACATTGTCGCGGTTCGGGCCGGGATGTGCGAGGCGCATCTCGTTCCAGGCTAGCAACTGGGAATCGGCGATTCAAGGAAACGGACAGTCGCGTCGAGATTCGCCGCGTGTGGCTGTTCACGTGTGTTCAGACAATCGGGCAGCGAGTAGTATCTCAGACCGGCCGGTATGGTGCTTCGGGAGTTTGCAGGACCGGAGAGCCGTGGCCTTCGGGCCGCGCCACGCCTCCCGGATGCCGGGGCCGCGCCACCGAGCGACAGGCCGCGCGGACTAGAGTCCGCAGCTCTTCAATGGGCGCCTGTTGAGAAGCGGCCAGGAGTCTCGCAGGAACGACGGAGTAGGTTGATCCGCCAGACGGCAAGCCGGTAGGCAAGCCACGTGGCACAATGGGTCATGTTGTTTCCGCGCGATGCCTTGTCGTAAGTACTCTTGAAAGACGGCAGGAAGGAAGTAAGGCATGTTGCAGAGTATCTGGAAGAGGCGTTTTCTGTCGTGCGCGATTGCGTCGGTGTTCGCAATCGGGCAGGCGTCGTTTGCCACGGAACTTACGGTCGTGGGATACAACGTGGAATCGGGCGGGGCGCAGGCTGCTGTCGTCGCCGAGCGGATCGCGGCAATTGACGGTTGTGATCTGTGGGGCTTTTCCGAGGTCCAGAACGAGTCCTGGGCGCGGACCTTCGAGGAGGCCGCGGCTGTTGGTGAGGGCGACAACGCCGATTTCGATTACCTCCTCGGCTCGACCGGCGGCGCGGACAAGCTCGCCATCGTCTACGACCGGAATCGCTTCGAACTCATCGAGCAGTTTGAGGTGAACGAAATCAACGTTGGCGGGCGTGTCCGCGCGCCGCTCGTCGCGCGTCTGCGGGACGGGCATTCCGGCCAAGAGTTTTTCTTCATGGTCAACCATCTCTACCGCAGCAAGGCGTCCCAGCGCCGTTTGCAGGCCACGCTCCTGAACCGCTGGGCGCAAAGCCAGGCGCTGCCTATCATCGCTGTGGGAGACTACAACTTCGATTGGTCGGTCCCGAATGGCGATGCGGATCACGACGAGGGGTTCGATGAGCTGGTGGGCGGCGACGTGTTTGCGTGGATTCGCCCGCCTGAGCCCCTGGTCCGATCGCAATGCTCGACGCAGTACAATAGCGTGCTGGACTTCGTCTTTGTCGCGGGGGCTGCGCAGGCGTGGAACGGGGTATCGGAGATTGTCGTGGCTGAAGGCGACTGTCCGGATGACAACACCACCAGCGATCATCGGCCGGTGCGGGCGACTTTTGATATCCCTTTGCCGAGCACCACGCAACCATCGAACAGCACCCGACCATCGAGCAGCTCGCAACCTACGACCAGCAGCGCTGATGTCCGCCAGGCTCTTCTGGATCGCATCCAGCGTCTGGAGGCGGAGCTTGCGGAACTCCGCAGGCTTGTCGAGCAGTTGCCTGATGGCTAGTGAACGATCGTCGCGCGCGCACCGAAGGAACGGTTTGTCGAGCCGGTAGTCACCCTCTTCCGCTCTGGTGCATCCGCCAGCCAAGTCGGCGGCGCATTGTGTCTCTTGCGATTCGGACGGCCACCTCTCGCTGGAGGGTCTCCATCTCGCCCTTCGCGCGCCGATGCAGGCTCGGCACACCGCGCACAAACAAGAAGGCCGCAACGACGACGACCACTAGCCCGCCCACATGCACCCAGTTGAACACACTGTGCCTCAGATCGGAGCACACTTCAGTCAGGAGCCCCGCGCCGAAAAACACGAGCACCAGAACCGCCAGGAGCATGGAGATGCCGTAGCCGCAAAAACGAACGAACACGCCGAGCCAGCCGGGCTTGGCAAGGCAGGACTTGCGGAACCTCAGGATGTTGACAAGCAATCCCATGAGCCCACCAAGCAGCAGAACGCCGGGGCAGAACAACACAGAGAGGCCGATGCGCGACGATCGTAGCGGCAACCAGAGAATCATCATGCCAAGCGGAAGAACTATGAGGGGTGTCAGGAAGACGCAAATAGCCGGCGCAGACTCCATCTGCTCAAGCTGCTTCGAGATGGCTTCCGCAGGGATCTGGAGATCACCGACAGGATTCATGTGGAAGCATTCCGGGCACCGGCGCGGGTCGCCCGACAATCCCCGGAGGTTGTACCCGCACTTCAGGCAGTAAAGGTCGATGTCCTCGTGGTTCGGTGGGAAAGCTCGGGGAGGTGTGCTCTCGCTACCCATACCAGGAGTTTACCGTAGAGGAGGCCTTGCAGACAGTGAGGAGGCGCCGGCGAGTTTCCCCGCGGGGGGTCCGCCCGGGGGCGCAGGTGCTGACGGCGCGCCGCTGCAGTGGTATAGTGCATGCAACACGCAGGAGTAATCGACCATGCAACACAAACGAGTTTTGATCGCCGGCGCGCGGGGATTGTTGGGCACTCCGACGACGTCGAGGTTTCGACGAGTGGACGGAGTTGACGTGCTCGCCCTCGACCTGCCCGAGTTTGACATTACGGACTCGGCGCAGGTGACGCCGCGTCTCGACGACTTCCGGCCTGATCTCGTGGTCAACTGCGCGGCGTACACGGCGGTCGACGAATGCGAACGGAAGGAGACGCTCGCTTGCCGCGTCAATGGCGACGGGGCGGGGATCATCGCACGGGCCAGCGCGGACATCGGCGCGCGATTCATCCACATCTCAACAGACTACGTCTTCGGCGGTGATGCCACAGAACCGATCCCCGAAGACAGCGCGACGGGCTCGCCGGAGCGATTGTCGGCCCACGGGCGATCGAAGTTGCTCGGCGAGCAACGCGTCGCGGCGAGTCATCCGGGCGCATTGATAGTCCGCACTGCCTGGTTATATGGCCCCGACGGAAAGTGCTTCCCCGATTCCATCCTGCGCGCTGCCGAGAAGGAGCCGCGCCTGCGTGTGGTGAACGATCAGACCGGCTCGCCGACGTATGCCCCTGATCTCGCCGATGCTCTCTGGGAACTGGGCCGGCTGGATCTGACCGGAATCGTCCACGTCACGAACAGCGGTTGTTGCACCTGGTACGATTTCGCGCGCGAGATTCTGCGGCTGTCCCGGATTGATGCGCCTATCACGCCGGTTATGAGTGCGGAGTTTCCCCGTCCTGCCAAACGGCCAGGCTACTCCGTGTTGGATAATCGGCGGTACGTCGAAGCCGTCGGTAGGCCGCTGCGTCATTGGCAGGATGCCGCGGCGGAGTATGTTGCCGCGCGAGCTGAGGCCCACGGCTCTTCTGTCTGAAAACGGCTCGGCGCCGAGGGTGCCACCGGCGACTCGTCCGCCAGTGCTATCTTGCACATGGATACACACGAAACACTGGCGGGCAAGCCGCCAGTGGCACCTATTGTTTGACCTGTAACGGAGCACTAGCCGATCAACTGGTTCACCGTTTTCATGAACTGATCAACGTCCACGGGCTTGGAGATGTAACCGTCGGGCGGGGGCACCTGGCGGCGGCTGGAGATGAAATGCTTGAAGTCGTCCGAGACGCCGGTGATGATGATGATGGGAATGCTCTTGAGGCGATCGTCCTCTTTCAACCTCCGGTAAACGGCGACGCCGGATTTCTCGGGCATCGTGACATCCAGCGTGACCAAGTCTGGCGGCGATTGCTCGATCATCGCGACTGCCTCGCTCCCATCCTTGGCCGTGGTGGCGACAAACCCGTTGTCCTGCAAGACGGTTGTCAGAAACTCCCGTGCATCGGGATCGTCGTCCACTACAAGGACTGTCTTCTGAGCATTAGTCATGGAACGCCTCCGTTTCGGATTGGTGAGGGTCTTCCTGTTCGGGCTGGGGAGGCCGCTCGCGCGGCAATCGCACCACAAAGCGCGTTCCCACACCGGGTTGGGACTCCAGTTCAATTGTACCACCGTGGGCGCGGGCGATACGGTCGGAAACAAACAATCCGAGGCCGGTTCCCTCTGTGCCCTTCGATGAGAAGAACAGGCTGAACGCCTTCTCCCGTGTCTCCTGGTCCATCCCAATGCCATTGTCTTCGATTTCGTACTGAATGTGATCGGGAAAGCCCTGGAGCCGCACGGCCACTTCGGCAGCCGATCCCTTCTCACTCAGCCGGCAGGCGTCCAGGGAGTTCTCGATCAGATTCACCAACATCGAACGGACCGCCTGGGCATCGGCCTCGAAATCGCCGACGTCCGCATCAAGCGTGCGGGTCAATCGGATATTCTGCTCTATTGCGCGCGGCTGGGCAAGATCGCAAACCTCTTCGGCAACCTCTGCCGCGGGAAGGTTCTCCCAATTCGGCACACGCTCCTTCGCATAGTAGAGGATGTCCGACACCATGCTCCGAATCCGGGCGACATTGCGTTGGACGGTCGCCCAGCCCTTGTGCACCCGCGCATTGTCGTCCTTCTTGAATCCGGAGTCGACCAGGTACATTCCGCCGGCCAAGCCGTTGAGCATACCCTTGAGCCCATGGGATACGGATCCGACCAGGAGTCCCAGTGAGGTGAGGCGGCTCTCGAGCTCCCGGACCTGCGTGATGTTCGCGCTCATCTCCATCACTTCCGTGATTCTGCCCTGCTCGTCGCGGATCGGCGCGGTCGTGACCAGCACATTGATCTGCTTACCGTGACGCGAGGTAACCACCTCTTCCCGAGTGTGAAGTTCGCCGTCGTCAAACGTCTGCTGAACCGGGCACGGCGCACACGGCTCGGAGCGATGCTTGTAGGCCTCGTAGCACTTTCGGCCTAGACAACTGCCGAAATCCTCCTGGAAGGCGCGGTTGGCTTCCACAATCCGCAGATCCGAATCCTGAATCGAGATGTAACATGGCACCTCATCGAACATGAGGTGGTAGTGCCGCTGGCTCTGCCGCATCTGCCGCTTGAGGCTCTTGATCTGGGTGATATCGATGGCCATGTCGATCACGGCCGTGATCTTGCCGCTCTGGTCCAGGATGGGCGTCGCCTCGGTCAGGACCGAGACCTCCGCTCCATCCAGCCGCCTTACCTGTCCTTCGTTGCGATGGCTTTGACCGTCCCAAAAAGCGCGCTCAACCGGACACACTTCGCACTTCTCGGAGCGGCCCTTGTACATCTGGTAGCAAAACCGTCCATCGGGATCACCGAAGTCCTCGCGGAACCGTTGGTTGGCATGGAGGATCCGAAAATCGCGGTCCAAGACCGTCAGGTAGCACGGAGCCGCGTCGAAGTATGGAGACGGATTCGGGTCCATCACGAAATCCAAAGCCGGAGCAGTCGCAATCCACCTACAGCGGCCGACGCCCCCGTCGGCCGGGAGAAAACGTGTTCTTCTACGTCCGACACGGGGGTCGGACGCTACGAATCGTGAGACAGCTCGAGAATCTTGCGCGCTGTGCGCACCAGCGTCTCTTCGGTCACCGGCTTGTCCAGGTATCCCTCCGGCACCCTGACCGAGCGGCCGTATATCAGCTTACGCAGCTCCGGTCGGCCGGTTATCACACAGATCTTCAGGCTTTCGAGCCCAGGGTCTCTGCGGAGGGCGGCAAAGACCTCGCCCACGTCTCGGCCCGGCATGCCGAGGTCGAGCGTCAGCAGGTCGGGGTGTTCCGTTCGAGCCATCTGCAACGCCTCGTCACCGTTGGAGGCGCGCAACACCTTGGCGCCATTGTCCTCGAAGACGGCCGCGAGGTATTCGACCTGATCCGGTTCGTCGTCGGCCACCAGTACGGTTCGGCCGGCGAGCGGCGGCCCTTCTCCTCTTGCGGCTGCGGCAGACACGGCAATCTCCTCTTCGATTGGGGCGGCCACCGCGCCGGTCGGCACAGCCGCCGCTTCCGCGACTGCCACGGCCACCTCCTTCTCGACCGGCACAGCCGCCTTCTCTTCAATCACGAGCGCATTGGCCACGAGGTTCACCAACTGCGTGACCTTCATGTCCAGCTTGTAGTGGCGGATCACGTCGGTCAGGCCATCGACGCAGTTATGGCATGAAGTGACAACAACCTTGGCGCCGGTCGCCTTGAGCTGGTTCGCCTTCACGATGCCCGATTTGAGCCGCCGCGGCGTGTATTCCGCCATGGACATAGCGCCGCCGCCGCCTGTGCAGCAATAATTCTCCGCACGATTCGGGTGCATCTCTCGGAAATCAGTCACGACGAGATTGAGCAGCTCGCGGGGTTCCTCGAAGAGGCCGCAACTTCGGGCGTTGTTGCACGAGTCGTGGAAGGTCACCGGCTCGGTGTTCTTTGTCTTGTCGACTTTGATCCGGCCCTCTTTGATGTATCGAAGCATGGTGTCGACCGAACTTTCCATCTCGACCGGCATGTCGAACTTGGCCCAGTTCGGCCCTTCGCAGCGGGTGGAGCGATAGCCGTGGCCGCACTCGGAGATGACGAGCTTCTTGGCGCGCAGTTCAATCGCCTTCTCGTAGAGCCTGCGGGCGACCGATCCTCCCAGATCGTCGTCGCCGGAGAAAAGCCCGAAGTTGGTCATGTCCCAGCCTTCGCTGGGCATCGTCCAACTCTCGCCAGCGGCGTGGAAGATCTTGGCCGCGTCGGAGATGCTGCGTGGGTCGTACTTTACTTCGCGCGGGTTGATGGAGTACACGACGTTGCAGTTCGGCTTGTCGACGGGGATTACGGCCGCCTCGTCATCCAGTTCGTCCTGCAACTCCTCGCTCATCCACTCGAGGGTCTCAAGGTACTCCTCCTTGAGCACGCCCATCTGGTTGCCGGTTTCCCACTGGTCCTTGCTGACCACGGCAACGCCCTCGGGCATGACGCCGACCGAGACGAGCAGGCCGCGGGCCATGCGGTTGAACGTCGCCAGATCGACTCCCATCGGACAATTCAGGGTACACCGCCGGCAGTTGGTACATTTGCCGAAAACCGTGTCCTTCAATTCCTCCAGATCTTCATCCGTGAAGACGCTGCCCGCCTTCACCCACCACGGGAAGACGCGGCCGGTCCAGTCGAAGTGGCGTTTGAACAACTTGCGAATCTTGTCGGCCTTGTAGGCCGGGGCGTAGGTCGGATCGCCGGGATTGGCCTGCACGTAGTGGCAGGAATCCGTACACAGCCCGCAATGCACGCAAGCGACAAGCGACCCGGCCATCTGCCGGTTCATCTTCTCACGCATCCGCTCCAGCACCTTTTGGGCCTTGTGGGATCTGCTTCGCTGTTCACTCATCGGATCTTCTCTCTCCGTCGTCGGCTCGCCCGCCGGTTCATCCACGTTGCATTGGATACACACCGCGGTAGCCCATCGTCTTACCGAGGTAGTAGCGTGTGAAGGGGTAATAGAGGTAGTGGGAGATCTTGCTGAACGGCACGTAGATCAGGAAGAAAGCCGTCAGCAAAAAGAAAGCCAGCATTATCCCCTCGCCGCCGCTGATGTCATTCGGCACCGCCAGGAAGGCGAAGAAGAACCAAACCGTCAGCAGCAGCAGCGAGAAGTAATCGTCCGGCGAACTGATGGCGCGCATGTAGCGATCCCCGACGCGCCGAATCATCCTGATGACCGCGGCCACGCCCGCCGCGCCGATCACCGCCTGCAACACACGAACCACCAAGTTGCTTTCCAGGAGTGCCGGCCAATAGGGAATGATGAACGACAGGCCGATGGCGGCAGTAACTCCGAGATGAAAGACCACGAATTGGGCGTAGAGGAAGGACTTCCGCCGGGTGCTCTCCATCGCCCAGGGCATGCCGACATTGGCCCACGAATAAAGGATGCCCTTGCGCCGCGTCGTCCGTGGCGAGCCGGTGGGTGCTTGGCGCTCGCCGCCGGCCTTGAATCGCAGGAACCAGATGATGCGCGTCGTGTAGACCAACGCCATGATGCCCAACGCCACCTCTTGAAGCGTATGCTCGGAGAAATGCAGTAGGTCGCTCATTTCGTGTTTTCTCGACTATGAAAAGGTCTTCAGGCGGGACTCGAAGGCTTGGTGTTGAACTGTATCCAGAGCGCAGATGGTCAGCTCTTTGATTCCGGTTTCGCCCCCAAGGTGAGTCTTGATCGCTTCCAACATCACGCGGGCGCACACATCCGGCGGAACGCCGTAATACCCTGCGCCCATCGCTGGCAGGGCAATTCGTTCTATCCCTTTTTCATCCGCCCGCTCCAGCGAATTGAGGACGGTCGCGTGCAACTTGCCCTCGATATCCTCCTCCCGGAACCTGGGCCCCACGGCGTGGATGATATACTTCGCCTTCAGCTTCCCCGCCGCAGAGACCACGGCCTCACACGGAGCGACGGGCGCGAGCGTCTCGAGCTCTTTCTGGATGGACGGCCCGCCGCGGATGGAGATCGCCGTTCCGAAGCCTGATCCAAGGGCCAGATCGGGTTGGGCATAGAAAACAAAGGCGTCCACATCGAGATCGGTGATATCGTCCTTAATGAGCCGAATCACGGTCTGGTTGATTGGCACGCTCTCTAGAAGGGCTTTGTGCATCGGTGCCTCTCCTTCGCGGCAACCCTGCTCTGGAAGTTGGACCGGACCACCGGCCGACTTTACCTCTTCCCGTCTGGGACAGGGGGAATTAGGGGGCCATTAACTCAAGCAGCGCCAACAGGTTACAGGCGGTCCGTGACGGCGTCTAGACGCTATCACGTTAAGACAATTATATGGGCAGGTCAGACGAATCGCAAGCCAAGACCCAGAAAAACCACAGCCCCGAGCCACCACCGCCACCTCGACCGGTTTTGGGGCGCAGTCAGATTGGGTACATGCTGCAGCAGCCCGCGCGCCGTTGTAGCCGCCGAAGCCCCTGTCCACTGCCAGAGACCACCGGTCTTCGATGTCCGGTCCGACACTGGGATCAGGTGCTACACTTCCTCTTGAATGGCCTTGGTGGTCCAATCCACGTGGAGTCGTGGGCGCAGCACGTGGTCTGGCATTCGTACCGGCCGGAAGGCCGATGCTCTCCACCCGTGAAAACGCCTGGACCGAAACACTGGTTTCTGAAGTGCTCCGAGAACTCAGGAGACAGACGGGAACCCGCAGTGAAGCATCGACTACGCGAAATGCTCCGGGACGGAGACCTCGACGGGCTTGTCGATGCGGCGGTGCGCAAGCGACGTATCCTGGGCTCACTCGTCTCCCAGACGTTCGATCCGGAGCCCTTGATCTGTTGGCGCGCCATCGAAGCAATGGGGTTGGTCGCCCGCCGCATCGCGGAGGATGATCCCGACTACGTTCGCGAACACTTGCGGCGTTTGAACTGGATGCTGACCGAAGAGTCCGGAGGGATCTGTTGGCGAGCCCCCGAGGCGATTGCCGAAATCGTCCGCCACCGCCCGAAACTGTTCGCCGAGTACATACCGATCGTTGTCTTCCTCATCCTGAACCTGGCAGAGGAGGATCTGGACCATTTCAGGGCCGGGATTCTCTGGGCCATCGGACGACTGGGGGCTCTGGCGGGTGATCACATCCCGGCCGTTCTCCCAGCGATCACGTCCGCCCTGGACGATCCGGGCGCGCAGGCCCGCGGAATGGCCGGGTGGTGCCTGGGTCAGGTGGGACGAGCCGATCTTCTTCGAGACCGCCCCGACCTGCTCTCAGACGAGGGGCCGGTTGATCAATATCAAAACAGGGACATCCACCAGACGACTGTAGGGCAAGTGGTTCAGCAGGCGCTACGCGATGCGCCGGCAGGGCGTTGAAGAGCAGAGACGCGACTGTCATGGAGCGGTCCGCGCTCGAGTGTGGCCCCGCCCGAGTTCGGTGGGAACCGCTTGGTGACGCGCGCGGCTCTGAACGTCACGTCCGACACGTGGGTCGGACGCTACCGGTTCTACGTCCGACACGGGAGTCGGACGCTACGGACTTCCGGAAACACTCTGGTCGATCAGCTTCGCAATCCGGTCACGCGTGCGCCTGGCCGACGCCGGATCGCGGCCGTCGGTGAATACGGCGATCGTGACGTCCACGCCCTGATGCAGCGCTCCGAAAATCACCTGTGAGCGTTCGGCTGATGAGGCATCGCAGACCAGCGCTCCAGATTGAGCAGCAAGCCGCGCAACTGTCGCATTCAGGGCTTCGTCATCCGTGGCCGCAACCGCGAGGAACACGTCGCCAAGATGCTCTTCTCGGAATGCCTCTTTGAGCCAGCGCAAGCGACCGGTCTTGATCTGCTCGGCCAACTCCGCGGTAACGGCGGGTGAGATGACCGTCACGATTGCCCCCGCACGCCTCAGCGTCAGTGCCTTGCGCGTCCCCACCCCCCCACCACCGACGACGACGCAGCGCTTGCCATTGACGTCGAGCGCCATCGGGAGAAACCGTAAGGCACCTGAAGGATCGCTGATCGGGGGATCGTCAGTCATAGGCTTCCAGAGACTTGGATTCAATCTCCAATCAGATTCCGTACCTTTGCGATGAATGCGTCTGGATCGATCGGCTTGTCCATGAACATCTCCGGCGTGATCTGCCCCTCCTCCCGGATTTCCTGGAGCTTCCCCTTGAGGGCTTCGCGAAGGCTGTCGTACGGTTTGTCGGCAGGCGCTCTCTCCCGGACACCCAGCTCCTCAAGAATCGCGCTGGCGCCGGTCACCATGAGAATCGGGATACACCTATACTTCGCGTCCTCTTTGAGCTGTTTGAACAGGACGAAGCCCGACTTCTTGGGCATCATGACGTCGAGGATAATCAGGTCGGGCTTGGCACGCTCGACCTGCTTCATGCCTTCGACGCCATCGGGAGCAGAGACCGACTCATAGCCGTGTTCGCTCAGGACGACGGAGAGGAACTTCACGGAGTTCTGGTCGTCATCAATGATGAGAATCTGCTTGGCCATCAGCCGGCTCCTTGGGACCCACCGGTCCTTCCAGCGGAAGGTGAATGCGGAACGTGGTCCCAACCTCGGGTTCGGATTCCACAGCGACGCTTCCACCGTGTACGTTAATGATTCTCGAGGTCAGTGCCAAGCCCAGGCCGGTGCCCCAGGACTTCTTTGTGCTGAAGAACGGCGTGAAGATGCTCTGTTGGACATCCTCGCTCATCCCGCAGCCGTTGTCGCGGACCTCGATCACGAAGAAGCCGCCGTCCTCACTCACAGAGCTCCTCAACACCACTTCGGGACTCTCGTCGGGGCCGTACTCCTTCCAATCGCAGGCATCGATGGCGTTTATCAGAATGTCGGTCATCGCCAGGTGAATCAGCTTCGGATCGCACAACACGGCGGGCAGCCCTTCGGGCAGGTTGTGGTGGAGGGTCACGCCCTTCTCGACCGCGATCTGTCGGTTCATCGCGCAGACTTTGATCGCCAGGTCGTTGAGGTCGACCCTTTGGAGTTCCGGCTTCCACTCTTTTGCGTGGCGCAGCATGTTCTCGGAGAGAAGGCCGATCCGCTCGATGCCCTCATCGACCATCGCCCAACCTTCTTCGACGAGATTCGCGTCGTCCCTCGAAATGCCGGTTCGGACCACGTAGGCGCCGCCCTTGAGAGCGTTGAGCATGTTCTTGATGGCGTGCTGGATCCCGGCGGCGGCATTGCCGATGGCTGCGAGCTTCTGAGACTGGAGGAGCTCACGCTGGAGCTTCTTGCGCTGCGTGATGTCCTTGCTGATCCCGAGTGTGCCGATGGCGTTGCCGTTGCGGTCCCGCAGGTAGGACAGCGTCAGCAGGACATCCCGAATCCGGCCTTCCTTTGTTAGGAAGGCGGTCTCGAAGTTCCGAACACTGTCGGCGTCCTTCAGCCGCGCGATGGCAACTTCCCTCTGCCGGGGATCGGCAAAGAGGAGGCCGACCGGACGGCCAATCAGTTCGGTACGGCTGTAGCCCAGCGCTTTTTCCGCCCCGCGGTTGAACGTCTCGATAACCCCCTCGGGCGTGGCGGTGATGATGATGTCGGCGGAGTTCTCGACGATCCCGCCGAGGTATTCCATGGTGGTGCGCAGCTCCCCACGGTGGGCCTGGATCCTGGCCGTCATGGAGTTGAATGCCTCTTCCAGATCACCGATCTCATCGCTGCGGTGTTGTTCAAACCGAAAGTCGAGTCGGCCTGCGGCAATCTGCTTCGTACCCGCGATCAGCCGGCTGATCGGCCTCTCCAGCAGCCGAGTGAACATGATCCGCAAGGCGACAATGCCCAGGAGCAGCGAGGCGAGCACAGTTGCCAGGATAAGGAGTCTCCGGTCGGTATCCTTCGCATCCATTCGGCTCAGAGAGTAGTCCGCATTCAGGAAGCCCAGGACCGCCGGGCCGGTGTCGTGGACATGGCAGGCGGCGCTGCGGCATCCCGGCTTGTTGAAGATCGGAGCCGTGACGGAAAGAACGCGACCTTCTTCAGGATCAGCGATCACGGAATCAACGATCCGCATGTCGGAGGGATCGAGATCATCTCGATTATGACATGCGGCGCACGCCCGATCGCCCACGTCCAACCTCGTTCCAACCCTTCCGAATCTGGAGGCCACAACTTCGCCGGACGGGTGAGAAGTCAGGCGAATATCACCGTAGACCGCGCTGTCGGCGGAAAGTTCGACAAGCAGCTCCCCGACACCTTCGTTGTTCCGGCTCATCATCAGTCTTCCGATCCCGTTGATGATCGATTCCGAGTTGAACCGCAAAAAAGCCCTGGCCGACTCCAGCGAGTAATGCGTACAGATGAGGTTGTCGGCGAATCCGCACAGGGCAATCGCGACGGCCAGAATCGCCATAACCGCGGCACTCAGCTTCCAGACGAGTTTCGACCTCATTCTCATGCCCGGCTTCGCCTTGCTGAAAGACCGTCAGCGCGTTTCAAACTACTCTGCAGCGTCCGGCCCCCGCGTCGGTCGACGAATACAAGCCACTCTTTACGGCCTGCAGTATGACGACAACTCCCGTTGGGAGTCCCGCAGGAACAAGATGAACTGTCGATCCGCCAAGCGGCAAAGCCGGTGGCGAGCGTTCGCTATGCGATCGACCACGTTATTCCTGCGCGACGTCCGAGGCCCTCGGCGCGAATTTCTCCGCCGCCCGAATGAGGGACGGCGCCCAACACTCGGTCCCCAGCGCGTGCAGGTGTGTGTACGAAGCGAGAACGTTGCGATAGCACAAGCCGTCCCGACGACCATCGAATCCATGCCCGCGGCGCACGCGGAACGCAAAGGTCAGGTCCTCCGCCGCAGACTGCACGCAAGTGTAGTGAAACTCGTGCCCGCGCAGGGATTCCCCGATTGGAAAGAACGCGTTCTCCCTTACTGTTTCGAGTTCCACGTAGCCGTGCCCTTGCGGTTTCACTCGGAGGGAAAAGCTCACGGGCAACGCTCCCGCCATGGCGTACTCTTCCTGATCGACTTGCAGCTTCTCGCCAAGGAAGACTGCCCCGCCACACTCGGCGTAGACGGGCATCCCCCTCTCGATCGCCTGGCAAACGGAATCGAGGAACTGTCTGTTTGCCGACAAGGCGGGCGCAGACGTCTCGGGAAAACCCCCGCCGATGTACAGCGCGTCCACGTCCGGCAATGCGGCGTCGCGCAATGGGGAAACCTCGGTCAGGCTCGCGCCTTCTCGCGCCAGGGCTTCGAGGTTCTCAGGATAATAGAATTGGAAGGCCGCATCCCGAAACACACCGACGCGAACACGCGGAGGCTTCGGGCCAGTTTGAGCGGCCGGGCTCGGGTCATCAGGTTCAAGCGCCGGCGCCTGCCTGGCCAGCCGCCAGATGGCGTCAAGGTCCAAACACTGTTCCGCCACGTCGGCGGCATGTTGTATCGCGCGCGCCACCTGGTCGTGCTCCTGTGGCGGGACAAGGCCCAGGTGCCGCTCGGGAAAACGCAGCTCGGACATCCGTGCCATCGCCCCCAAGACCGGCAGATTACAGCCCTGCTCAACGGAGTCGCGCAGGACCGATTCATGCCGAGAGCCGGCTGTGCGGTTCAGGATTACGCCGCGGAGTTGCACCTGCGGATCAAGCCGTTGGCAACCCAGGACAAGCGCGGCCACCGTGCGCGTCATCTTGGTGCAGTCGATGGCCAGGACAACCGGACATTGCAGCAACTTGGCCAGTTCGGCCGTGCTGTAGGTGCCTCGGGCATCCATGCCGTCGAACAAACCGCGGTTGCCCTCAATGACGGCAACATCGGCTGGACCGGCCGAGGCGGCGAAGGAGCGCACGACCACTTGCGGGGGCATGAGGAAGGAGTCGATGTTTCGGCAGGGACCGTCCGCGGCGCGCGACAGCCAGGCTGCGTCAATGTAGTCGGGCCCCTTCTTGAAGGGAGCCACCTTGCGCCCCCTCTGTCGCCAGGCCGCCGTGAGCCCCAGGGAGATAAGCGTCTTACCGCTGCCCCCGCACAGGCCAGCAACCAGGATTCGAGGGATGCTCATCGGGTCACAACATGTCGATGAAGCCGCAGGGACATTCTTCCGCGCACTTCTTACAGCCCGTGCAATTCTGCATCTTGAAAGTGTAGAGCACGCCCTTCTCCATCGGCTTGACGATGGCTTGGTCCTGGCAGAACATCCAGCACTTCTCGCAATCGAAGCAGTAGCCGCAACTCATGCAGCGTTTGGCTTCGGCGATCGTCTGTTCGTCGGAGAGGCCGAGGTTGACTTCCGCCTCCATCGCCGCCAGTCGGTCCTCGATGGGAATGGCCGTGGATTCGACCCTGTTCTGCTTCTCATAGTGGTCAAGCCGCATCTTGTCCGGCTTGATGAGCGGAAGCGCCCCGGCGTTCCCGGCCTCGACGGCCCGGAAGTTGCGATCGATTGTCTCGGCCGCGTAGCGGCCGTGGCCGATGGCCGTGGTAGCGAGCGCAAGGTTCACGGCATCGCCGCCGGCATAGACACCGTCCACCTTCGTAGAGGCGAACTTCTCATCGACCTTGATCCAGTCGCGGCCCTCGATGAGGGACTCGAAGCCGGTGAAATCCGGCGCCTGGCTGATGGCCGCAATGACCGTCGTCGCGGGAATGTCGAACTCCGAACCCTCGATCGGCACCGGGCGCCTTCTGCCCGAGTCGTCGGGCTCACCAAGCTCCATGCGGATGCACTTCATGCTGGTGATCCGGCTGCCGTTCTTGACAAACCCGATCGGCGCGGCGAGGTACTCGAGCTTGATCCCTTCGGCCTGAGCATCTTCGATCTCCTCGTCGATCGCAGGCATCTCTTTGATCGTCCGGCGATAGAGGATTGTCGTTGTCGCGCCGAGCCGACGGCAGATGCGAGCGGCATCGATCGCCGTGTCGCCGCCGCCGACCACGATCACGTTGTCGCCGACGTCGATCTTCTCGCCGTGGTGAATCCGGTTGAGGAAGTCGACCCCGGTGAGGACATTGTCCGCGTCTTCACCTTCCACGCGGAGCTTAAGGCCCTTATGCGCGCCGATGGAGACGAACACGGCCTGATACCGGCTCCGTAGATCGTCGATTGAAGTGCCCGAACCGATGCGCGTATCGCACTTCAGCTCCACACCCAAATCGAGAATCTTCTGAATCTCCCCGTTGAGGATTGCCGCAGGGAGGCGGTAGCGAGGGATGCCCCACAGAAGCATGCCGCCGGGCTTATCGGAGGCCTCGTAAACCGTCACGGAATAGCCCCGCCTCGCGAGTTGATAGGCACATGAGAGCCCGCTGGGGCCCGCGCCGACGACCGCGACTTTCTCCGGACGCTTCTCTTCCGAGAGGACCTTGAGTTGGAGGTTGGCCTTGAGCCCATGATCACCGATCGCGCGCTCGACTCTGTTGATATTGACCGGGCCGTCCAGTTCCTGGCGGTTGCAGCCCTGTTCACAGGGGTGCGGACAGACGCGACCGCACACCGCCGGGAAAGGACTCGTATCAGTGTAGACGTGCCAAGCCTCCGTCAACGCTTGGTCGGCGGGCTTCTTCAGCCGCTCGGCTTGGGCGATGGTCGTGATGAACTCACGTATCCGGTTGCCGCTGGGGCAGGCGTCCCGACACGGAGGCATCTTCTCCACGTACTTGGGCCGCAGGGGCGACTGCTCGCGGGAGCTGGAAGAGCCTCCGGAGAATGCCCCCCCTGAGAGACCTCTCTTCTTCTTCTTCGTTTTTTTCAACGCCATGTGCTACCTCGCGCTACTCCTGATCCAGCGACGCACTGCGCGCACCTCACCCCTGCTCGCCACGTCGGAGCGGAATGTGAGCGCCCGATACCGTCTGCAAACCGCAAGCCAAGTTATCCCCCACCCGCATCTTCGGCGGCGCCCTCCGCATGAGGCACCTCGATGAAACTGCCGCCGAAGTAGGTGTAGACACACCGTCCGGAGTCCATGAGGGTGCGGATTGCGGCCTTGCACAACTGTTTGTCGCAGCCGTCCGCGCTGAACTTCTCGATCATCGCCTTGGTCAGGTCGCCGGCCTTGAACTTCTTCTTGCCGGCGTACTCGCTGACCATCTCGAACATGGCGTCCGCGACTTCTTCAGGGGTGACGGCCATAGTGGATCTCCTATTGTCTGAGCTGTGCGGTCCGGTTATAGGTCAGACCCGCGTGCTTAAAGTCGTCGATATGCTCCTTCGAAAACTCGATGCCGGTGAGCTTGAAGAAGCGAGGCCACCCGATGCGATCGATGAATTCGCCCATCCGCTCGTACTTGTGGGCGTCCTTCGCCCAGAGTTCCACGATCGTCCGCACGGCCTCGACCACCTCCGGCCACCGGGGCGGGTTGTTCGGCAGGAACGGAATAGCCAGCTTAGAAAACCTCGGCTGCGAGCGCGCGTTCGAGACCTTGCCGCCGACCCAGATGGAGACGCCGTCGTTTAGCGGATCGTTGAGCGGCAGTGCCGGACAAACCGAGAAGCAGTTCGCGCAGAACATGCACCGCTCATCGTCGATCTCGACCGAGGGCTTGCCGTCCACCGTCGCCGGGCGGATCGCCGCCGTGGGACAGGAAGCCACGACGTTCGGAATCTCGCACGTCTTGTTGATTGTGTCGTGATCGATCGTCGGCGGCCTGCGGTGAACGCCGAGGATTGCGATGTCCGAGCAGTGCACGGCGCCGCACATGTTGAGGCAGCAGGCAAGTGCGATCCTCAGCTTGCCGGGCAGCTTCAATTCGGCGAAGTATTCGTGCAGATCGTCCATCACGCACTTGACGATGCCGGAGGCATCGGTCGCCGCCGAGTGGCAGTGGACCCAGCCCTGCGTGTGAACGATGTTCGAGATCGCGTTGCCAAGGCCACCGACCGGGTGGTTCAGGGCTTTAAGGTCCTTGATGAGCTTGTCGATATTGGCTTCCTCGGTCGTCAGGAATTCGACATTGTTCCGGCTGGTAAAGCGGAGGTGCCCGCCACAGTACTTATCCGCCAGGTCCGCAAAGTTGCGCAGCTTCTTGATGCTGATCAGCCTTGGCGAGGCCGCTCGCACGGTGAAGAGCTTGTCGCCGGACTCGCCCACATGGACCATCACGCCCGGCTTCAGGACCTCGTGGTACTTCCACTTTCCGTAGTTTTTCTTGATGACGGGGGGCAGGAACTTCTCGTAGCTCGGAGGCCCGATATCCGTCTTTCTTTCTTTTGCCATCGCTTCATATCCTCATTGTGGTTTTGTCTGTCATGTCGGTCCGTTCCCGGTTCCCCGGGGCCACGTCTTCCGCGGGAAAAGTCCCTACGATTCTTCTTCTTCCTCTTCGTCGCCTTCCTCGTAGAAATCCTCGAAGAAGATGTAGGGGTTCTCTCTCGGATGTGCGACCATTTCGGGGATCGGTTCGAGGCCGATCTCCTCCAGGAAGTTGCCCATGCCGACGCGCTGGATGAACTCGCCCACGCGTTCGCGGTTCTTGCCGTGCTCGCCCCACAGATCCCAGATCTTCTCGATCAATTCCTTGATCTCGGTATACGGGGGTTCGATCTTGACGAACGGCACCATGACGGAGCCGAGCAACGCGCCCTCGATAATCGGCGCCTTGGCGCCAATGAGGATCGTCGCCCCGGTGTCCGTGCCCGGCCGGAGTGCCTTGGGCATCGCGTTGATGCAGTGCATGCACTTCACGCAGTTCGCGTTGTCGATCTCGAGCTTGTTGCCGTCCCACGAAACGCACCGGGTCGGGCAGTTGGCGTAGATGTCCCGATGGATGTTGATGCCGCCGTTATCGACGTAGTCCTTGACCGCGGCCTGGTCGATCCGAATGTCGTCCCGCCAAGTACCGATGATGGACATGTCGGAACGTGCGATGGAGGCCACGCAGTCGTTGGAACAGCCAGCACACTTGATCTTAAACTTATAGGGGAATGCCGGGCGGTGCAACTCGTCCTGGAAGTGTTGGGTGAGGTGGTTGGTGATCGCCAGCGTGTCATAGCAGGCCCATTCGCACCGAGCCGGTCCCACGCAGCAACTCGGGGTGCGCAGATCCGAGCCGGACCCGCCGAGGTCAAAGCCCTTCGCGGTAAGTTCTTCGAAGGTCGGCTCGAGTTCGTCGGTGACCGTGCCCAGGAAGATGATGTCACCGGTGGACCCGTGCATGTTGGTCAGACCGGAACCGTGTCTCTCCCAGATATCGCACAGGTCGCGAATGGCCTGGGACGTGTAGAACCAACCGCTGGGTTGGTTGATGCGCAAGGTATGGAAGTGCGCCACGCTCGGGAACTCTTTGGCCAGGAAAGAGTAGCGCCCGATGACGCCTCCGCCGTAGCCCATCACGCCCACGATGCCGCCGTGCTTCCAATAGCCCACCTTGTTGCGATAGGACTTCTCGAGCTGACCGAGCAGGTCCTTGCACATCTTGTTGTCTTTCGCCATGGACTTGATTTCCGTGACGAAACTGGGCCAGGGCCCCTTCTCCAATTCATCCAATAACGGTGTGCCGTTTCCTGAATCTGCCATCGTTACCTCCTTTCGGTTTGGAAAGATGGCTTTGTCTTGTTCTTCATTATCTTCCTGACGAGCGACTCTCGTCTTTCGCCTCAAACCCCACGGGCCGGCGCGGGCCCCGTTCAACTGTACGACAGTCAAGATACAGCTTTGTTACCACGCCGCGACCCGTCCTGTCAACTCTGCCAATCAACTGTCCCGATCATCTCAGCCCCCATCCGTACAGCCTTCTCTTCTCACGCGAGCAACTGCCGCTCCCTGACGTTTATCACGATCTTGTAGAGCACGGTTAGCACCAGGAAGCCGAGGGCATACACGCCGATGGTGATCGCGACTTCGGGCGCGGTCGGCGTGTACTCTGTAATCCTGCCCAATGGTGAAGGGACAAAGCCTGTCACGATCATGGCGACGCCCTTCTCGATCCAGATCGCCACGATCACCGCAACACATATGACGGCGAGGAGACCCTCCCGCCGCCGCACGTTGGGAATGATCAGAAGCACGACACAGCAAAGAGTCAGAAACTCGCACACCCACATCCACGGGACTAGCCCGGTGTGCCCGTGAAGGCCGACGAACATGTACTCAAAATGGTGCACGTGGTGCGGCATGTCGCTGTAGAGGCCCGTGAACAGCTCGACGAGCACGAAGAACAGGTTGACCACAAAGGCGTAGGCGACGATCGTCGCGAGCTTCTGGATGGCCTGTTTGCCCGGGTCGAACTTCGTGAATTTCCGCAGGATCAGCGCCAGCAGGATCAGAAGGCTCGGGCCGGAAGCGAAGGCCGAAGCCAGAAAGCGCGGCGCCAGGATGGCGGTCATCCAAAACGGCCGGGCCTCCAAGCCCGAGTAGAGAAACGCCGTTACCGTGTGGATGCTGACGGCCCATGGAATCGACAGATAAATCAACGGCTTGACCCATCGAGGCGGCGGCGCCCCCTTCCGCTCGGCATCGAACGTCACGGCGCCGATGATGAGATTCAGTAGGAGGTAGCCGGTCAACGCGATGAAATCCCAGAACATGGGCGAACTCGGAGTCGGATGCAGGATCACATTCATGACGCGCGTGGGTTGGCCCATGTCGACGAAGATGAAAACCATGCACATCAACACCGCCGAGATGGCCAGGCACTCGCCAACAATCACCATCTTGCCGAACGCTTTGAAGTCGTGGAGGTAGTAGGGCAGGACGACCATCACTGCCGATGCCGCCACGCCGACCAGGAAGGTGAACTGCGAGATGTAGAACCCCCAGGTCACATCTCGGCTCATCCCCGTGATGTGCAGCCCCTCGCTCAACTGCCGGCCGTATGCGACCAGGCCAATCGCGATCAACAGCACCCAGATTCCGAGGAGAATCCAGTATTGTTTGCCTCCGCGAAATGCGTCCTGCAGCATATCGTCTTACCTCTTGGCTCTTCCGGTATCACCCGGCTGGGTCCTAAACGATGTAAAAGACGTTGGGGCCGGTTCCGAGACTGACTCGCCGGCAAATCGTGTGGTTCTCGCGAAGGACCCGACTCACCTCCGAGTTGCGGTCGGTGACGTTCCCGAAGGTCAGGGCGCCCGCCCCGCCCGGCACTTTCTCCGCCGCCTCCACGCAGGCCGGCGGCCTTCCGACACGCAACCGCTCGGCGCAGAAGTTACACTTCTCCACCACCCCGATTGTCCGGGTCGGGTAGTCGCTCGGCAGTTCGCCGTTTTCATCCTCCTTGATGTACTCGCGCGGGTGCCGCCAGTTGAAACTCCTGGAGCCGTAAGGACATGCGGCGATGCAGTAGCGGCAACCGATGCAACGGTGCATGTCCATCATGACGATCCCGTCCTGCTCTCGCCGCCACGTGGCTTGCGTCGGGCAGACCCTCACGCACGGCGGCCTCGTGCAGTGGTTGCAGAGCACCAGGACCGGGGCATCTTGCAGCTTCTGTGCCATATGGTCGTGTGTCTGATCGGGGAAGGCTGGTTTGAACCCTTCCGTCCAAATCCACTTGACCTCCTCCTCGGGATCAGGAATCTTGGGCACGTTGTGCTCTCGGTGGCACGCCTCGCTGCACGCGTGGCGGACATCCTCCTGCATGCACTTGCGGACGTCCACGACCATCGCCCATTGGGTCGAGGAGGACGCGTCGCCGGCGGCGTCGTGCCTCGAGGCGCTACAGGCGGTGCCCAAAAGAGGGAAACCGCAACCCAACCCCACACCCCCGCAGACTGCTTTCTTGAGGAAACTGCGTCGTGTATCGTCCATTGCTCAGTTTCCTTTCGGCTCCAGGTGACAATCCCAGCAGCTCGGCTCGACGTTCGCATAGTCGTGGCACCGGTCACAGAATGCCTCTCTATCCGCGTGACAACCCAGGCAGGTGCCTGTCAGACTCATCGTGTACTTCTCGCCGGACTCCGACGTGTACTCCCGCTCGCCATCACGGACGACTGCGTCCCGCCAGCGGTTCAGCAGGTCCATATGCTCGGCCTTCATGTACTCCGTGTCCTCGACGCATTGCGTCGCGTCCGTCGGCAGCTCGAGATCGGGCGGAGACACGTCCCCGCCGACACCCAGCGCGTACCAGAATGGAAACGCGGCCAACGCCAGGAAGACGACCAACCCGGCAACGATTGTTCCTTTGTCACTCATCGCTGGACCCTCCCCCCTCGTCGCCCTCTTCCGTGCCCGGGAGCGATTCCATTCGCAGATCGAGCGTCCGCTTCGATTCGTCCTTGAGCACCGCCGCATTGGCGATGAGTTCGCCGACGCCCGTCACCTGGACGCCGGGCGCCCAGTAGTCGCAGACCGTCACGAGAGTGGCCCTGTCGATCGCACACATGGCGGCGAGCTGGTTGACGCCGTGCTTTTCCTGGACGTGCTTGACGGCATTGCCCCTGGGCAGCCCGCCGCGTAATCGCATCTCCATGTTCTCGTCGGTTCCCAACCCCGCCCCGCCTCCGCAACAGAAGGTCTGCTCTCGGATGGTATTCTCCGGCATCTCGTAGAAGTGGTTGCACACTTTTCGCAGCACGTAGCGGGGCTCTTCCAGCAGGCCCATAGCCCGGGCCGGGTTGCAGGAATCGTGGAGTGTGACGCGAATGTGGTCGTTCCTCGACGGGTCGAGCTTCAGCTTGCCGTGGTGAATCAGGTCGGCCATGAACTCCATGATGTGGACCATCTTCGTGGATTGTGCATGGTCGAAGACCGTGCCGGTGAACGGGGACTTCGGCACCTCCATGAAGTCTGCGGGGCCGTTCATGGTATCCATGTACTGATGGGCCACCCGCCACATGTGCCCGCACTCTCCGCCGAGAATCCACTTGACGCCGAGGCGTTTGGCTTCGGCATAGATCTTGGCGTTGAGGCGTTTCATTGTCTCGTGGGAGGTAAAGAGCCCGAAGTTCCCGCCGTCGGATGCGTAGGTGCTCCAGGTATAGTCGAGGCCCAACTCATGAAACAGGAGCAGATACGCCATGCACGTGTAAATGCCCGGCGCGGCGACGAAGTCGCCCGACGGCACAACAAAGAGAATCTCGGCGCCCTTCTTGTTGACGGGAAGGCCTACACGGACCCCGGTTGCCTCCTCGATGTCGTCGACCATGAACTCCATGGTGTCCATGAAGCCATGCGGCTGGATGGCCAGGTGATTTCCGAAACGGAAACAATTGGCGACCGGCTCGATGACCCAGTTGACGTAGAGACCGAGCAGGCCGAGAAGCTCCCGCCCCATCATGGTGATCTCGGCCGTGTCGATCCCATAAGGACAGAAAACCGAACAGCGCCGGCACTCGGTACACTGAAAGAAGTAGTAGAACCACTCCTTGATCACGTCGGTCGTCAGCTCGCGGGCTCCGGCCAGCTTGCCGAAAACCTTGCCCATCGCCGTGAAGTCCTTACGGTAGATGGACCGTAAGAGCTCCGCGCGAAGCACGGGCATGTTCTTGGGATCACCGCCGCCGATGAAGAAATGGCACTTGTCCGCACACGCCCCGCACCGGACGCAGATGTCCATGAAGAGCTTGAAGGAGCGGAACCGCTTCAGCCGCTCCGCCATTCCTTCGAGAACGATCTTCTTCCAGCCTTCCGGGAGCTTCCAGTCCTCGTCGGTGACGGCCCAGTCCCGCGGATTCGGCAGGTCGAGGATCTTGAGGTTCTTCGCCTTGCCGGGATAGATGAAAGAACCCGGTCTGAGATCAACGGGCGTGTCCATCCAGGCCGTCTTCGGTGGGCGGCTGTCTATCTTCAGCAGGTCTTCCTGCTGGTAGTATGCCATTTCGTCCGGACTCGGCATTACGATTCCCTCTCGACCGGAACTCCGGCCGCCTTCATCTTGTCCCTGAGTTCGTCCTCGTACTCCGCGTAGCCATGCACTTTGACGGGGTAGTCCCAGGGATTGACATGCCTGACCCGCCGATTGCTGTTAGCCAGGTTTCGGGTTGGGCTGAGAAACACGCCAGGCATGTGTAGCAACTTGCTGAACGGGAAGACGACCAGCAGCACGCAGACCAGAAACAGATGTCCGAAGAAGACCGGACTGATCGACCGAGCAACCTCGGAGGCCACGGGCGAAAAAGAAACCAATCCGAGGGCGAGTTCCTTCACGCCCACAACGTCAGTCTTGGCCAGGTGCCGGAGCCAGAATCCGCTGGCGCCGATGCCCAACAGCAGGAACAGTGGGAAGTAGTCGCTGGCCAGGGAGATGTACTGCACCTGGGCGGACGCAAGCCTTCTGAACAAAAGGTAGGCCAAGGCCGCCAGGAAGACGGCGGAAGTCACGTAAAGAACCGGGATCCCGATTTCGAAGAAGCCGTCCGCCTCTTCCAGAAACGACACACAGGCCGGCACCGGATTCGTGAAGAGGCGAAGATGTCTGATCAGAATGACCAGGAACGACCAGTGCATCGCCATCGCCGCAAGCCAGAGCCATACGTCGGTCGCGTAGACGAGCCTGCGCCCTTCGATCAGGTTCGACTTCGTATTCTTCAGCAGCGAGCGAAAGAAAAAAACCTCCAGCGCCATCCTCCCGATGACGGTGAGGCGATTGTGGGGATTCTCCAGCGGCTCGGACTTGATCCAGGAGAGCGACTTCTGCTGCCCGGACGTGGTCGGAATGCGAAAGGGGACCGGGACGTTCGCCCAACTCAAGACGCGGTAGACCATGCCGCCGAGAAACAACGCCACGGCGATATAAGGGAAGAGGACTGCGAAAGCCCATGCGCCCCCCTGCGTGGCGCCGAGCATACCCAGCAAGAAGAGACCGCCCACAGCTATCAAGGGGAGCAATACCTTCATCTAAGACCCTCTCGTCTCCCGTTCTTGCCCTTGGATACGCTCATTCCGGATCAACTTGAGCCAACTCCGGATCAAAACCACGCGCGCTCATCTTGTCCATCACCCACGAGACCCTTCGCTTGACCTCGTTGATTCGAAGCTCGCACAGACGCTCCCGGGATTCGACGAATAGATCGAAGGCCAAAAGCGCGATCTGATCCACGTGCCCGTCGATTCGCTCCAACTCTAACAAACACTGTGGCTGCCTCGCCGCCTCCCCCAACGCCATCCGGATGGCCTGCTTCAATTCGAAGACGAAGCCGACGGCCTGGGGTGCGGACATATCCTGGACCGCCCTGATCTTGACGATCTCCCGCAATTGCTCGCGAATCTTCTCGGCATCCATTCCGTCGAGTAGTGCATCGAAGATCGCTCGCGTTCCTACGCGGAGACTGTGGCCCACGGGATTGGCGAATGGGTCCTTCTGTCGTTTGAAGAGTGCGGAGGAATCTCCCGAGTACGTGGCGAGGGCATCCTCGAACCACTTCCGGACGATGGCGTCCCTGTTTTCCTCCAGCAACTTCCCGAGTGTCATCGCTCGGTCCCCTGCGATTGCCCACAAGCGTGCAACGACCAACCTCGACCCGAAAGCCCCGGTGAGCTTTGCGCCGCGCTGCGGCCCGCAACAAGGCTAATCGTCCACCGCGGTTCCGGCTATGCAAGCCATACAAGCGTCCGAATCAAACACAACCCGTCGGCTTGGGAAGGCCGGCCACCTTGCAGGCGCCCTTGGCCGGTCCGCTCGGGAACAAGTCGTAGATTTCCTTCAGCTTGAAGCCGGTGGACTTGCACAGCTTTCGGATCATCGGCGCCATGTTGAACTCGAGATAGTACTCCCGAAGATAGTTGACCACTTTCCAGTGGTCGTCCGACATTGCGGCAACGCCTTCGGTCTCCGCAAGGCTCTTCGCGACACCTTCGTCCCACACGGTCGGATCCTGGATGAACCCGTCCTCGTCGATCTCAATCATCTTGCCGCCAAGTTCTACCTGTTCCATCCGTATTCTCCTTTATGATGCAGGCGCTTCGCGCCGGGGCGCATACGCGCCTGATTGCAGCCTTACGTAACCTCGATGTCCACCCGAGGCGGATTCCGGAGTGTTTCATGAACGGGACACTTCTCGGCCATGCGCCGGATGGCATCCAGCTTGTCCTCGGGGATTCCGTCCGGGAGTTCGACGTCCACGACGATCGCCCCGATCCGTTTCGGCCCGGACGCCAGCTCCAGTGTCAAACTGACGCCGACGTCGCCTTCGTATCCCTCTCTCTTGCAGTAGCTCTGCACCATCATGCCGATACACGCTCCGAGCGAACCGGCCAACAACTCGACCGGCGAAGGCCCGGCGTCACTGCCGCCGTCCTTCTCCGACATGTCGCTCGTGACTTCATGTCCGCGCA
>JBDRKQ010000019.1:0-5586 GCA_043813895.1 Planctomycetota bacterium
CGATGGGAGCATGGAGTCATGACACTCGGAACAAAACTACTCACTTCCTTTCTGGGCGCAGGTCTCATCCCTCTGGCGGCAGTAGCGTACATGAGCTATGGCACCGCCGACAAGGGGATGAAGGAGATTGGGAGCCAGGGCGGCTCTGCACTGGAGGACAAGGGCTATGAGCAGCTTGTCGCCTTGAGGGAAGTCAAAAAGCAACAGATCGAGACCTACTTCAACGAGCGCGAGGGCGACATGGGCGTTCTCGTCGAGACGGTCGGCACGCTGCGGGCCGAGGCCTTCCAGAAGCTGCAAGCCAACCGCGACGTCAAGCGGGCGGCTGTCGAACGCTACTTCCAGTCAATCAGTGATCAGATTCTCACGTTCTCCGAGGACCGGATGATTGTCCAGGCCGCGCGTGACCTGAAGCGGGCATTTCGCAACTACACAAAGGAGACGCAAGCGTCCGAGGACGCAATCCAGGCTCAGAAGAAGGAGCTGAATCAGTACTACACGGGAGACTTCGCGGCTGAGTATCGCAAGCAGAACGACGGTGCGTCGCCCGGCGCGGAACGGTTCCTCAATCAACTCGACGCCGACTCGATCGCCCTCCAACACGCATACATCTGGGCCAATCCGAACCCGCTCGGCTCGAAACACCTCCTGGACCGGGCACCGGACGACTCCGAATACGGCAAGGTACATGGCATTATCCACCCGATCGTCCGGAACTATCTCGATAAGTTTGGATACTACGACATCTTCCTTGTCGATCCCGAAACAGGAGACATCGTCTACACCGTCTTCAAGGAACTGGACTTCACCACGTCCCTGATTGACGGGCCCTACGCAAAGACGAACTTCGGGGAGGCCTTTCGAGAGGCGAACGCAGCGAGCAAAGCAGAGGCCATCGTCCTGGTGGATTACAGGCAGTATACCCCCTCCTACGAGGCGCCAGCCAGTTTCATTGCATCGCCGATCTTCGATGGCAACGAAAAAGTCGCCGTGGCCATGTTCCAGATGCCGATTGACCGCTTGAACGCCATCATGGGCGAGCGATCCGGCTTGGGCGAGACAGGCGAAACCTACGTCGTGGGCCCCGATCTGCTCATGCGGTCAGATTCGTACTTGGACGCAGAACACCACAGCGTAACCACTTCCTTCCGTCATCCGGAAACGGGCAAGGTCGATACCGAGGCTGTCCACAGTAGCTTGGCCGGCAAGACCGGAGCGGAGGTCGTGATCGACTACAACGGCAATCCCGTGCTCAGCGCGTATTGCCCGGTGAAGGTCGGCGGCCTCACTTGGGGCCTGTTGGCTGAGATGGACGTTGCCGAAGCCTTTTGCCCCAAGAATGAAAAGGGGGACTACTTCTTCAAGCAATACGCCGAGATGTACGGCTATTACGATCTCTTCTTGTTCAATCCGGACGGGTATTGCTTCTATTCAGTTTGCCATGAAGCAGACTACCAGACGAATCTGGTCAACGGCAAGTACGCCGACAGCGGGCTCGGCAAGGCAGTTCGCGAGTCGCTCAGTACCGGCAAGTTCGCCTTTGCGGACTTCGCCCCGTACGCACCAAGCAACGGCGCACCGGCCGCCTTCATCACACGACCGGTGATGCAGAACGAGAAAACGGAGGTGATCGTCGGGTTGCAATTGCCGCTCGAAGGAATCAACAAGATCATGGCCGTTCGCGACGGCATGGGCAAGAGCGGAGAAACGTACCTCGTTGGGCAGGACAAGTTGATGCGGTCGGATTCGTTTCTGGACTCGGTCAATCATACCGTGAAGGCCTCGTTTGCCGACCCATCGAAGGGCGCCGTTGATACCGATGCGGCCACCGCGGCGCTCAGCGGCAAAACTGACGCCAAGATCATTATCGACTACAACGGCAACCCTGTACTCAGCGCCTACACGCCAGTCAACGTGTACGGTTCAACTTGGGCCTTGCTTGCCGAGATCGACGAGGCCGAGGCGATGGCAGCGGTCCAAGCCATGGCGGCCACCTCGGAAACGGCCGGTTCGACCATGCTGAAATGGGTAAGCACAACGGGTGCCGTCGCGGCTGTCTTGATAACCCTGTTTGCCCTCTTCCTTACCCGGAATATCAACAAGACCGTCGTTACGCCGGTTCGGCGCGTGATCGCGGCGCTGCGCGAAGGCGCAGATCAGGTGAACGACGCGGCGGTGCAGGTCTCCAGCGCCAGTCAACAACTGGCCAGTGGCGCCGGCGAGCAGGCGTCGTCGTTGGAGGAGACCTCCAGCGCGCTGGAGCAGATGGCCGCCATGACGCGGACGAACGCCGAGAACGCCAAGCAGGCCAACGAGTTGAGCGACCAGGCTCGGACTGCCGCGCAGAACGGCGATTCGACCATGAGCCAGCTCAACGCGGCGATGACCGGGATCAACGAATCGTCCGGCAAGATCAGCAAGATCATCAAGGTGATCGAGGAGATCGCGTTCCAGACGAACCTGTTGGCACTTAATGCGGCGGTCGAGGCTGCGCGTGCGGGCGAGCACGGCAAGGGCTTCGCGGTGGTGGCGGACGAGGTTCGCAACCTGGCCCAGCGCAGCGCCAAGGCCGCGAGCGAGACGACGGAGTTGATCGAGGATTCGGTCAACAAGGCTCGCGAGGGCACGCAGGTCGCCCGCGATGTCGGCAAGGCGTTGGGCGCGATTGTCGCCGACGTGACAAAGGTCACGGACCTGATCAACGGGATCACGAAGGCGTCGCAGGAGCAGGCCCAAGGCGTGGACCAGGTGAACACGGCCGTGAGCCAGATGGACAAGGTGACGCAGCAGAACGCGTCCGGCGCGGAAGAGTCGGCCTCGGCGGCGGAGGAACTCTCGGCCCAGGCCCAGACGGTCAAGCACATCGTCGACGACTTGGCGTCGATAGTCGGGGGCAAGGGTGGCCGGAACGGGACTTCCACCTCGTCCGTGACTTCCAGCCCGCACAAGGCCAACAAGAAGCACTTCGACGTCAAGGTTGCCCATCTCAAGGGGGACAAGAAGGCGAAGCCGGAACCCGTTGCCGTCCCATCTTGCGGATCCGAAGAGGCGTTCATGGCCCTTGATGATGACGACAACAGCAAGATGACCGACTTCTGACACTACAGCGTCCAACGTAGGTCTCACCGGAAAAATCGCCGGTGTCATGTCCGAAGGCGAACGTCGGGATTCAGGTTCCCCGGCGTTCGCCTTTCGGGTTTCACGTCCATCTATGGCACCGGTGGCCATAATCCACGTCACTCAACGATCTGGGCAGCACGAATAAGCTCGACGCGGAGACACATAACGCCACGGTCGCCAAACCACGTGGTACCGTCCATCTGTGCGCTGTATGCTGAGCTTGCATTCGGCCGCGCGTGCAAGCGTGAACCGGTGGACGGGATGTTCAAGTACTCATCCACGGTGACGGAGGGCGCATAGCCTGGTCCCCGACACGTACACACACAGACGAGCGAAAAGAGCAAGAGTCATGAATGCCATAAGCCGCGAGCTACTCATCCAGCAACGCGATGCGGGATTACGTTCGTCCAGATTGACTGTTCGATGGCGCCGCGGCGCGGCGCGGATACTCTGCGCATGGGTCGCCTTTCTTCCGACATCGCTCTATGGCTCGACTGAGAGTCTGTATGAGGCTTGGCGCTGGGTTCGCTTTACGACGGACTCCGGGCTGCCGTCGGACCGCGTATATGACGTGATTGAAACACCCGACGGTACCGTGTGGGCGGCGACGGAGAAGGGACTGGCGTGGTACGACGGCTTCCAGTGGCATCCCGTGGGGAAATCCGCCGGATTGCCCGAGATGCGGGCGATCAGTCTCACCGCAGACGATCGCGACAGCCTGGTCGTGTTGGTCGACGGCGTCGCGTACATGGGGGACAAACAAGGCTTTGATCGCGTTTCGATCCCCGGCCGCGACGCGAACACAGAGGTGACGGCCGCAGTAGCGTTTGGTGAGCGAGGCGCACTGATCCTCGTGCGCGAACCGGACGCGCCACGATGCCTGATCTACCAATGGAAAGGCGGTGTTGCCCAGCCTCTCACGCCACAGCCAGATCTCCCTAACATTCGACAAGGGCGACTGTGGAAGGCACGGAACGGGAGCATTTGGGTACAGGCGACAGGCGGTTTTTATCGCTGGGACGGAGAAGAGTGGGTCTTGCGGCTGGACGCCCAGGATGGTCGCTTCAACATCCGTGCATTCTGTGAGAATTCGGGGAACACCGGTTTGGCGTTCGTGGAGTTCTCATTTCGCCAACGCGGCCTTATGAGCTGGACGGACGGTGGCCCGATAAAGCCGGCGTCGGAACCGGCGGACACCAGACTCATCTCAATGGACATCAAGCCAAACGGTGATGCGATTGCGGTTCACTGGTCGCACGGAGTCCACCTGCGAACCGGCGGAGCTTGGCGACGGTTTGAGCCCGTCCCGCGTGAGTTGCAGTCGGTTACCTTCGTACGGTATCGCCCCAACGGCGATCTCTGGGTGGGAACTCAACGTGGGCTGCTGCTTCACCGGGCCAGCGACACGCGCTGGACTCACCAGCGACACGGGCCGCCCGATAGGGACAACCACGTTCTTGAGTTCCTGAAGACCCGCAGAGGAGATCTCTGGATCGGGACGGGCAAGAATATCGAGATCCACCGCCGGGACGGAGCAGAGGAAGCGATCGATCGGATCGGCGAAACGAAAGCGGGAACCATCACCGGTCTGGCGGAGGACACGGAAGGTAACGTCTGGATATCCAGCGGGTATTGCTTCCCTGGCGCATTCCGATGGGACGGGACGAGTTGGCGACACTTCGGCAAGCAAGACGGTCTCGATGCGCCCCGGGTTCACAAGATCCGGAACGACAGGCAAGGCCGACTCTGGCTCCTGGGCATTGGCGACTACCCCGACTATACGGACGACGGTCCTGGAGCTTTCGTGTACGAACACGGCCGGTTCACGCGCTGGGGAAAACCCGAAGGACTGCCCAACGGTCGCGTGTACGCATTCGCGGAAACGACGGACGGCGCGCGGTGGTTTGGAACGGCGGGTGGTTTGAGCCGATGGCGCAACGGCACATGGACGCACTGGAACCGAGACAGTGGACTCGCGAGCCATCGTGTTTACACCATTGCTGTGGACCTACTCGACCGGGTGTGGTTTGGACACCAGACGGGCGGCCTGGGCGTCATCGACGAGACGGATAGGCCGAAGTACTTGACCACCTCGGACGGTCTCGTCAACAACGAGATCTGGGATCTGAAGGTCGACCCATTCAACCGCCTGTGGGCCGCGACGGAGGACGGTCTGTGCGCCTATCAAGATGGGGATTGGATGTTCTACCACAGCGAGAGCGGGCTGGGCATCCCGCGTCTCATCTCGGTGCTTCCCCTGAGGGACGAAGTCTACGTCGGCACAGCCGGCGGAACGACGATTCTGGACATGTCCGCCGCCGGTCGGCATCCGCCCAGGGTGGTCCTGCAAAGCCCGAACATCGGGCACGACTCCACGTTGCTTCGCTGGGCCGCGCATGCACACTGGGGGGAGATTCCGCCGAACGAAGTCGAGACGCGCTACCGGCTTGATGGCGGGGCTTGGTC
>JBDRKQ010000020.1:0-67522 GCA_043813895.1 Planctomycetota bacterium
TCACCGGCGCGGCGCTTTCGATTTCCAGGGAAGTGGCGGTCTCGCGGATCTCGGGTGGAAAGTGCCCGGGCTGTTGCAGGCAGTTGACACCGATGCCGATCGCGATTGCTCTCGCGCGGTCGCAGCCCGGCCGGACCTCGACGAGGATTCCGGCGAGCTTCCGTCCGCGCGTGTCAACATCGTTGGGCCATCGCACGACGGGCTCGACGTCGGTCGCGTTTTCGATGCCGGCTGCGACACCCAGGGCGGCCGCCATGACGATTCGCTCCGGGGTGAGCACGGGCGCATCTTCCCAGAGGAGCAGGGTGAACAGCAGGCTTGCACCGCGCGGGGAGAGCCACGCCCTGCCAAGCCGCCCATGTCCGGCGGTTTGGTGTTCCGCGAACACGACGTGCCCGTCGGCGGCTTTGGCCTCGCGGGCGGCCAGTGTATCAAGGGCGTAGTCGTTGGTGCTATCGATCTGCCTCAGGACGGTGATTCGTCGACCGACGCGAGACGTGTTGAGGTCGCGAGACAGCGTGGTGGCGTCAAGCTCGTGCGGGCGGCTCACGGTCATCCTACGGCATCCAGGCCCAAGTCCAGACACGGAGCCGAGTGTGTGATTGCGCCGATGGCAATCCGCTCCACGCCCGTTTCCGCGATCGCGCGAACCGATTCAAGGGTCGCGTTCCCGCTTGCCTCGAGTTCGATCTTGCCGCGCAGCCCGGCGTCGTCGCGAATGCGGGCGGCTTCCCGCAAGGCATCGACCTCGAAGTTGTCGAGGAGGATCACGTCGATGCCGACGACCTTGAGCAACTCGGCGAGTTGTTCGAGCGTGTCGCACTCGACCTCGACAAACGCGGGCTTGACGGGGAGCTTGTCGATCCGCCCGAGCATCTCGAAGACGGTGTGCGCCAGCCGAGCCACGGGGATGTCGGCCAAATGGTTGTCCTTGATGAGCACGGCGTCGTAAAGGCCGATTCTGTGATTGTGTCCGCCGCCGCAGCGCACGGCGTATTTTTCGAGGCTGCGCAGGCCTGGGGTGGTCTTCCGGGTGTCGTAGATTTTGGTATGAGTTCCCGCAACGGCGGCGACGAATCTCGCGGTGAGGGTGGCGACTCCCGAGAGATGTTGCAGGAAGTTGAGCAGCGTTCGCTCAGCGGCGAGCATCTGGCAGACGCGGCCGGACAGCCTGGCGATCTCGTCGCCGGCGCTCAGGGGCTTCGTGTCGATCTTGGTATCCACCCAGTCGAGCCGAACCTCCGGCGCCAACGCGCGAAGAAGGGGCGGCAATACGGCCTGCCCACAGAACCGACCCGCTTCTCGGGCGACGAGGCTCCAACTGCCGGTGGCGTTGTACGCGGTTTCCGGCAGGAGGAGTGAGGTCAAGTCTCCCGCCTGGTCACCGAAGTCTTCGCGGCGGGCGAGTTCGAGCAGAGTCTGGAGATGAGCTTCGTTGATCCCGCTGTCATGTGTCATTGCTCCACCCTCGTTGTGTGGCCGTGCTGCAAGCTGCTTATCGCGTCGCGCGTTGCGAGTATTACCAGCCATGTGAAACAGTCAGTTTTCCGCGAGACAGAATCTTCGGCTCAAGAGGTCATTCTACCGAATGGTCCCTTGAGCAACAGCGGGCAGCGATCCTGAATATGGCACAAGTGTATCACTTTTCGAGGGTACGCAGGAAGTGGTCTTCGCCACAAAATGTATGGGAGCCTTGCGGCTCGGGTACGTCTCGCCGGCGGAGGACGACTAAGCCGACTGCGCGGGAACCCGGACTTCTATAACGCCACAAAAAAGTCCTGCTCCCGTGGCGCAGCGGCGCTACAATGCCACGTTCGTGCGGAGTGTTTGCTTCGGCGGACGAAGATTGGGATTGGTGGAGGTTGTGAGCAAATGGCAATAGAACCCTCTTCAGATACGCTGTCTTCGAGTCGGCTTCTCTCCCGTGCCCGCGACGGCGTTTTCGTAATCGATCGAGACCGGCGGATTGTGCTGTTCAACGAAGCGATGGAGCGGTTGACCGGCTACACGTTCGAGGAAGTCGCTGACAAGGACTGCCTGTGCTACGATCTATTGGAATGCAAGGATGAGCACGGTCGCGTCCTGTCGGCGGCCTTGTGTCCCGCGAAGGATCTTCTCGAAGGTACGCGAGACAGCGCGCGACAGCGTCTGCAAATCCGCCGGAAGGGCGGGACATACATCCATGTCGAGATCGTGTACTCGCGCGTGGCGGATTCGTCCGATTCCGCCGACTACGTGCTGGGCGTCGCCCGTGACGTCACTGACGCCTTTGGCAGGGAACTCGACCTGCGGCGGGAGATTGAGACCTTGCGAGGGCGCTCCGACCAGCCGGCGGCGAGTCCGGATCCCCGGCAGTCCGCCGCGCCACAGCAGTCGACTGGCGAGTTGCTGCTGGATCCGCTCTTGGCGCACTACGAGAGAGAAGCGATCATGCGAGCCATGCGGGCGGCCAACTGGCAACGTAACAAAGCCGCCCAGCTCATGGGCATCTCCAGGAGTCGTCTGTACCGACGCATGGAGGCGCTCGGGATCGATCCCAGGAACCTTGCGTGAGATCGGATGACGTCAAAGCGGCGGCCTGCTCGGTTCACTGCGGCGACAACCTGCCCTATCTCGAACGGCTTCCCCCGGGTTGCTGTGACCTGATCTACCTCGACCCGCCGTTCTTCACGGGGAAGCACCGGAAAACCGCGGATCAATCTGCTGGCTTCTCGGATCGTTGGGACGGGGGGATCGCGTCGTACCTATCGTTCATGCAGCCTCGACTGGCGCAGTGCCATCGCGTGCTCGCCGAGCATGGCACGCTCTACCTGCACTGCGACTGGCGCGTCTGCCATCATCTCCGCATCGGGCTTGATGAGCTGTTCGGCCGTTCGAACTTCATGAACGAGATCGTTTGGCATTACCGTACGGGCGGGTTGTCTCGACGCTGGTTCGCCCGCAAGCACGACACGATCCTTGTCTATGCCCGCCGTCTCGGCAAACACCGGTTCCATGTACTCCGCCACGGCGAATTTCGCACGGACGGTCTCAAACGCGACAGCCGGGGGCGGCCCTACAAGTCCACGAAGAAGGGACGGCTTTACTTCAATGCGGAAGGGCCGGCGCTGACCGATGTGTGGGACGTGCCGTTCCTGTCGACCGTGTCGAACGAGCGCGTGGCCTGGCCGACGCAGAAACCGCAGGCCCTGCTGGAGCGGATAATTCTCGCCTCGAGCGATCCCGGTGATCTGGTGGCTGATTTCTTTTGTGGCAGCGGGACCGCGCTCGCGGCCGCCAAGATGCTCGGGCGCCGGTGGCTGGGGTGTGACGTTTCGCCGGAGGCGGTACGCATCGCGAAACGGCGGCTCTCCAGGCTCCGCGTGACGACACTGTAGCGTCGCCCCCCCCCTGTGGCCGACGAGAAGCCTGGGCAGGGTGCGCCTTGACGCACCGTTCTCGCCGACACCGCCAGCCCGCACGGCCGCCAGTTACTCCTGTTCGACGTAGTACGCAGTCAAGAAGATGAAAATCGGGGGGTTGTCCTCTGTTGCCCGTGGTAGATGGATGATGGTGACATGGTCGATTCCGAGGACCATGGCAGTTGATATCTTCATCGACCGGATGATCGGGCGGCCGACGTCGAAGGGCACGCCGGAGATCTCCTGCCGGCCGGCGATTCGGTTGATCTCGACGGAGAGGTCCTTGAATGAGACGAGCCCTGCATCTGCTTTGTCGATTTGCAGCTCAATGGCGAGGCCTTCATTGATGTCGTTGGAGTATTCGACGACGAGGCAGCCGTCATCTTGTCGGACCATGTAGGGAACCGTCGTGCCGATGGTAACGCCGGCTTTCCGGCCGACCTCCGCGAGGATCCTGGGCGCGGCCAGAACCTCCCAGGCCGCGGACTTGCCGGCGTGCGAATCGGTTTCGTCGATCGCTTCGAAAAACCTGTCCTTTGTCAGTCGCAGGACGGTCTGGCCGAGTTTCAGGGTGGCGTCGTCGGTGACGCTGATGACCGTGACGCCGGGGTCGTTCGCGTTTCCAGAGGGGGATGCGGAGATCGTGATCGTTGAGTCGCCTGGTTTCTTCTCCCCGGCGGACGTGCTCGCGCGTGCGGGATCGGATGCGCCGAGGCGGACTTCATCCGGTCGATGGTTGATCGTCATTTGTGAGCCGCGCAGGGACATTTCGATGAGTGGCTCGTTGAGCTGGACTAGGCGGATGTCGACCATGACTTGGCCGGGCTGGTTCAGTGCAGTTGCCTGTCCGGCCGTATGGGTCGCAGTTTCGGAGTTGGCGGCGGCGGGCGCGACGAGCGCGGCCAGGAGCACGGAAACCAGTGTGCAGGTGACGGTGCTGCGGTTCATGGCGATTGTCGTCCTTTCTGGTTAGATGATGCGCGGGTGCGTTTCCTGGAGAGTTCGCTAGTTAGTGTTGATCGGTTGCCAGTTCGCGATGCTGGTTCTGTAGGCCGATCGATGGCGGCGACCGAACAGGGGGCGGTCGATACTGACGAAGGCCGTCAAGTCTTTGGCTTGTTCGTTCTTGTCCGCGGCGTTGGGCATCGGCGGCGGCCGGTGATCGCTTAGACCGTCGCGGAGCCGCGCGGCGGACCATGTGATCAGGCAGACGGCGAGGCAGGCGGCGGCGGCCTGCCAGGCGGGGATGGTGCGCGACCACCAGCGGCGACGTTGTCGGCCGCCGTCCGCGGCGCGGATGGCGTCGGAAATGCGTCGGCGGTCGTCGTCCGGCATGGTACGCGTGGGGGTCTCGGCAAGCAGGTTTTCGATGTCGTCGTTAGCAGACATGCTTCAACTCCCTGATGTAAATGGCCCGGAGTTCATCGAGTCCCCGGGCGTAGGTGCTCGTCACGGTGCCGATCGGCCGGTCGAGGATGGTGGCGATGTCGCGGAACGTCAAATTGGCGTAGATCTTCAAGACAATCACCTCTCGTCGGTCGGACGGCAGGCACTCAAGGGCCTGTTTGACCCGATCGGCGGACGCTCGCCTGGCCGGGTCCGTCAGGTTAGTGTCTATGAATGCCGCCGCGCCGCAGGCGGCGAGGTCGTCGACGCCCGTGTGCGTTGGTCTCGTGCGGGCCGCGCGGCGACGGTCGATGGCCAGGTTTCGCAGGCACCGCATGACGAACGGAACTTCGTCGCGAACCGTCCGGGCCTGCTCGACCAGGCGAACGAGAACGTCCTGGATCAGGTCCCGCGCGTCGTCCATGTTGCCGGTCAGGGCGAGGGCGTACGCGGTGAGACGGGGGTGGTTCTCGTCGAGGAAGTCCGCCCACCGGCTGCCGCGTGTTCTGTCGTGTCGGCTCAAGCGGCGTCTCCGTTTGGTATCGGCTGTTCATTCTACAAGACGGACAGGCGTGTGCCGTTTATGCGGCGAGAGTTGCTGGTTTCTTCTTCGAGGTGGCTGAGTGGGGAACAAGGCGGACCGGGCCGAGGACGGCCCTGAAGACCTGAGTACTGGGTCTCCGCGTCGCGCTGATCGATGCGCTCTCTCAGCTCCGCGACCGCCTTATCGGTGAACGTGAACTTGACGATCGATTTCGGCGTGACTCTCTCGTCGGTCAGGGCTGCAACGGGGCGACGCCCTGGACAAGATCACACCACTCACTATACTCGCGAGCGACGACGTGAAGGTCTTCCCGGAAAGTCGCTGCCTGAGAGGTGACTTCAACGTGGGGCGGGGTACTCCGATTCGAGCCAGGGCCGCGAGGTGCGACCGGCTGAGAAGGCAAGGATGCCTGCCCACTTCGAGCGGGGAGTCGGTGCGGGTACATCCGGACGACAGCTTTGCACGATGCCCGGTGGAATGCGACTCAGACGACCAGAGACTGTACCAGACGCTTGCCGGAGGATTGCTCTGGTTGCCGTGATCCGATCGGCGGCTGCGCTGTTGCTCACCGCGATGGCGGGCATCGTACCGGGCTCGAGCTGCAGCCAGGTGACGCCGTCGCAGAAACTCCGCGAAGACGTCCACCTGCCGCGGCCCACGGCCGTGAAGACGCCTTCGCAGTCGGTTCGACTGGGCAACGAGGGCGCGGTTGAGAGGTACGTCCTCACACCCGCGTCGCTTATCCCGATCGCCTTCAACCGGCAGCCGGATATCAAGTCGAGCTACCAGAGGTTCAAGTCCGAAGAAGGTCGATATGATTTCTTCTACACGTCGCGGGACTCACTGACGCCGCAGCTCAGCGTTTCCAACACCTGGGACGAGGACGAGTGGCAGGACGAAGACAGACGGCGGATTGTGGATCGCAGCCGCGACCACACGACGCGATTGGGGATTGAGAAGCGGTTCTTCGACACGACCAGCATGGACATGGGGGTTGGTTATCGGGTCACGGAGGAGAACCAGGGCTACGGCGATCAGCCGTTCGTTTCCGCCAATCTCCGTTACCCCCTGTGGGGCTCGCGAGAACGTCTGGAGCGCACCAGCGAGGAGATCTTCCGGCGCAATGAACTGAACGACACGCAACTGACGTTCATCCAGACGGTGCGCCAGCGTCTGGACCAGGCGCTGATTCGCTACTACGACTCGGTTTTCCAGATTCGACTTCGCGCGAACGCAAGGGGATGGCAGAAGGACCTGGAGGCCCTGTTGCCGATTCTGGAGCAGGCCAAGTGTCGGGATGTGGAAACAGACCGGGGGCGGCTGGAAGCCGAAATCGCGAGCGTCCGAGCCCAGGATCTCGACTTCACCAGTCAGGCTGAAGTCCAGCTGGCGCGGCTCAAGTCGGATTGCGGGCTGCCGTTCAACACCGAAGTCGAACTCGCTGAAGAGGAGTTTGACCCTTTTCTTGGAATGACGCACCACGAACTTCTCCGACAGGGTATCGAGACCGACCCCGAAATCGCGACACTCAAGAACGCGATGAAGAACGCGCAGGTCCAGCTCGACCTTGCGCGGCGCGGCAAGTGGGACGTCTCCCTTTTGGCCAACGGAGTCACCGATCTCGAGGGCCGCGGCACGGACCGAGATCAGTCCGACTGGTCCGTTTCTCTCGGCATGGAGGTTAGCGCGGTGGACGACCGCGTGACGAGCAGCCTGATCCGCCAAGCCAGCGCGGACATCGAGCGATTTAGTGAGGCGATCGCGGCCAGAGAGAACGCCATCTATGTGAACACGCTCGAACCGCTCGTACGCAACCGTTCTCTTGCGAAGAGCAACGACAAACTTCGTGAGGGCCTGCGCAAGTACGAGCAGGACTTCAAGAGTGGCATCGACGAGTACGTCGCGGGTACGCTGAATCTCGACGACCTGATCACTCGGCGGCGCAAGATCTTCGAACAACAAGAGGTGATCGCCCGGCAGTCCTTCTATATGGGCGTGAACACGTCTTCGCTTTGCGCCGCGACCGGCAAGTTCTTCGAGTTGCTCAACGGGAAGGAGCAGTCTGACTCGGCGCCGTCTGCCAAGGCCTTGAGGTCGCCGGCGTCGGCCGGAACGTGATAGGCGTCTGTCTTCGGTCCGCGTCTATTCGCAGCCAGTGGCAGCGTGAGTAGAGATGCGATAGAAGGCTTCGTTCCCCTCGCGCGTTATGTCTGGAGGTTTGGCAGCGCGTCCACGAGCGCCGCAGCGGCATCTGCCGCAGAGCCGTTTCGGGCAGTGTCGTGCCGCCCGTCGCGATACTCCTTGAAGCTCGGCCGCCCCAGGTTGGCGTGGCTCGGCGATCGTTTCGCGGCGAGGCCGAGGGCGCGAGTTGGCCTGAATGCAGCCAGGGCGGCGCAGTCGCCGTGCCACTTGCAGTGCGTGCTGTGGCACGCCTCTTCCGACCTGCCGAAGCAGGGCTGGAACCCTTCCCGCTTTTGTGATTGGTGGATCAGGTCGATGTTGGGCATGTGCCCCGTTTCGATAGCGCGGCGGATCGCCCGGTCGCGCGCGGCCATATGATCGAGCATGGTCGGACCCTCTCCTCTCTGATTCGACCAAGTTAGCCAGCGATCATCGACCCAAAGGATCGCCTGGTCCCATTGTGTCGGTTTTCAACAATGGCAGGTTGAGCAAGAAACACCAAAGAGGAGAATCGCGGGGCGGTTCTCTTGGCCGACGCTCGTCCGCCGTGTCGAGGCGCACGAATGTTCGCGCCGCGCAAGATTACTCATGACTGGAGCGCTGCTGGCTTCAGCCCGCGTGGTTGCTCTTGGCGCGACGAGACTTGTTTCTTCGGACGGCCGCGCGGACTGAAGTCCGCGGCTCCTCGACTGCGGAGAAGCAAGGTGCGCCAAGACGCACCCTACCTGAGTAAGCCCGGTATTGTGCGCTGGATCAGGCGCTGTCGCGTTTGACGACCTCGAAGTTCTGTCGCTCCCCTTTGCCGTGAAGGGGATAATCCTTGCGGAGGGGGTGGGCCTCGAATCCGTCCCAGGTGAGGATGCGGCGTAAGTCCGGATGACCCTCGAAGACGACGCCGAACATGTCGTAGGCCTCTCGCTCCATCCAGTTCGCCGCCTGCCACAAGGAAACGACCGATGGCAGCTTCGGCTCAGGGTCGTTGACGAAGCACTTGACCCACAAGCGGTGATTGAATGTCGTTGAGAGAAGTGAATACACGACGCCGTACCGATCTCGGGCGTCCGGGAAGTCCAGATAATCCACGCAGGCCAGGTCGGAGAGCTGGTCGAACCTCGTACGTCCGTCATCCCGCAGGAAGCTCAGCACGGCGCGCAGGTTCTCCGGCTCGATCCGGATGAAGTGCTGAGCCGGTTGGCCGTCATCGAGCAGCGGCTTCGGCTCAACGGGTAGGTCCGGAAACCGTGCTCGCAACGCCGCGACGATCTCATCGACTGATGCCATGACTACTCCGATCCTCCTCTGGCGGCGGGCCGCGCGGTCCCGGTTTGAGGCTGAGCGACTAGCCGCAAACCCTTGCCACGCTCCCTGCTCGGTTTGATGCCTTCCTCGTCAACAATCCGCTGGATGGCCATGACGCCCTCGAGCAGCGTTTCCGGCCGTGGCGGACAGCCGGGCACATACACGTCCACGGGGAGAAACTGGTCTATGCCCTGCACGACGGCATACGTATTGAAAACCCCGCCGGACGACGCGCAAGCCCCCATCGAGATCACCCACTTCGGCTCGGTCATCTGCTTGTAGATCCGCTGGAGGACCGGCATCATCTTGATCGCCACACGGCCCGCGCAGATCAGCACGTCGCTCTGGCGCGGGCTAAACCGCATGGCCTCGGCGCCGAATCGCGCGATGTCGAAGCGGCTGGCGCCCGTCGCCATCAGCTCGATTCCGCAGCAGGCGGTGGCGAACGGCAATGGCCAAAGCGAATACCGGCGAGGCCAGTTGACGCCGCGTTTTCGGATGAAGTTGACGATGCCATCCAGACGGGTGGTCAGGTAGTCATCGTGTGTGGTCGTATGCGGCTGATGAACGTACTTGTCCATGTTCAGCATCCCGAGGGCATAATTCCGGCAAATCGCGTTTGCGTTTGTCCCTTTTGGGGGGTGCCACTGGCGGCTTGTCCGCCAGTGCGTCGTTCACTTGTGCGGGCACTGGCGGACAAGCCGCCAGTGGCACCCGATCGCGTCAGTCGTATCGCAGAATACCCTTGCCCCAATCGTAAGCAAACCCAATCAACAACAGCAGGAAGAAGATCGCCATCGCGAAGAACAGGAAGGCGACATCCCCGCCTGCCAGCGACGCCGCCGCACCGCCCGCATCCGCCTTGCTCCTGGCGTCGAAGTACACGACGGCCCAGGGGTACATGAAGATCAACTCCACGTCGAACAGCAGAAACAGCATCGCGACGAGGTAGAAACGAACGTTGAACCGCCGCCTCGCGTCGCCAATCACCTCGACGCCGGATTCGTAGGTACCCTCCTTCACGTCCCCGTGGCGTTTGGCCTTCGGCATGACATGGGTCACGACGAGGATCGCTGCCGATACCACGATCGCCAGAACAATCAGGACGAAGATCGGTCCGTAGCCCAGGTCGGCCGCGCTGGCCAGGACGCCACTGTGCATCGACTCTGACATGCCGCAATCCTCTGGTGGTTACCAAAGCCTTGGGAGCCCGTGGCAAAACTGTGGCACCGGCGCCAAAGCCGGTGGTTTTCACGGTCGAGAACGGCATTTGCGAACCGCTCTTTCCCCTTTCACCACGGGCTGTTAGCAGCTCATTCTCGGCTTCTTGGTGGAGATTGCAAGGGGGGGGAGGAGATCGGAGTGGGCCATGGGGCCTCGCGACGGAGAAGCGGGGGCGTTTTCAGTGCCGGAACCGGATCAGAGCCGCGACCGTAAGGGAGTCGGTCACCATCCACATGAGAGAACCGCCTCGATGAACGCTAACCGCTTGCTGATGCGCGCGGCTCTGATCCTGGCGGTGGAATTACAGCCTCGTCGCGGGTCCCTACATCTGCCGATCCAGTCGGCGGTATTGGATCGCCTCAGAAAGGTGCTGGACCGCGATGGCCGGGGCGCCTTCGATGTCCGCGATGGTGAGGGCGAGGCGGAGGACCTTGTCGTGGGCTCGGGCGGAGAGGCCCAGTTCCGTCATTGCCTGCTTGAGCAACTGCTCGCACGGGGCATCGAGAGGGCAGTGCTTGCGAACCAGGCGCGGGCCCATGCGTCCGTTGAGCGTATTGCCGATTTCCGCGAACCGCTCGCGCTGTCGTGTCCGGGCCGTGATAACACGCTCGCGGAGCGTCGCCGAATCCGTGCCTGGCTTCTGTCGCCGGAGGTCGTCAAACGGGACGGCCGGCACGTCGATGTGGATGTCGATCCGATCGATGAGCGGCCCGCTGATCCGGGCGAGATATCGCTCGATCTGCGGCGGGCTGCACTTGCACGGGCGCCTGGGGTCGGCGAAGTAGCCGCACGGGCAGGGGTTCATCGCGGCGACGAGCATGAACTCGGCAGGAAAGCAGACAGCGCTGTGCGAACGGGCAATCGTGACCGAGCCGTCTTCGAGCGGCTGGCGGAGCGTCTCCAGGATGCCGCGTTGAAACTCGGGGAACTCGTCGAGAAACAACACGCCGTGATGAGCGAGTGAGACTTCCCCGGCCTGGGGGATGGACCCGCCGCCGACCAGCGCCGGGGCACTGGCGGAATGGTGCGGCGCCCGAACGGGCCGCGTGGCCATCAGCGACGCGCCGGGAGGGAGCTTGCCCGCTGCCGACCACACGCGCGTCGTCTCCAGCGATTCGCTGAGTGTCAGCCGCGGTAGAATCGTCGGCAGGCATTTGGCGAGGAGCGTTTTGCCAGAGCCCGGCGGGCCGGTCATGAGGATGTTGTGTCCGCCGGCGGCGGCGATGGACATCGCGCGCTTGCTGAACTCCTGCCCGCGAACGTCCGCGAAATCGATGTCGTATGCGGAAGCCTGGGAGAAGGTCTCGTCGAGGTCAATGACGATCGGCTCCAGCGGGAGTTGCTCGGTCAGAAACCCGACCGCGTCCGTGAGCGAGCCAATGGCGATGACCTCGAGTCCATCAACGACTGCGGCCTCGTTGGCGTTTTCGCGTGGGACCAGGATGCCGCGGTAGTCCCTGCTCTTGGCGAGCATGGCCATGGACAGCGCGCCCTTGATCGGACGGACACGGCCGTCGAGCGCCAACTCTCCGGTGACCATGTACCGCTCGATGTCGGGGGGCGTCTCGCCATCGGCGGCGAAGAGCATGCCCAGCGCGATCGGTAGGTCGAGCGCCGGCCCTTCCTTGCGGATGTCGGCAGGGGCGAGGTTGATGACGGTCCGCATCTTGGGCGTCGCGTAACCGCAGTTGGTGATCGCCGTGCGAATCCGTTCGAGACTCTCCTTCACCGCGGCGTCAGGCAGCCCGACGATCACGGGTGTGGAGAATCCGCGGGAGGCGACGTTTACTTCGACCTCGCACGGCACCGCCTCGATGCCCACGAGCGTGACGCTCTGTAACCTGGATAACATCGCTCGCGAAGTCTAAGGAGCGGGGGCGACGGCCTCAAGTGGTCCGAGAGGTCGGAGTGCCAGCTGTAGGTCGCTAGGTCCGAGAATATGGGCCGTGACGCACACGGCACGTTTCTCGGGGTTTCCGCAGAAGCTGGCCGGGGACCTCGTGTTGCTCTATCCTGGCGGGCTGAGAAGTCTAGTCACCGTTGAGGAGGCGCCATGATCGATCCCCGGATTACGAAGCTGGCAGACGTTTTGGTCAATTATTCGTGTGCCGTCAAGAAGGGCGAGAAGATTCTGATTGAGGCCATCGACGTGCCGCACGCGTTCACGTCTGAGTGCATCCGGCTGGCGCGCGAAGCCGGCGGCGTGCCTCTCGTCAAGCTGGAGTCGAACCTGATCAAGCGAGCCCAGATGCTTCACGGATCGGAGGACGGCTGGAACCTGATCGCCGACGCCGAGAACTTCGTGATGAAGAATGTGCAGTGCTACATCGGCGCGCGTGGCAATCCCAACGTCAGCGAACTCTCCGACGTGCCTGCCGAGAAACAGAAGCTGTACGAGAGCACCGTCTGGAAACGCGTCCACGTCGAGACGCGCGTGAAACACACGCGGTGGGTGGTGCTTCGCTGGCCCAGTCCGTCAATGGCCCAGATGGCGGAAATGTCGACGCCGGCCTTCGAGGACTTTTACTTCGACGTCTGCACGATGGACTACGCGAAGATGGGGGTCGCAATGAAGCCGCTGGTCGCCAGGCTGGAACGCACGGACAAGGTTCGGCTGCTCGGTCCGCGCGACACCGACCTGCGTTTTTCGATCAAGGGCTTGCCGGCCATCCCGTGTGACGGGAAGCTGAACATCCCGGACGGGGAGGTTTTTACCGCGCCGGTGAAAGAGTCGGTGAACGGCGTCATTCACTACAACGCCCCGACGATGTACCGCGGCGAGACGCACAACGACATCCGCCTGGTGTTCCAAGAGGGCAAGATCGTCGAGGCAACGAGCACGAACACCGAGAAGCTGAACGAGGTTTTTGACTCCGATGCCGGCGCCAGGTACGTGGGCGAGTTCGCCATTGGCGTAAACCCGTACTGCACGCGCGCGATGAAGGACACGCTGTTCGACGAGAAGATCGGCGGCTCGATCCACTTCACGCCCGGCGGGTGTTATGACGAGTGCAACAACGGCAACAAGTCCGAAGTACACTGGGACATGGTCCTGATGCAAACGCCGGAGTGCGGCGGGGGCGAGATCTACTTCGACGACGAGCTGGTACGCAAGGACGGTAAGTTCGTCGTGGACGACCTGCTGCCGCTGAACCCCGAGAGTCTGAAGACTTAGGACTCGCGCATGAATAAGTTGCACATTTCATTTGGGTGGTACGGGCATCTTGCCCGTGCGGCTACGGGCGGGACGCTCGCACCACCCTTCGGCATTCGTTCAGCTTATTCATGAGCACGCCCTTAGCGGCTCGTGGCGGAAGTCCTTCCGATGTCGGCGTCGGAGTGCTCACGCGGCTGCCGGAATCCTGTTGACCTGCTCATAGATCGGATGCGACGCCGTCGTCGGCAATGCCGACGTGGTAATCCAGAGGCTCGCCTGATCGCCCCATTCCCGCGTGCCCATCGCCATCCTCCGATGCTCCGCGGTCTTGTCCAGCCCTCGAAGAAACTGCGAAAGTCGAAGTTAGGCCGTTTCCACTTCCATCTGCGCGAGCAGCGGCGGCCTTCGGCGTCGCCTTCGCTTCTTGGGCGCGCCAGGCACTCGGATCTCAGGCGTGCGCGGTTTGGCATTGGCGGCGAGATCGAGGGCGTCCGCGGCCGTTTCGGCGAAGAGGTCGGCTTTGACCTCTTTCCAAAGGCCGCTGGCTCGGTTGAAGACACCTCCGGAGACCATGATGTTCATGGTGGGGGCGGCGTTGATTTCGCGAATATAGTCGATCAGTTGGCGGACTTGGGGTGCGTCAGTCGGTTGGCTTCCAATGATCAGCAGGACATTGGGCTGAAGCTGCCCGACGACGTTTGCAATCTCGTCGTGCGGGACGCCTCCGCCGATGAGGTAGACTTCCCAGCCGTCGGCCTCGAAGAGATCGGCGCACATCTGGGCGCTGAACTCCTCCGCCTCACCTGTTGCGCAGGAGATGACGAGACGTTTTCCGTGTGGCTCGCGCCGTTCGAGCCTGGTCTGGAGATGCTCGGCGACGGAGCGGTTGATCCGCGTGGCCATGTGCTCGGAGGCGAGGTTGATTCGATCATCGCGGTACATCTCGTCGACGTGCTGCATGGCCGGCCAGATCAATTGGTGATAGAGGGTTCGGGCGCTGGCTCCGTTGTCCAATTCAGCCTTGATGAAGTTGCGGCAGGCCTGTCGCTGTCCACGAAGGAGGGGATCGAGGTACTGCCTTAGGAGGTTCGAACTCGGCATGGTCAAGTGCTTTCCGTGAGGATCAGTTGCGTGGTAGTAGTACCGAAGCCCGCCTGCCGCGTCCTGCGTGGGGCGGGTGCTCCCGATCCAGGTGAGAATGACGAGCCTGGCCTCCCGCCTGGCTCCGAAGCGCAAGTTTTGCGGTTGTGCAGGTGGCCCTGGTGGCCGTGGGTGATCGGCCAGGAGCCCAGAAAGTCAAAATAGGTAAACTAGCTAACATAGTGAAGTTAGTGATCGGCGCGCAGTGACGAAAATCTTTAGCCGTCCCGCGGTTTTTGCGGGCCTGGCGCAAGTTTTGCGCGTCAGGTGGATTGCGGAGTCGAGAGTCAACTACCACCGCCTGAAGGCGGTGGCTTTGAGAAGGACTGAAGTCCCGGTTTAGGTCGGGTCTTCGACCCTGAAAACAGCGTCGTCTTCGGGAGGTTCGTTGTTTTGAAGCCGAATGTACTCCGCGATCACTTCGTCAGTCACGTTGCCCGACGTCGCGACAAAGTACCCCCGAGCCCACATGTGGCGGCCCCAGAACTGCCGGTTCAGGTGCCGAAATTCCATCATCAACTTCCGAGACGACTTGCCCTTGACGTACTGCATGATCTTGCTCGCCGACATACTCGGCGAAGCCGACACCAGAACATGCACGTGGTCCCGCGATACGTGGCCTTGCAGAATCTCGATCTCATGCGTCCTGCAAACCTCGCGGATCACCTCCCGCAGCCGCAAAGCCACCTGGCCGGTCAAGACCGCCTTGCGGTACTTCGTCGTCCACACAAAATGGTACTTGATGTCGAAACGCGTGTGCGTAAAAGTACGGTAGTTCTCCATCCAACGGAGTGTTCCTGAAGATGTCGCCTGAAGGCGAGGGCTTCACGCCCTCCCATTGTGAGACAGTGAGGATTGCGATTCGTGGGCCTCAAACGGTAGTGACGGCTTCCTGCGATTGTTCAAGCCTTGGTGATGAGACTTCACAATCATGTAGTGCGAAAGGAAACACCATGAAGGGTCTGGCAATCCTGGCAGCAATCGTCATCCTCCTCTTCGGTGCTGCTGCGTTTTGGCTCATGCACGAAACCTCCGCAGACCAGGGCGTGTGGGTCGCATACGCATTTGGCGCCGAGGGCGATGGGAAGATCGAGATGCACATAGCGCTGGACATGGGCATGACGTTGAAGGAGCACCCCCTTCTCAGCCCCAAAGGCGATCCGATGTGGGACGAATGGGTGGCGGAACACTTCATCATGTGTGACGAATCGGGCACGGCGCTGGAGGCGTCGCGGTCGTCGTTCAGCCCCTTCATCTCGGCGGAGAAGGCCAAGGGTGCGGCGGAGTGGTATATCAAGTACACACTGATTTCAGGTACGCAGTACACCCTGGACTACAAGCCGCGACGTGCCGAAGAGAAACGATACCGTCGAGTTTTCGCCGCGCCGGCCGCGGCGGAAGAGATGGTCCGCTCCCAATTCCCCCTGTTCGAGGAGAAGGCCGGAAAATAGCAGACGCCGCCCCACCGCGGTCCTTGAAAAAAGCTCGCCTTCCGCCGAGAATCAGCCCGGCGGCGAGAGTGACCGACGCGGCTTTCCCGCTACGGGACGAAGGGATAACCGAGTCGCCGCGCCGACGCGCTGGCCGACGCGCAGTACAAACGCAGTCAGGAAACCACACTATGAGCATCCTCGTCGACAAGGACACGAAGATCATCGTCCACGGCGTGACCGGCAAGGCCGGCGCGTTCCACACGCGGCAGTGCCTCGACTATGGCACCAACATTGTCGGCGGCGTCGTGCCGGGCAAGGGCGGCACCAAGAGCGAGCACGGCCTGCCCGTCTTCAACACCGCGGGAGAGGCCGTCAACGCCACGGGGGCAAACTGCTCCCTCCTCTTCGTTCCGCCTCCGTTCGCCGCGGACAGTGCGATGGAAGCCGCCGCCGCCGGCGTCGATCTCTGCGTCCTCATCACAGAGGGCATCCCAACGCTCGACATGGTTCGCACGACGAAGTTCCTCGACGACACCGGCACCTTCCTCATCGGCCCGAACTGTCCCGGCATCATCACGCCCGGCGTCGCCAAGATCGGCATCATGCCCGGTTACATCCACAAGCCGGTCAACGGCTCGGGCAAGAACGTCGGCATCATCTCGCGCAGCGGCACGCTCACCTATGAGGCCGTCTGGCAGTGCACCGTCCGCGACATCGCGCAGACCACTTGCATCGGCATCGGCGGCGATCCGGTCAAAGGCCTGAACTTCATCGAGCTGGTCGGCATGTTCCAGGACGATCCCGAGACGCACGCGATCATCCTCATCGGCGAGATCGGAGGCACCGACGAGGAACAGGCGGCCCGGTACATCCGGGAGAACGTCACAAAGCCCGTCGTCGCCTTCATCGCGGGCCAGACCGCCCCGCCCGGCAAACGCATGGGCCACGCCGGCGCGATCATCTCCGGCGGCCAAGGCACGGCCGCGAGCAAGATCGCCGCGTTGAAGGAAGCCGGCATCGCCGTCGCGCCCAGCCCCGCGGAGATCGGCTCGACACTGGCGCAATCGCTGGGCCTCGGATAGGCGATCCCCCCACCGGCACATCGCAGAACAAAGCCCCCTCCACGCACTCGCCAGGGCGATGCGTAGTGCCGCGCCGGTTTTCGGACTGACTCATTCCCATCACAAGTTATGTCGAAGCTGGGAAGAGCCGACGAGCCAAGGGGTATCCGGATTCTCCGCCTACCCCTTGCAGCGAACGGCCGGACCACAGAACGAACAGCAATCTGCGAGCAGCGGGGTCTGTGGAACGTGCCTCAGCAAAGGAGGCAGCGTCCAATGACGCATCAAGGCTCCAGATCACCGATCCGTGGTCTATCGAACAAGTGGTTCGAGCTCCTGCTCGTCACGGTTGTACTTACCGGAACCGTGCTGGCGTATTCACTCAGCAACGTCACACCCGTCTTGCTCCACTTCTTCTATCTTCCCGTCATCATCGCCGCGCACTGCCTCGGGCGGAATTCGGGACTTTCGATCGCCGTCCTGTCGGTCCTGACGGTCACGATATTCGCGCTGCTGGATCCCGCATCCTATGGCAGTATGAATCCCTCTCTCATCGTACTCCTGCTGATGCTATCTGCATGGGGCGGCTTCCTTGCGCTCAACGCCCTTCTGATGGGAACGCTCTCCGATCAGCGGGTCGCACACATCCGCGAGTTGCGCGAAGCTCACCTGGGAATCATCGAGGTGCTCTCGAAATATCTTCAGGCGACAGACCAGTACACAAAGGCCCACTCGATGCGCGTTGCGGACCTCGCTGAAAAGACGGCTCAGAAGATGGGGCTCCCGGCGGCCGAGGTTGAGAACATACGCGTCGGTGCTCTCTTGCACGACATCGGAAAGGTCGAGATATCGACGCGCCTCATACAGAAGGCGGCGGAGCTGAGCGACGACGAGCAGGCTGAAATGGCCGCCCACACGGTCCTCGGCGCCGAACTGGTCGGTTCGCTCGGGTCCATTCTGAGAGGCGCGATCCCGGTGATCGAGCATCATCATCGTCACTACTCGGGCACACCCAATGGCGACGGAACATCCGGGAAGGAGATCCCCCTCGGCGCCCGCGTCGTCGCAGTTGCCGACGCCTACGATGCGATCGTCACCGACCGGCCGTACCGTCGCGGACGGACCCCGCAGGAAGCCATTCAAGTCATCCACCAGGCCGCGGGCACTCAATTCGACCCCGATGTCGTCAAGGCATTCGAAAGAGTGGTGGTCGAGTTGCTCGAAGAACCCGAGGACGCCGAGAATCCCCGCGGGAAACTGCCCGAAACCGCCGCTGTGTGATCGCCCCCTACGCCGCAGGGTGGCATGGGCCAACTCGTTGGCCCGTGTTGTCCAATCTCGCCAATCCCCCGCCCATTTCACCCACACAAGCCCTCCGAAAATCTGATACAATTCCCATCGGACGCAGGCTCTGAAGGGCAAGGCAGCGCCGCGCAACGTTTGGGTGACAAACACGCTCACCCTTCGGGTTGAGCACGGCACCAGGCGACGTCGTCGCGTGAAAGCATGGCACGCGGTCCATCCCCTTCTCCGAAAACACGGGTCAACAAGTTGACCCATGCCACCCCGCTTCTTCGAATTTCACCGGAAAAAATGACATTTGCCGGAATTTGCCGGAATTTGTTTGCCGGTTGGGGTGTGAGCTTGTGTCCGTCAGATGTGTGTTGCTCCCGTTTGCACCAGAAAAACTGCAAACGCCCGCAAACGCCCGCAAAGTCTTTGGACGGCGGTGTCTTTTGTTTGCATGCGGCTGTATCTCGGCCATATTAGAGAGTCGTGCTCGGCGCTTCTGCTCATTGACGATTTGCGATTGACAATTGGCGATTTCGGGGAGGGAAAGGAGGCGAGATTCTCGATTTGGCGAGGATGTTCGCACCGGCGGACAAGCCGCCAGTGGCGCCCGCGCGGGTACTGAAGGGCAAGGGCGGCGAAAGCGGGACGGGCAGGCATGGCTTCCTCGGTGTCAACATGCTTACCCGCGACTTCGTCGCGTGAAAGCATGGCACCCAACTCCCCGCTTCGACACGGGTCAACGAGTTGACCCATGCCACCCCGCCACCCAACTCCCCGCTTCGACACGGGTCAACGAGTTGACCCATGCCACCCCGCCGTAGGCACGCGTTCTTCATTCTGAACATGCTCACCCGCGACTGCGTCGCGTGAGAGCAGGGCACCCGGCAGAGGTTATCGCTCTCAACACCCACTCGCTTGCGCTCGGGGTTCGGATAAGGTCCTCCATCTACTCGTCCGCCACACTCGCCGACTTTGGCGTCTTCTGCAGCAGCTTCGCCGCGCCGACTTCTTCGAAGCGGGAGAGGTCCGTCCAGAAGGTGCCGTCGCCGGCGTAGAAGAGCTGGATCGACTGCGGGTCGAAGTTCTCGGCGAAGGTGTAGAGGTTGTAGGCCTGCGGGCTGCCGAAGGCGTCTACTAGAAGTTTGTAGCCCTGGGCCTCGGCCGAATTCTTCAGCTTCTCCACGTCGGTTCGTGCGCGGCCGAGGATCTCGATGCGCTTTGCGTCCAGCTCGGCGACCTGCTGTTGGATCGTGGCGATTTCCAGGGCGGCCTGGGCGTCTACCTCGGCCGCTTCTTTCTCCGCGCCTGCTCCGGTGTTAGCCACCATGACGCGGGTATCGGCCTTGACCATCTCCCGTGCGATCTCTACCTGCTTCTGGATTTCCTCGAGATGGGCTTTGACGGTGGCGGCCTCGCGCTGCTGCTCCTTGGTGATCTGTTTTTCGATGGCGATGTAGCTCTGCTGGATCGTCCGCTTGAGGTCCTCTGTGACCTCGTCGCCCTTTTCGCCACCCTGCGGGGCGTGCACCTCGATCTCGCGGACGAGCGCCAGTAGCACCTCGACGTTGTTTCGGCGGCAGACGCGCTGCAGCTCTTTCGTCATCTCCTGTTGGAACTTCTCGCGTTTTTCACCCTGGATGAAGTCTCGCGCGGCATAGGTGGAGCCGATGTTTCGGCAGATCGAGCGGAGCCGGGGGCCGATCACTTTGTCGAGCACGCGGTCCACGTTGCCGAAGTCGTTGATGATCGACGACGCGTGCTGCGGGTGGATTCCCCAGACGACCGTGACGCCGACGCGAATGAGGTAGCCGGTGTCGGAGGGGAAGGAGATGCGGTAGTTGGCGTCTTGGCCGGTCTTGACCTGCGAATACTCGTTGAAGCCGATCTCGATGGGCGTGACCTTCTGGAGCTTGGGGTTGATGAAATAGACGCCGGGCTGGATGACGTCCGCCAAGGTGCCTCGCTGGCCCGGCTTGGCAAGGGGCCGCGCATTGGCTGCCACGGTCTCAACGGGGGCTGATGTTGCGCCTTCGCCTTCCGCTTCGGGCGCGCCGTCGTCGGGGACGCCGTGGGCCAGCTCGGAGAGGCCCTCGGAGGAATCGATCTCCGGCTGTTCACCGAAGAGATTGGTCACGACGCCGACGAAGCCTGCCGGAATGACCACGGCGGGATACAACTCAACCTCGTAGAGGTAGGGGTTGATCTTGTAGGTTCCGGGCGTGAGGACCTCCGCGAGGATGCCGCGCATACCGGATTCTCGCGTCACGATGGTCTGGCCGGGCGGGGGATCGATTCCGACCTTTCGCGTGACGACGCCGATCTTGGGGAACCTGCCTTTGAATTCGAACTTGCCGGCGCGGAGTTGATCCCGTTGTGATGCGTCGAGCGAGTGTATCCACTCCCAGGTGGCGGGGTCGCCCGACGGGATGACGGTCAGGTCCTTCAGTTCCCAGTTGAAGCGGATGGGGTCGCGGTAATGCCGGCCGGGTCCGAGGACATCGGCCTGAATGCCGCGTTGTCCCGGCTCCGTCGCGACCAACTGGCCGGGCGGTAGCTCGGTTCCCATCTTGCGGATGAGGACGGCGCACTGATCCGGCGGGACGTACACGCGGCATGTGAGCCACAAGATTGCCAAGAGGCCGGCAGTCGTCGCCAATGCGATCCCCACGATGAGCTTGATGTATCGCTTGATCACTGGGCACCTCCTTGAGATCGCGCGGTGTTAAAGTCTTGGAATGACTTGAATATCTCCGCGAAGGGTCCGTCAGTGTTGCTGAGGATCGACTTGATGGAGGGTGCGACCTTTTTCACGAAGAACTGTTGGGCATAGGTGTATCCATCGCCGAAGGCGGCGACCGCGTCGCGAAGCGGCTCGGCCCGGGCCTGGTACTCGAAGAGAATGACGTTCGCTTCGGCCTGTCCCCGAGAACGGATGGCGGCGGCCTCTTTCGTGGCGGCTTCGAGTGCGAGCTTGGCCACTTCCAGTTCTCGCAGGGCATGGGTGACGGAGACGACCTTGCGTTGTTCGGCTTCTTTGATGACGGTGACGACGCTTCGTTTGGCGTCACCGACATCTCGGTTTTGCGCCTGCATCTCCTGTTGTTCCACGAGCCTCGCCTCGGCCCGTGCTTCTTCCATCTGGTTTGTGTAGCGGTCGACCTCTTGATCGGCCTGCTCGCGTTGGCTGATGAGGGCGGCGATTTCGTCCGGCGGCTGGATGTCTCGGACCAAGGCCGACCGGATTTCGATGCCCTGCAAGCGGCACTCGTTTCGCAGCTCCGCCAGCAGGCGGTCCTGGAATGCCGTTCGCGTCTTGCCGCTGATGAACTCGCGGGCCCGGAGTTTGGAGCCCTGGATTCGAGCGATGCTGCGGGCGTTCGGCAGGATGATCTTGTTGAGGATGTCGTCCTTGTCACCGTAGGCGACGGTGACCTCGGCGACGTGGTCGGGAGAGATCGCCCATTCGATCGTGCCTTCGATCGTGATGGTGAAGCTGTCGGCGGAAGGGAAGTGGATTGCGTCGTCGCCGAGCATGTCGTACTTCTGGCTGCGCAGGTCCACGATTTCGATCTGCTTGAGATAGGGGTTGTAGTATTCGAGGCCGGCTTCGAGCGTTGCGCGCTGCACGCCCTTTTCGTTTGGCATGACGGTGTAGGTGTTTTTCTTCACGGGATCGGTCCCGCTGAGGAGGGTGACGACGCCGACGTGGCCGGGGGGGATTTGGATCGCTTTGAACTTCTGCACCTCGTAGGCGAAGGGGTTGATGTTGTATCTGCCGGGCTCGAGGTGGGCGGCCACGGGACCGCGTTCGTCCGGCTCGGTGGCTACGGTCTTGGGGAACGGAAGCGGCTTGCCGTACTTGCGGATCTTCACGCCGACCTCGCTTTGGCCGATCAACGTTGCCTTGTCCTTGGCCCTCTTGTAAGAGTACGGGTTGGGGAAGTATCGGCCCTCGGGCAGGACTTCGTATCGAATGCCCTTGTAGCCCTTGCGAACCTGTTCCTCGGTTTCGCCCGTGGATGCGGCAATTCGGGCGACGAGCTCCGGATACAGAACGACCTGATCGTCGAACTCCTCACGCAACTCGGGCGGCAACTCCTTGCCGGTCTTGTTCACCAGGACCAGGATCTCATTTGCATTCACCTCGATGCGGATGCCGAACCAGAACACGGCGAGGATCAGGACTATCAGCATCAACACGCCTCCGATCACCGACGACACGATGGGAATGCGTGGTCGGGGGATGGAGGGCCTGACGATTCTTGGAGGCGTTCCAGACATGATTCCTTCCTTTCAGATCAAGGGCTTTCGCCGGTAGACAGGGTCACATCGCGACGGCCTCGGTGGCCGGGTGCTGCATTGTGCATGCAAGACTCCTGCACAACAGGTCATGTGAGCGGCGCTCCGCATTGTCCGCAGAACTTGGCTTCCGGCTCGTTCCCGCGGCGACATCGCGGGCACAATACGACATTGGGGCCACGGGTGGTCCGCTTACCACGCGCGCTTTGCCAAATCAACACCAGGCCGCATGCCAAACAGATCCCTATGACGAGCAGGACGATTCGTGTCATCGCACGGCTCCATGGCCGGGCACGGATGCGCCCAGGCCTCCGAGTGCAATATAGCCCATCCTGTCAGATAAGCGACTATAAACCGCCGTATTCCTTGGAACCCGTCCGGGCGTCGCTCCGCGTTTAGGATTCGGCCCACAAAGTGCCTGCCTGCACGCACGATGGAGGCTGCGCAGTCTGAGAGACTACCACAGAATGCCTCAAAGAGCCTAGCCGGCGCCCTGTGGCACCGCCGCCAAAGGCGGCAGAAACACGGGCCAGACGCCTGTGCCACAATCCTGAGATGGGTCCCCACTGCGTATGGGTGGTCCGTTACCGGTTTCCGCTGCCCGCCGGCGCGTTCAAGTCGTAAACCAGGTAGTTATTGTTACGTTTGAAAACCGAAAAGGTCGACGCCAAGAACTCCCGCAGTTTCCTCTGCCGTTGGAACTCCTCGCTCGCCGATGCCAGCACCACGATGAAGTACTCGGCATCCCTCTTGTTCCGCAGCATCTGAAAACGTTCCTCCACTGACAATGGGAGGCGCCCCATCTCTGCCTCCTTTCTGAGATCTGCCCCGTGGGGCCAGTTTTCGCCCGCAAGTCCTCCGTGGTATTGCAGTGGTCTTCCGTAGTTTGACGCCAGCCAGATGGTTCTGTCGCTGTGGCGCACCACATTGCCGATTTCTTCCCAGAGACCGATCACAGGCCTGTAATCAGACTTGTCCCGCCGTGTGTAGGCGCCGTGTGTATTCGCAACCAGGAAGAGTGCCAGCACGGCACAGATGGAGATGCGATAGAACCGGTTCCGCGAGGCCTTGCTCAATCGGCTCATAACCAGTGCGGCCACCGGCCCCAACCCAAGCGCGACGACGGGAATGAAAGGCAATTGATAGTAATTGTGCGTGGGTGTGTGATAACTGCAGAACAGTGAGAAGGCACAATAGCCGACGAAGAGCCCGACCAGCAATCCTCGACTCAGCCCACGGGGAAGCAGCATCGTTCCCAAGATTGCTGCAATGACGGCCACATGCCCCACGACATCCTGCGTCATGCGCAGCCAGCCGCTCCAGAAGAAGGACCGCCCCAGCAAGTGAGGTAGAAGCGTCCCCTTGATTTGGCCTGTTAGGAAACTCTCGACACAGGTTCCGTAAACGAAGAAGACCAGAACGGGCGACAGACTCGTCAACGCGAATACAAGCGTGCTGCGACTCAGCAGCGTCTGCCGTATGCCGTGTTTTTGGATGCCTAGAGACAGGAAGGCGGCGAATACAAAGAAGGCGGCGAACGGCTTGACAAGAATGGCCGCGCCGGACGCTAGCCCGGCCATGACCAAGCGGCGATTCGACGGGTGTTCGTAATAGCGATACGCCTTGAAGAGGCTGAGAATAATCAGCATCACCATGAGTGGGTCGGGCTGAAAACTGGTGCTGGCCGGAATGCTAAAAGGGACAAGGAGATAGAACGCGGCGGCAAAAAGTGCTCCGTCGCCCGAAGTGATTCGCCTGGCCAAGAGGTATAGGAAGACGCCGCCGATCAGCCAGAATGTCACAGAGAAGAGCCTGGGAATCCAAAGATGTTCGTTGCCCACAATGCGGTAGGCAAGGCTGGCCAGCATCTCCATGACCGGTGGTTCAAGAATGCCCTGCTGTTCTTTGGAGGCAATGGCGCTGCGCCTCAGCGCTTCAGGAACGTCCGCATCAGTCTCGTAGTAATAGGCGCGCGCAATGAGCGCCGAGCGGTACTGCCGTGCGCCGTGGAAGTCCAACGGCGGCTGGTCAAGGCTAAGCAACCGCACAAGCAGGGCGGTAACGAAGAGAATCAACAGGACCGCAGCGCGGGAAAGAGGATGACGGAGAAACGGAGTCTCCCTTGCCACCTCCACGGCGCGCTCACGCGACAAATCGGCACCAGACGATGTGGAGATCGTTCGCTGCCTGGCGGTTCTACGTTTGGACATTGGCTAGCCTCAGCCAGATAGCTCCCGGAGCGCCGGTTCCCTGCAGCGAGAGCGACGGCACAGAGAAGCGGTCAACTCTGCTCGAATGGTAATCCGAGACCACTAATTCTGGAAGACGCCATCGTGGGTGCAGCACACGCAACGAGGTTAAGTCTCGCGGGTGTCGCGCGGACGCTTATCCGAGCCCGACGAGGCGAATCGCAGGTTCTTGGTTATCCTCGTCGGTCACGGGGGCTGACGCTACTGTCGCCGTCCGACACAGGGGTCGGACGCTACGTTCGGTATCGCAGCGCGCAGGATCTGTCGCGCATCCGCGTCTTCTCCGGCCGGCCTGCGGCTGTCGCGGAATCGTGATCCGCTCTGTATAATGTCTTGTCTTGATGGTGGCCGTTGGCGTGGGAATCCGGGCTGCTCCCTCGGCGCGCGGGTGCCACCGGCAGCTCGTCTGCCAATGCGGGGTCAGTGGTCGCGCCGGCGGACAAGCCGCCAGTGGCACGCACAGACGTTGGCAACCCGTCGTTTGACGTGCGACGGAGCACTGGACGAAAGCGAGAGACGACATGAGCGAACTGCTTTTGGGGGACGAGGCGGTCGGACTTGCGGCCATCGACGCCGGAATCAGTGGGATGTTCGGGTATCCAGGGACGCCTTCGACCGAGATCTTCGAGTTTGTCGAGCGGCGCACCGAAGGGAACGATGCTGTCGTCGCCCGGTGGTCCGCCAACGAGAAGGTCGCCTACGAAGAGGCGATGGGGATGTCCTTCGCAGGCAAGCGTTCTCTCGTTTCGATGAAGCACGTGGGCCTGAACGTCGCGGCCGATCCTTTTATGAGTTCCGCCTTGACGGGCGCGCGCGGGGGGCTGGTTCTGGCCGTCGCCGACGATCCCGGGATGCACTCATCGCAGAACGAACAGGACTCTCGAGTTCTGAGCGACTTCGCGTCGATACCCGTCTTCGAGCCTGCGAACCAGCAGGAAGCATACGACATGACGCGTGAGGCCTTCGAGTTCTCCGAGCGCATGGAGATGCCTGTGATGATGCGCCTCGTCACGCGCCTCGCGCACAGCCGCGCCGCGGTCGAGTCCGCGCCGCCCGCCGAGCCGAAGCAGATCAAAGGGCCGGTCAATTGGCGGCAGTGGACGTTGTTGCCGCCGAATGCGCGGAAACGGTACCGGCACCTGCTCGATCTCGTGCCGAAGATGCGTGACTACTCGGAGCACTCGCCATTCAACCGGCTGGAGCTTCGCGGCCCGAAGGGGATTCTGGCCACGGGCATCGCCTACAACTACGTCCGCGAGGTTATCGGCACGGATTCGAACTACTCGCTGCTGAAGATCAGCGTCTATCCGGCTCCGACGCGGTTGATTCGGGATCTCGTGACGCATTGCGAGGATGTGCTCGTGGTGGAAGAGGGCTATCCGTACATCGAGACGCAGATCAACGGCGTCATTGGCGTTCCCGGCCGGGCGATTCGCGGGAAGCGCCAGGGTGCGTTGCCGATGGACGGCGAGATGACGTTCGAGAAGGTTCGGGCCGGGCTCGGCATGGAGCCTTTGCCGTCGCTGGACCCGGTGGAGACACTGCCGACGCGCCCGCCTCGTCTCTGCGACGGCTGCCCGCACAGCGACACCTTCAAGGCGATGATCGAGGCCACGGAGCAGGATGTGTCGCCCTGTTTCATGAGCGACATCGGTTGCTACACGCTGGGCGCCCTGCAGCCGTACAACGCCGTGCACACGTGCGTGGACATGGGGGCGTCGGTTTCCATGGCGATCGGCGCGGCGAAGGCCGGCGTCCACCCGATCGTGTCCACGATCGGTGATTCGACGTTCACGCACTCGGGCATGACGGGCATGATTGGTGCGGCAAAAGAAGACGCCAACATGACCGTGCTGATTCTGGATAACTCCACGACCGCAATGACGGGCGGCCAAGGCATCTTCGCCACGCAGGAGGATCTGATTCGGCTTCTGAAGGGCCTGGGCGTCAATGAAGAGCACATCGTTCAAATACAGCCGACGCCCAAGAACCACGACAAGAACGTCGCGCTGATTCGCAAGGAGATCGAGCACCGCGGGTTATCCGTCGTCGTGGCATGTCGGCCCTGCATTGTGTCTTCCAGGAAGGCAGTGCAAACCGCCGCCAAGAACCGCGAATCCGAGAAGCAAACGGCCGTAAGTTGATGAGTAGCGTCCGACCCCCGTGTCGGACGGCTCAGGTAGCGTCGGCCCCCCCCGTGGCCGACGAGGAATATGAGATGTTCTCTACGGCGGACAGGGGCGTCGGCCGCTACGGGTCTGGCCTGTTTGGGCGTTGACCGCTCCCTTACGGTCGCGGCTCTGATCTGCGTCGGCCGACGCGGGGGACGGCCGCTACGGGTCAGTGACCCAACAGACGGGACGTCGGCGCCACGGGCAAGGCCGCGCGGACTGACCCTTGACAGGGCGTCGCATCGTCAAGGGCAGGCGTCCGCGGCTCTTCGCCCGGTTTGTTGAAGAGGGAGTTCGCACTGATGGAATACAACATCATCCTGGCCGGTGTCGGAGGACAGGGGATTCTGACGATCGCCCAGGCCATTTCGCTGGCGGCCATGCGGCGGGGTCTGAAGGTGAAGCAGGCCGAGGTTCACGGGATGTCGCAGCGCGGGGGGGCCGTGCAGTCACACCTTCGACTTGCCGACCACGAATTGTACAGCGACCTGATTCCGCGGGGCCGGGCGGACATGATCCTGTCGGTCGAGCCTATGGAGGTGCTTCGCTACGTGGAGTACCTCGGCGAGGACGGTGTGATCGTTTCGAGCAGCGTTCCCACGGTGAACATTCCGAACTACGGCCCGATCGAGAAGGTGCTCGATCAGATATCCCGATACCCTCGCCACGTGCTGCTCGATGCGGACAGCCTTGCGAAGACGGCGGGTTCGATCCGATCCGCGAATACCGTGATGCTCGGCGCGGCGTCGCCGTTCATGGAGATTGCGCCGGCTGACTTCGAAGCTGCAATCGCGCAGATGTTCACGAGAAAGGGCCAGAAGCTCGTGGACATCAACTACCGGGCGTTTCGCCTGGGCGGCAAGGCAGCCAACCTCTATCGCGACGGCCTGCTGCGCGGGGCGGATTCCCGCAACGTCCGGCAATGGATCGGTTCGATACCGCCCGACATGCTCGCCGATGCCGACATTCCGGATGCCGGCGCGCCAAGCCTATTCGAGCAGTCGTGTGAGCTTTCGCCGTCGGAAACCCAGGCCATCAACCAGACCCTTGAAGAGGCTTACAAAGAGGGACGGCGGCAACTCTTTGAACACGAGGTGTACAACCTCGTCGAGTTGGCGGGCGCGATTTCGCCGCCGCATCACGTGTTCATCCCTGCCGGCATGCCGGTGACGGCGGAGATGCTCGCGGAGTTTCCCGGCGATAAGGTCGTCCTCAAGATCGTTTCGCCCGACATCGTTCACAAGTCGGACACGGGCGCGGTGGTCTTCGCGCCCAACGACCCGGAGGTCGTGTCTCGCGAGGTCGAGCAGATGCTCGCCGTTCAGGGCGAAGTCAGCTCGAAGATCGAGGGTGTGCTGATCGTCGAGTTCGTCGAACACGGGGGGGTCGGCTTCGGACAGGAGCTGTTCGTCGGCATTCGCTCGACGCGGGAGTTCGGTCCGGTCATTGCAGCCGGCCTGGGCGGCGTGGACACGGAGTATCTCGCCCAGAAGCTCAAGCCCGGTTTTGCCGTGGCGAAGGCGCTGGCCGCCGACACGAACGAGGAGGAGTTCTTCGCGCAGTTCAAACGGACGGCCGCATACGAGATACTTTCCGGCCAGGCGCGGGGCCACACGCGTATTGCGTCCGACGGAGAGCTGATGCGTTGCTTCCGCGCGTTTATCGCGATCGCCAGACGCTTCTGCATCGACCGCGGCGAGGAGGGCCCGGACGTCGGCGAGTTGGAGGTCAACCCGTTCGCTTTCAGGCGGCAGACGATGATTCCGCTTGACGGCCGGGGTCGTCTCCAAACAGCCACCCGGCGAACTCGGCCGCGCCCGATCGCCCAGATCAAGTCGCTGCTGGAACCACGGTCCATCGCCGTCCTGGGGGCGTCCAGCAAGCGGGCAAACTTCGGCCGGATCATCCTCAACAACATCAAGGAGTGCGGCTATCCCATCCAGCAGCTTTATGTCGTCAAGGACGGGATCGAATCGCTCGATGGCGTTCGTTGTGTGCCCGGCATCGCCGACATACCCGGGAATCTCGACTTGCTGATCATGGCGGCCACGGTGAAAGACATGCCGCAGTTCGTCAACCAGCTTATCGAGGAGGGCAAGGTCGCCTCGGTCATTCTCATTCCGGGCGGGCTTGGCGAGACCAAAGACACGCAGGACATACCGGCGCGGATCCGCGCCGCCATCTCCGCGGCACGGGAGAGACAAGAGAAGTGTCCCATCTTCCTTGGCGGCAATTGCCTGGGTATGCGGTCTCGCCCGGGGAAGTTCGATACGTTCTTCATCGAGAGCAGGAAGCTCGATCCTCGCAGGAACGCCGAGCCGAGACGGACGGCGCTCATCTCCCAAAGCGGCGCGTTCGTCATTACGCGCATGAGCAACCTACAAACGCTCGACCCTACGCTTGCGATTTCCATCGGCAATCAGCTTGACCTGACCGTGTCCGACATGCTTCGGGCCGTCGGCCAGCGCGAGGATATCGACGCGATCGGCGTATACATCGAAGGCTTCCAGGATCTTGACGGCTCGGCTTTCGTTCGCGCTGTCGAGGATGTCACCGCGGCCGGCAAGGTTGTCGTGTTCTACAAGGCAGGCCGGACCGAGGCCGGGCGGTCGGCCACCGCCGGGCACACCGCCTCGATCGCCGGCGATTACGATATCTGCCAAACCGGCGTCGCCAACGCAGGCGCGATCGTGACGGAGAGCTTTCAGGAGTTCGAGCAGTTGATGGAACTGGCAACCGCCTTGCACGACAAGGATGTCGGAGGTGTTCGCGTGGGCGCGATCAGCAACGCGGGCTATGAAACGGTGGGCATGGCGGACGCAATCCACGGGCCGAGCCATGAGGTCGAGTTGCCCGAGTTTTCGGCGAAGACGCAAACGGCACTTGGCGGCCTGTTGGCGAAGTACCGGCTCGACAGGCTTGTCAACCTGCGCAACCCTCTTGATTTGACACCGATGGCCAACGATGAGGCCTATGAAGATTGCATTCGAACGATCCTGATCGACGCCGGGATCGACGCCGTCGTCGCGGCGGCTGTCCCGCTGACGCCCGAGATGCGGAACATGCCCGACGAGATCGAGGAGCCCGGCTCGACAACGGCGCGCTTGTCGGAACTGTTCCGGAAGTCCAAGAAGCCGGTTGTCGCGGTCATCGACGCGGGCGCGCCATTTGAGACGCTGGCCTTGTCGCTCCGGTCCGCCGGCATTCCGGTGTTCCGTTCGAGCGATCAGGCGATTCGTTCGCTCGGCCGCTATTTGTGCCACCGTGTTCGTATGGGTCTGCCGCGTGCCGACCAGCCTGAGAAGACCGGCGAGGAGCAGAAGAGAAACTCCGTGATTGCATGATTGCGTGCCGTTCCTCATCGGAGCATGACACACGGCAGAGGCATCGCGGCCTCACTTAATCACCGCAGCACCACCTGTCACGAACGGTCCCGGTTGGGCCGGTCGGCACAGCTCCTTCTGTTCGCTGGCGGCCTTTGGCATTCACTGGTGTTTGGCGTTCGACGTATTCTCGGGGGATTGCCCTTGGGTCGCCGCGAGTCCCTACATATCGGGCATAGGGCTGCGTAATTTATTGCAATGCATAATGTTGCGGGCAAGAGAGGGGCGTTGGGCTGGGGATTGCCCGGGCTGGCGCCGAGGCAGCCATTGCGTGGTGTGGACAGGTCCCCGCCACAATCTTAGTATTCCCGACCAAAGGCTCGTCTTTGGCGAAGTGTTTTGCCGAAATAGAGAAGTGAGCAATAATTGCGCGGTCGTGCCGGATTGGCACACAGTCAGCGAGAAGACCGAACTCGCAACAACATCGACTCTGATTAGGAGAAGAGGAACATGAATACTGTTATCTGCGGACTCCTCCAACCGATGGTGGACATGATTCAGGCGTGGATGTCGTTGGCCTTCGTGCCACTCAACTTCCTGGGCTTCGCAACACCGCCCGTCGCGAGTTGGTTCAATCCAATCTTGCAACCGATCGTGGGTTGCACCGTGACGTGATCTCCTGCGGCCCGCTGCCTCGGCGGCGGTCCGAGAGGATTCACCAGTCTTCACGCCGGATGTCCATGGATACGCTTCCGTGGGCATCCGGTGCGCTTTTTGGGTCCGCCAAACCGCCTGGGGGATTGCACGCCGCATTGCCGCATACGGCTTGACTGGCCTGCACCTTGCGCCCGTGCTAAGCTCTTCCCGGCACTCGGTTCTCGCGCGCGCGTTATTGAGACAGCCTGCAGCCAAGTGCCGATGAGGTGCTCGATGAACGTCCTGGTCACCGGCGGAGCAGGGTATGTCGGAAGCCACGCCGTCCGGACGCTTGTCGGCGCGGGACACGCCATCGTCGTTTTCGACAACTTGTCCGCGGGCCATGCCGCCGCCGTTGCGGACGATGCCAGGCTGGTTGTCGGAGAATTGGGGGATGAGATTCTCCTTGACGACCTGTTCCGCGAGTTCGGATTCGACGCGGTGATGCACTTCGCCGCCTACATCGAGGTGGGCGAGTCCGTCGTCGATCCCCTCAAGTTCTACGACAACAACGTCGGCAACTCGATCCGGTTGCTCCGCGCCATGCAACGGCACGAAGTCCATCGCTTCGTCTTCAGTTCCACTTGCGCGACCTACGGCATACCTGACCGGATGCCGATCACCGAAGACATGCCGCAGGTTCCCGCGAGCCCTTACGCGCGGGCCAAGCTCGCCGTCGAATGGGCGCTGGCCGACTCCGCCGACGCCTGGGGGCTGGGTTTCGTCGCGCTTCGCTACTTCAACGCCGCCGGCGCCGCCGCCGACGGGACAATCGGCGAGGACCACGAGCCGGAATCCCACCTGATCCCCAATGTTCTCAAGGTTCCGCTCGGTCAGCGCCCGCACATCAGACTCTTCGGCACCGACTACGAAACGCGCGATGGCACGTGCATTCGCGATTATGTTCATGTGGAAGACCTGGCCGACGCGCACGCGCGGGCGATCGAAGCCATCGAACCAGGCCGGAAGCAATACTACAACGCCGGCACCGGCCACAGCGCGACGGTCCTCGAGGTTGTCGAAACCGCGAGAGAGGTTACCGGCCATCCCGTCCCCATTATCGAGGAGCCCCGAAGGGCGGGTGACGTGCCGGAACTGCGTGCCGATTCGACAAAGATCCGCTGCGAACTTGGTTGGTCGCCGAAGTACGAGAACCTGCACGACATCGTGGCCAGCGCCTGGAAGTGGCATCACGGTCATCCGGACGGCTTCGGTGATCGGCCGACTCGGGCCGACCGATGAGCGATCGCGGCCTGCCATTGTGGGGCAAGCGACCTTATCCGCTATTGGAGATGGACGAGGCCTCGCGGCTGATCGCCGCTGAGGTCCGCCCCGGGGGAATCTTCGAGGCGACACTCGCCGAGGCGGCCGGCCGCGTGTTGGCAGCCGACGTGACGGCCTGCGAGGATTATCCGGCGTTCGACAAGGCGCTGATGGACGGCTTTGCGGTTCGAGCTGCGGACTGCCGGACGCCGGGGGCGGAACTGAGTGTCATCGGCTTGGCACCTGCAGGCCGCAAGACAGCACTTCATACCGTGCCCGGCCGGGCCGTGCGGATCAACACCGGGGCGCCGCTTCCTTCCGGCGCGGACGCCGTCGTGAAGATCGAGGAGACGGTCGTCTCCGGTGACGGCGGCATCGTCCGGATCACCACGGGTGTTTCGGCGGGACAGAACGTCGAGCCGCGCGGCAGCATCAGACCTTGCGGCGCGGCCGTACTGACTGCGCCGGTGCGGATCGCGCCGAGTCACCTGGCAGCCGCCGTGACGGCCGGCCTTCGCACGTTGAAGGTTTACGAACGGCCCGGCGTGGCCATCGTGATAACCGGCAACGAAGTCGTTCCGGCGGGACAGTCAAAAGGGCCGGGGCAGATTCATGACAGCAACGGCCCGATGCTCTGTGCCCTCATGTCCCAGTTCGGGGCGTCGCCGACGCCGCCCACGATTGCCCTGGACACGTTGGACGACCTGAAGGACCGGTTTGCCAAGGCGTTGGAGAAGCCCGTCGTTCTGGCCTGCGGCGGCATGTCGATGGGGACGCTGGACTTGGTGCCCGACGCGCTCGTCGAGTTGGGCGTCCGGTGGCTCATGCACGGCGTTTCGATTAGGCCGGGCAGACCCGTAGCCTATGGCCGCGGCGCCGACGGACAGCATGTTTTCGGCCTGCCCGGGAATCCGATCAGCGTGTTCGTTTGCGGATGGCTTTTCGTTCGCCCGGTGGTTGACGGTCTTCAAGGCTTGCCGCCGATTCCGCCGCAACGCGTGCCGGCAACGCTGGTCGGTGAGATCAAGGCGCATCGAGACCCGCGTCCGGCGTTCGTACCGGCAAGGACATGGATCGACGCGTCGTGCGGTCTGATGGCGGAGCCCTGCCGGTGGCGAGGTTCGGCGGACGTGTACGGGGCGGCTGAGGGGACGGCGCTGCTCTATGTCCCCCGGCCCCGCGAGCCCATCGCCGCCGGAAGCGGCGTTGACGTCATCGTGACCTCCGGCACATGACAGACTCTCAAGTCAGCGATCATAGTAGTTTCTGCGAGTTCGTTTTGTCCTGAACGTTTGTGGCACCGCCGTCCCGCCTGTGACTCCACCGGCGAGACGCCGGCACCACATGAGCGAAGAAGAGCTGCGCTCGTGAGGGGGCGGCTGGCGTCCACGGGGAGGGCCCCTTGATCTGGATGATAACCGACTCCCTCACGGTCGCGGCTCTGTTCGCCGCGGTCGTGGCTCCGATCGGCGTTGCTTCGCACGCCCACGATGTCGATTACAGGGTTGGCAGGCCTGATATCAAGGGCCGGCGGATGGTTTGCCGATGATTCCATGTCTGCGCAGACTGTCTGCGCAGCGCAGTTTTTGCGCGAGCAACTCGCAATGCTCTACGTCGCGACATCCTTCTGGCTGACCGTGGCGGTCCTATTGGCGTGGGGCGTCCACTATCTCTGGAGTACCGTCGCAAAGCCGAAGGCCGTCAACGCGGTGCTCCTCCCTGGCACGCTGGTGGCTCAGTTGGGGCATATCGTGGGGCTCCTCATTACCGGGGCGACCGTCAATAACACCTCGCTCATGCGCAACGACGACAAGGGCGGTCCCGAGACCGATCCGGCTCCCCAGCCAAGACTTCCCGTCATCGGGCCGGTGATTGTCGCACTGCTGCCTATGCTTGCGCTTGGGTTCGTGCTCTATCTCGTCATCGCCGAACTCGGCATGCCGGTGGTTCAACACGTCAACACACTGCAGGCTGGGCAAATCACCCGGGAACTGCCCGGTACGCTTCCCGCGTTTTGGGACCAGCTTCGGGCGTTGGTCACACTTGCGGAAGGGACGTTGGCGGCAGTCTGCAACGGCGAGGGCGGCCGCGTTCGAATGGTGGTGTTCGTATACCTGATGATCTGCCTGACCGTGAGGATGGCTCCTTTGCCGGGCAACGTCAGAGGCCACATCGGGGCGATCGTGGGGCTGGGCATCGCAGGTTGGCTGGCGGGGAGTCTCTCGCCCAAGCTTCCCGAGATGATTACGCAGACTTGGCCGTTGTTGACTTTGATCATCGGCTGGCTGCTCTTGCTGCTGATGATCAGCCTGGTCGTGCGGGGCGCGATCGGCTCGATTCGCATGATCATTCAGACAAACTGACGGGCGTGGATCCGGGCGGATCGGATGGCCGTATGCTCGAAAAGAATCAGCGACAAGACGGTGGCATTTCGGGCGACTATCGCCGCAAGATGGTCTCCGTCGACCGGCTAACGCAGATCGTCACCGACCTCCGCTCGAACGCCACGGGCAGTGCGGAGGGGCGTCCCACGGTCGTGCTTTGTCATGGGTGCTTCGACATCGTCCACCCGGGTCACATCCGCTATTTGGAGTTTGCGCGAACGCAGGGAGATCTGCTGGTCGTCTCCATCACCGGCGACGCGCTAATCAGTAAGGGCGACCAGCGCCCCTATATCCCACAGGAGTTGCGTGCGGAGAACCTCGCCGCGCTAGAACTTGTGGACTTCGTGGTGGTCGATTCGAATCCGACCGCGTGTTCACTGATCCAACTTATTCGCCCGGACGTGTACGTAAAGGGCCAGGAATACGCCACGAGCCAGGACCCGCGGTTCCTCGCCGAACGGCAGGTGGTCGAGGCGGGCGGCGGGCGCGTCATCTTCTCCAGCGGCGACGTCGTGTTCAGCTCCAGCCGCCTGGGCGAGCTGATATCTCGGCCAGATCACGATTCGCCGACGCTGGATTCTCTGAGCGCCGTTTGCCGGCGCCACGCGATCGACGAGCCGCGTTTGACGTCCTTCCTTGACGACATGCGGGGCAAACGCGTGCTGATTTTCGGCGACATCTTCGTTGATCGCTATGTCCTCTGCGATGCGACCGACATCGCGAGTGAATCGCCGATGATGTCGCTCAACGCGCTGGACAAGCGTGATTATCTCGGCGGCGCCGCATTCGTGGCTGCACAGGTCGCGGCGATGGGGGCAGACCCCCTGCTCGTGACCGGATTGAGCGAGGATGATCTGTCGGCGTGGGCGATGGATGCACTGGCGGAGGCGGGCGTGGAGGTTCGCGCCTCCCGGCACCGGCCCGAGTTGGCCGTGCAAACTCGCTTCCTGGTGGACGACCACAAGCTCTTCCGGGTCGATCGCACGGTAGTTCGGCCGCTGGATTCGGTGGGCGAGCGGCGGGCGTCTGATATCCTGGTGGATGAGGCGGGACATGCTGACGCCGCCATCATCTACGACAGCGGCTACGGCATCATCACGCCCGGCGTGTTGCAGCAACTCGGCACAACCTTCCGGCAGAGGCTGCCGCTGTTGGCCGGCGGGGCCACCGAGCCTCGCGGCAATCTCAAGGTGCTGCGGGACTTCGATCTGCTCTGCTCATCAGAGCGCAAACTTCGCGTCGCGCTGAACGATTTCGGCAGCGGCCTCTCCACGCTGGCCTACCGCGTTTTGCAGAAGACGCAGGCCAAACAGATGATCGCATCGCTCGGTAAGCGGGGGCTGGTCACGTTCGACCGGCGATCACATGATCGCGATTCGGCCAACTGGGGGGATCGACTTTGCAGCGAGCACCTCCCGTCGTTCGCCGCGCGCGTCGTGGATAGCCTGGGCTGCTGTGAATCACTCCTTGCGGTTGCCACGTTAGCTCTTGCAAGCGGCGCGGGGCTGATGCAGGCCGCGTATCTCGGCGAAGCTGCGGCGGCGATTCAGATCGCCATGCCTGGTCCTGCGCCCGTCCGATCGGACGATCTGCGCCGGTGGGTTATCGGCCGCCCCGAATTGAGAGAGCCCGAGGCGTGTGACGCTCCCGCATTCCACAGCGAGACCGGCTCATCGAGGAATCAACATGCGATCAAAGTCGTGTGACTGTAGCGTCATCATCCCGACGTTCAACCGCCGCCACGTCTTGGAGGAGACGCTAACTCGGCTGGACGCGTTTTCCGGTCCGAGCTACGAGACCATCGTCGTGGACAACGGCTCGACCGATGGCTCGTTGAAGCTGCGGGCTCGATATCCCCACGTGCGGTGGATCGAGTTGGACCGCAACCTTGGCGCCGCCGCAAGAAACGTCGGCGCCGTCGCCGCCCGCGGCCGCGTGCTCCTGATGCTGGATGACGACAGTTGGCCGGCCGAGGGTACGCTGGAACGGCTGGTCGAGCTTTTCGACACATCGCCGGACCTTGGCGCCGCGGCCTGTCGCGTGCGGCTCGCCGATCAGCCGCACCTGCACGACGCCGGCGGTGTGCCCGGCATTTTTTTCAACTGCGGCGGCGCGATCCGGCGGGAGGCGTTTCTGCAAGCAGGCGGTTTTCCGGTGGATTTCGATTACTACGTGGAGGAGTACGACCTCTGCTGCCGCCTGTGGCAGAACGGCTGGCGCGTCGAGCCGCATGGAGACACGCTCGTCTGGCATCGCCGGGTCACGGAGAATCGTGATAACAACCGAATGCTGCGTCTGCTGGTTCGCAACAACCTCCGTTTGTGGGGTCGCTATGCGCCGGCCGGTTCCTTGGACGATCTCGTTGAGAGCACCATCGACCGGTATCGTCGAGTGGCCGAGAAGGAGGGGGCAATCAGCGGTTTCCATGAAGGCCTGGAGCTAGGCCGCGCGGAAAACGCCTTGGCTCGCCGCCGCCGTCGCCCGTTGTCGCGTGGGCAGTTCGAGGATCTCTTCGGCCTGCCTGCCGCGCGGAGGATGCTGCGACATTGGGCCGATAACCAACACGTCAGAACCGTCGCCGTTTGGATGCGGGGGAAGGGGTGCGAGCAATTGCTCGACATCCTTCCGTCGGCTAACATCGGTGTGGAGGCCGTGTACGACGTTCGGGTGGAAGACGCGTCCTGGAGAGGTGTGCCTTTGCGTTCCTCGGACAGCTTTCGACCTGACGCGGTTGACGGTATCGTCGTTGGTTCTCTGTCGCCGGGTGTTGCGGAAGACATCCGGAACGAGCTGCGCGAGTGCTTTGCGTCTGTTCCGATCGTCTCGGCCGCTCCGTGGGTCCGGCACGCGTATGAACCGCTCGCGGCATCGGCATAGCGGCCGCGATAACATACCGTGTCCCGCGCTCGTCCGATCTCGCCGGGAAGGGTGGCGCTGTCTTTTTCCTAATACGCGAATATCCACTGGTCGATGCTGCGCGGACTGACTGCGGCCCCGCCGCCGCAAACGCGGGTGCTTTGATATCAGACAAGCACCGAAGGTATCACGCAAGAGCAGGTTGATCTTGAGAGGCAGAAAGAGAAACATCTCGCCGCTTGTGGCTGCTCGGGTCCGCCCGGCCAGGCAGGCGCCTGCGGGCTGTCCGCATGGAGGCGCCGCCGGAAGTCTGAGAATCAGCCGCGTCGGCAAGTCCGGCGATGTTTCCCACATTTCTCAGGCGGCCGACGAGAACATCGGCGCGCGTGAGGAAGTCCGCCGCTCGGCCACGGCCCTGCACGCCACCGAAGCCGCGTTAGGAAGGATGAGCGATCTGCTTGGGGGACTCGATAAGAAGATTGACGCAGCCTGCGGCGTACATCGCAGGCCGCCAGGGTCCGCCTCCGTTCTGCAAGCCACGATCGATTCGACGCTTGATGCGATCGATAGCGTCGTGAACAGCGTTGAGTTCGGCGGTCGCAAACTGCTGAGTGAGCCGTGGCCCGGGACATTCGAGGACGCAATCCTCCGCGAAGATTCGATCTCTTGTGAGAACGGTGAAGCCGGCTTTCCCGACGTGGACACGCGGCGCTTTCATGGAGGCCCCGGCGGATTCCTTGCCTCACTGCGAAGCGGCGCGGCGAGGTCCGTCGCCTGCGCAGGGCTCGACGACATTCGCGCAGTCATCCAGGCGAGCATGTCTGAACTCACGCAAAAACGCGAACAGCTCGTGACGTTTCTGAGTACGCAGGTCGGTCCCGTGATCGACGCGCTCGAGGTGGCCGGCGAGAACGTCGCAGCCGCCGAGAACATCCTGGACGATGCGGACTTCGCATTACAGGTCGGCCGAATGACCGGTGCGGACGTGCTGCTGAATGCGAGTCACCGGCAGCGATCGGTATCCTCGCCGACTCGTTTCGTGCGGCTGTCCGAGTTTCAGGCGGATGATCCGTCACATCAGGACTAATCCCACCGTCTCATAAACAGCCTTTATTCAATCAGTTACGCCGGATTTCGGACGGTCCTGCTTTCCACTCGCTGTAATGGTGCTCTTATCGGAACACCTGTTGTAAAAAAACTCGACTCCGGCGAAGCCTTGATAAAGCCTAATGAAAGTCGGTCGTCGAGTGGCCCGATAGGAAGCACTGTTGAACCCGATGTCGGGTCGCGAGACCAGGCGCTCGAAGCATGTTGAAAGAGATGGAGTGAACTCCGGCAAGAAGCCGGAAGCCCCGAGAAAGGCGAGAACGAATCGACGCGGAAGCAGGCTATCAAGCAAGGACCGATTCGGACCGCCATCCTTCAACGCTCGAGGGATGAGAGAGAAAGAGAGGGCACGCACGGCTGCGTGCCATACCACGCATCGAAACACCGAAGAGGTTTGCGTGGGCGTTCAGGGAGGAATCCATGAGTCGCATCAATACAAATGTCTCAGCACTTCAGTCAATTCGCCACCTGATCAACAGTCAGGCGGACCTGACTACCAGCCTGGAGCGCCTCAGTTCCGGACTCCGCATCAACAGAGGGGCTGACGATCCGGCGGGTCTGATCGCGTCGGAATCACTTCGCTCTGAGATGCGCGGGCTGAACGCCGCAATCGATAACTCGACACGCGCGGTCAACGTCATCTCGACGGCGGACGGTGCGCTTGCCGAAGTCTCCAAGATGCTCCTCGAGATCAAGGGGCTGATCGACACGTCGAGCAACTCGGGCGCCCTATCCGACGACGAGATCGCAGCCAACCAGTTGCAGGTCGACTCTCTGTTGGAAAGCATCAACCGCGTCGCGAACTCAACGCAGTTTAACGGCAAGAAGCTCCTCAACGGCGGACTCGGTTACACCATCAACGGGTTGAGCACGGCCGACATTGGGCGCCTTCAGGTGTTCGGCGCGCGCGTGCCCGCCGGTGGGACGCAGTCCGTCACCGTTCAGGTGACGCAGTCCGCGCAGACCGCCGCCATCACGATCGGCACGGGCGGCGCAACAGGTATCTCCTCCTCCGGGCACCTGGAGCAGGCAAACGATGTGACCCTTGAAATCCGCGGGTCACTTGGAACCGAGATTTTCACCTTTACCGGCAGTTCAACGATGGCCTCCATCGCCACCACCGTGGCGAACTTCAAGACGCTGACCGGCGTCTCCGCGACCGCCAGTGCCGGAGGGATTTCGTTTAACAGCACCGAATATGGGAGCGACGAGTTCGTTTCCGTCCGGGCGATCAGCGGCACCTTCACTGTCGTGCAGGGCGATCAAGGCGACTATGAAGATCGTGGCAGAGATGCCGCCGTCATGTTCAACGGACAGGCCGCGAACGTCGACGGATTGGTCGCCAGGATCCGGTCGAACGGACTGGACATCGTTGCCGAGCTGACGCAGAAGCTCGGCACGCAGATACTGAGCACCAACTTCGACATCACCGGCGGCGGTGCGAACTTCCAGATTGGCCCCGAGGTCAACAGCGACGGGCTCGTCAGCATCGGCATTCCGTCGATCGTCACGTCGAACCTTGGCAACAGCATCAACGGCTATCTGAACTCATTGGGTTCCGGCGGCGCCAACCAGATTACCGACATCAATAATCACCCCAACGCCGAGAAGATCATCGGCGAGGCGATCGGGCAGATCTCGATCCTGAGCGGACGGCTGGGTGGGTTCCAGGCCAATCAGGTCGATACCAACCTTAACAGCCTGCGAACCGCTCTCGAGAACGTGACGGCCTCTGAATCCGCGATCAGGGATACCGACTATGCGGTCGAGGTCTCGAGACTGACCAGAGCGCAGATCATTCTTCAGTCCACGACGCAGATGTTGGGTATCGCGAACCAAGCACCGCAGATCGTACTGTCGCTGCTCGGCTAACGCCGCGGAATGGCCTCGTAACACTGGGAACCACGGGCGGGGCGATGAACGTCTCGCCCGTTTTGTTTCGTGACGGCCGGCGTAGCACGAAAGGGCCTGCACCCGAAGAGACGCGGCCGCAGGATCGCGAGTTGATCGGCCGATACAGAGGTTGTTCGGTCGCGCCCGAGGCAGCCGGGCAGACAGTGAGTGTCGCCGTTGTGGAGCCCTCCGATGCAGACACGCACCCACGATCGGGAATCCTGCCATGAAAGCGGCGTCATTCTCACCTGTTACGTCAACGGGCGCAAGCGATTCCGTGCCGTGCCGGCAGACGGTGACGGTTCCCACGGAGAAGTTGACGGCGTCGGTGATGCACGCGACTCACGCAATGCGAATCGCCGACTTGGCGTCGTTGCCAAGAGAAGCCGGCGTTTTCACTGACAGCCTTCGAGCCGCCTCCCGAGTTCACTGTTCCAATCCTCGCTGCAGCCGTGCCCGACAAGCACGCTCGAATCGGAGGTTCCAGCGCCAAAACGACCACTTCGCGCCAGGGTCACTGCGACACGCGTGCCACGGGCAAACGTGGAATGTCCCAGCGGCATGTTGATCCTGACAGCACGTCGATACGGGAACATGCCGACATAATGGTGGGAGTTCACTGACTATGTCCACGATATCTACCGGAGTCGGCCTGGCATCGGGCTTTCCCATCCAGGAGTTTGTCGACGCGTTGATGGCCGTCCAACGCCGGCCCCTCACCCTACTCACGAATCGAATCGCCACGCTGACGAACCGGCGTACCGCCCTTCTCCAAATCTCAGCACAGATTCTGGGGATTCAGAACGCTGCCACCCGCTTCGGCAGCCTGGATTTCTTTCAGAGTACCCGGGCCGCGAGCACCGACGAGACCTCCATTCTGGCGACCGCCAGTACCGGGGCCGCCGTCGGGCAATACACCTTCGTCGTTCGGAATCTCGCCTCTTCGCACCAGCTCATCTCAGAGGGATTCGCAACACGTGACGCAACGCCGGTCGGCGCCGGTACGCTCACCATCGAGACCGCTGACGCACTGGTCAATCGCTCAACACGCCTGGGGTCTCTGAACGGCGGCGCCGGTGTGAAGGCCGGTAAGATCAAGGTCACCGATCGGGCGGGGCAGAGCGCCGAAATCGATCTTCGAACCACGCTCACCATCGACGACGTGATTGACGCGATCAATAGTCAGTCCGACGCAGCTGTCGCCGTTCACATTGAAGGCGATCATCTCGTCCTGGAGGATCAGACGGGCCTGGGAACGGGCACGCTGTCGGTTGCCGAAGTCGGCACCGGCAAAACGGCAGCCAATCTGGGCCTGCTCGGCAGTTCTTCTTCCGGCGTGCTCACCGGCTCTGATCTTGTTGCAATCTCCGCCGACACACGGCTTGATGATCTGAATGACGGCAACGGAATCCGGCGACTCAAGGCGCAGGCTGATTTCTCCGTTTCTCTCGCGGACGGAACGACGCTGAAGTTCGACCTGTCCGAGTACCTGACCCTGGACACACCACTCTCGGTGCTTAATAACGGCGGCGGCGTGCCAAGTGGCGAAATCCGCCTCACCAACCGCGCCGGCAAAGAAGCCATCGTTGATCTGTCCGGCGCCGCGACCATCGGTGACGTGAAGGCCGCCATCGAGGCTGCGGGCGTCGACTTCACCGTGGCGTTGGCCGGCGGGCATCTGCTCGTTTCCGACGGCTCGACGGGCGATGAAAAGATGAAGATCGAGGAGGTCGGTGGCGGCGGAACTGCCGAGGCACTGGGGCTTCTCGGCACTTCCGCGTCGGAGAGCATGACCGGCGATGACATCTATTTCATCACGACCGTTGGCGACGTTCAGCGTGTGATCAACGACCAAGTCAATAACGGGGGCAAGCTCGTCGCTGCCATATCGACAAATGGAACGGGCCTGACCCTGATCGACACGACCAGCGGTGCCGGCACGTTTGAAGTCACGGCGTTGAACGACTCAAAGTCCGCGGAGGACCTCGGTATCCTCCAGGCAGCCTCCGGCGATACGATAGAGTCCCGGCGGCTGACGGCGGGTTTGAACACGGTTCTGCTTAAGTCGTTGAACGGTGGGAGCGGTATCGGCCTCGGCCAGATTGATCTCACAGATCGCGCGGGCGCGACCGCATCGATTGACCTTTCCAACGCCGAGACCCTGGCCGACGTCATCGCCGCCATCAACGGCGCCTCCACGCAGATCACCGCGACCGTTTCGTCCTCGGGTCTGGGCATCGAGCTGAGAGACACGAGCGGGCAGTCGGGAAACCTCAGAATCGTCGACGTGACGGGCTCCGCCGCCGCGGACCTGAACATCGCCTTCGAAGGTGCCGCCGATACCGTTTCCAGCGGCAATCTCCAACGGCAGTACGTTTCCGCCACGACACGCCTTGCCGACTTCAACGGCGGGGTGCAGCTTGGGAAGTTCAAGATCACCGACAGCATGGGACAGTCCGCCACTGTCGACCTGACGCAGGGCAATGAAGAAACGTTGCAGGACGTCATCGACGAGATCAACTCTCGCGGCATCGGGGTCGTCGCCCGAATCAACGACACAGGCGACGGTCTCCTCATCGAGGATACGGCGGGCGGAGACCAGTCCCTGACGATCAAAGAGGACGGTGGAAAGACGGCAAGATCACTGGGGATTCTCGGTTCGGCCGAGGATGGAGAGACGACTGTTGATGGCAGCCTCGAAGCGCGTATCACAATCGCGGGAAACGATACGCTCGAAGACGTCCTGGACAAGATCAAGGCTGCCAATGCGCCCGTCGGCGCAACCATCATCAACGACGGGATCAGCGGTCGGCCGTTTCGGCTGAGCCTGACCGGCACGCAGACCGGCTACGACGGAGCGCTTGCGATTGACGCAGGCGGCAGCGGCCTCGTGTTCGAGACGCTGGTAAAGGCCCGAGATGCGACCGTTCTGTTCGGATCGGCGGATGCCGAAAACCCGCTCGTCTTGTCGAGTTCGTCCAATACGCTGAGCGACACCATAACCGGTGTGCGGCTGGACCTGATCGGCGCGAGCGAAGGGCCCGTTACCATTTCCGTGACGAAGGACGTGGACGCGATCGTCGCGGACATATCGAGTTTCGTGGCATCATTCAACACCGCCATCGCCGGCATCGACAGCTTAACCAGTTTCGATCCCGAGACCGAGGTGCGAGGGGTTCTCAACGGCGACTCGACGGCCCGGCGCGTGCGGCAAGGGTTGCTCGGGATCGTCAATCGGTCTGCCGAGGGATTAGACTCGTCGTTTAACCGGCTCAGTCAGGTCGGCATTTCCGTGGCAAGCGGCGCCAAGCTCAGCTTTGACGAGGAGAAGTTCCGGAGCGTCTTCGAGAGTGATCCGGCCGCCGTCGAGGCGCTCTTCACGACGGAGGAGACCGGGTTCGGGAACCTGATCGCGAGCGAGATCGAACGCTTCACAGACAGCGAAACCGGGATCATCCCCGTGCAGGAGGAAGCGATCCAGGCTTCGGAGGATCTTCTCAACGATCGAATCGACCAACTGGAGATCCTCCTGGAGCGCCGCCGCGAGCGTTTGCTGTCGCAATTCCAGGCGATGGAGATGGCCATCTCCCAACTCCAGTCTCAGCAGTCGGCGCTTTCCGCGCTGATGACCATTGCGACGAGTTCCAACACCAACAGCTAGTCGCTCTTCTCGGACGTTACGGCCGGGCTCACAGAGGTCGATCGGGGACCCCGTCTTCTTTCTGCTCACTTCGCGTTGATCATTCACCGATTTCTACGGTGTTGGCGGTTGCTATCGGATGTTCCGCCTCATCCCACCCAAGACCGCGTACTCGAACGCGTGGGCGGACGCGCAGCATGCATTTGAGAGGCGTGGTGCGGACATTCAGAAGACGTGACGGGTCAGGCACACTGATGACACAGGCTCATTCTGGTGAATACCTTCGTAACGCGGTGATGACCGCGTCCCCGGAGCAGCTCCATCTGATGCTGTATGACGGTGCGATCCGGTTTGCCCGGCAGGCGAAGGAGGCCCTCACGCGAAACGACTTGGAAACGAGTTGCGAGAAGCTTCTGCGCGCCCAGCGCATCATCGTCGAACTTCAGAACGGCCTGAGGCGCGATGTTGACCCCTCGTTGTGCGACAACATGGCCCGGCTCTACGGCTTCGTTCACAATCGCTTGGTAGACGCGAACGTGAAGCGCGATCCCGACGCAGTGGAGGCGGCTTTGAGGATCCTTGAGCATCAACGGGAAACCTGGCGGCTGTTGGTCGAGAAGCTCCGCGGGGAAGTGCGAGAAGCGACTTCCGAATCGGAGGAGGTGACGCCGGGCGTGGGTCTCAGCATCCAGGGTTAAGCTCCGTTGTTGAGGGCCGCGGCCTTGCGGCGTGGCCGCCTCCTTGGCCGATGGGTTCCGTACAATCCAAAGACAGTTCCAAAAGATTCGGCCTTCGCACATCCTCTTAACGCACAAAACGCAGTCCGGAATCGCCGGCACAGCGTCGCCGCCTCGAGCGAGTGTCCATTCTGATGCCAGAGGGAAGGGCAGGTCGATGGGCTCACGGTAGCGGGGAGGATGCTGAAATCCGATAATACCCCAGTAAGGTCCACGCCCATGCGGCGCATGCGAACTCGTACGACCGGACGGACGTATCTGAGGGTTAGGCACGCGGGCAGGCTGTTCGATTGGAAAGGCAAACGGAAATGACGGTCCGACATAGCCCGGTTGTGAGTCTGGCGATAGCGGTATGGGTTAGCATGGTGGGTTCGGCGGGTATTGCCATCGCACAGGCGCCCGGAGTCGGCCGACCGCCTGCCGATGAAACACCCGAACAGATGGCCGAGGAAGCGCTCACGGCTATCGAAACGGGAGACCTCGAGCGGGCCGCGTTCCTCATTCAGAGGACCAGGCTAATCGAGCCGACCCTGGAAAAGCTTGACCTTGCCGAGGGGCTGTTCCTGGTTGAAAAACAGCAGTTTCCCGAGGCGCTCCAAAAACTCGCGCAGTACAACAAGTCCGAGTCAGGCCAACACGATCACCGCGGTTTCGCTATGGTGGGCAAGATCTACAGTGAGTCTCGGGGTTACAGGTCGGCGATTCGGCCTCTCGAGAAGGCGAAGGACCTGGCGCCTTTCGAGGAAAAAGGCAAGGCTGTGAGGGCTCAGATCACGATCGATCTGGCGGTGGCCTATCTGGGATTGAACCGGACGAAACAGGCGCTCGATATTGCCAAGGAAGCCGAGACGCTCGCTCCGAACGACGCGGACATTCAGTACCGCCTCGCGCAGATCGTGGCGGGCGCGAAGGACTATCCCGCCGCACAGAAACACGTTCGCAGGGCCGTCAACCTGTTGTTGGCCAAGACTCGGGAAGACCCTTTCGACAAAGAAGCACATACGACTCTCCAGGCGTGCTATCGCATGCTCGTCTACCTTCTCCGGCTTGATTTAGAGCCCCCGCCCGAAAACGGCGAGCCCTACCATGCCATCGCCGTGCTATCACGCGAGGCGGCGGAAGTCGATCGGCGCGCGTCCTTGCTGAGCGCCCGTGAGTTCAGCCTCCTGGCCATCGAGAAGGATCCCACGAAGTACGAGTGGCAGGTATTCGTGGCCGGCGTGGAGGCTGAGTTGGGCGGCATCGAACAGGCGAAGGAAAGGCTCGGGCACATCCTCCAAAACGCCCCCGACAACGTCGAAGCAGCGGGCCTGCTCTCGGCGTTGGAGGGTAGAGCCACCTCGCAGACCGCCGGCTGACTCCGAGCACCATTCGCTTTTCCACATCGCGCCGGCACAAGGGTGGACCGCCTCTCGCGAGACCGGCAAGAACTGCGCATACAGCCTGCGGTTGTTGCCGATGGGCCACTTGCTTACCAGCACAGCAATCTCCGTTTGCGCAACGAGTTACAACGCCGATGGCGTGCTCAAGTGTTCAAGTCGACTGCTCGGAAAGTCGATACTCTCTCGGCGGCTTATCGGACAGCCACGCACTGTTGCTCGCGCCGGAAGAACCGGCGCCACGGCGCGAGGCAACCGGTAAGACCGGCAGGCCCTGCCATCCCGCCGGTGGCAACTCCAGGGCCTTCTGACGGGCAATCGTCTGGGAGTATGGAGTTCAGCGTTCATGTCGGCCACATACCGCACAATAGTGGTTATCTGTTTCGTGAGCCTGTCGGCAATCTCAACCGGCTGCAAGTCCGAACTATGGACGACCATGCAACAACACAGTCGCGCCGACGATTCGGACATAGATCCGAACGAGGCCGCTAATTCGGAGCAGACCGCCGAGCTTGTTCCGCAGACGTCCGCCGAATCCGAATTGGACAGGCATCGTGATTTGTGTTTGTTCGGCCGGGATGACATGTCGAGCAACATCGCTTTCGAAGGCAAGGCTGCAACGGACGTCCGACAACATACCAGTCCCGGCGAGGGGGCAGACTTCGATCCCGACGTTGATCCGACAGGCAAGCAACTCGTCTTTGCTTCCACACGGCACTCGCGCCACAGTCATCTTTATACCAAGTCGATCGACGGCGCCGTGGTGACGCAGATTACGGACGAATCGGCGGATGATGCGCAGCCGGCCTTTTCACCAGACGGCAAACTCATCGCTTTCACGAGTGACCGCGGCGGCCAGTGGGACATCTGGGTCGTTGACACGAACGGGAGGAACCCGATCCAAATCACCAGGAACCCGATGCCGGAGCTGCACCCGAGTTGGTCGCCCGACGGGAAGCGTCTGGTCTATTGCCGCCTGAATTCGAAAGAGAACCGGGGCGAGTTGTGGGTTGCCGACCTGGAGAACCCGGGCGTCAAGCGTTTCATCGGCGAAGGTCTCTTTCCGGATTGGTCGCCCACCGGCGACAAGATCGTGTATCAGCGGGCAAGGGAGCGGGGGAGCCGCTGGTTCAGTATTTGGACCATCGATCTGCGGGAGGATGAAGTGCTGTTCCCGACTGAAATCGCCAGCAACACCCACGCCGCGCTGATCTCTCCGGCCTGGTCCGCCGACGGTACGCAAGTCGCATTTGCTTCCGTTCGCGCAGAGAGCAGCGAAAACGCGGGTCCGGATTCACTCAGTTACACCGATGTCGGCAGATCCGACATCGTGATGATCGACACCGACGGGCGAGGCTTGCAACGACTCACCGACGGTCGCGGCAAGCACTACGCGCCCACGTGGGCGGTTGACGGCAGGGTCTTTTTCACCGCCAAGCTGAGTAAGGGCGAGTCAATCTGGAGCATCAAGCCGTTTCGACCGGTGATCTTCACGGAGCCGCCGGTCAAAACAGGCAATCATCGGGCGGCGTACGTTGATGATCCGGCGACCGAACCCTAGTGCGCTAGTTTGGGATGTGAGTCCTGATTCGTGAGCGAGTTGACTACGAGAACAAGCTGGAAGTTGCTCGGTGCCGCGGGGCTCGTCTGCCTGACGGGCGGCTGTGAATCAGCGAAGCCGACCGTGCAGACGACGAATGCCTTCGTGGAGTCCCGGACTTTTGCGGTGGCGCCGATTCTCAACTTCAGCGGCGAGTTCGATCTTGATCCCGTCAAGGCCGCGGATCTTCTTGCGTCGGAGCTATCGCACGTCGAAGGCATCAACGTCCTTCCGGTGAACCGTGTAGTCGCGCTGCTCGCAACCGAGAACAAGGCCCAGATCGAATCGCCGGCGCACGCGCTGGCCGTCGCCGAGGCAGTGGGCGCAGACGCCATCATCGTGGCGGGCATCATTGAATACGACGCGTACACGCCCATCGTCGGGCTCGCGGTCCAGGTGTATACGCGAGGGAGTCAACCATCCCGACCCGCTCTTGACGCAGTGACGGCGTCGCGTCAAGCGCGCCCCATGACCCTCGCCGAAATGGCCGACGCTCTCAATCCTGCCGGTCAGGTCCAGGCGGTTTACAACGGTTCCCATAAGCACATTGTGGACGCGGTGCAACGATACGGCCGGAGCCGAAGCGAGGGGGATAATCCGCTCGGTTGGCGGCAATACTTGAAAGTCCAGCCGCTATACCTCCGATTCTGCTGGCATGATGCCATCAGTCGCCTGATGGAGCAGGAGAGTATGCGACAAGCCATCCTGGCGGACTGCTACAACCCGGAGGTTTCGCAATGAGCAACCCGGTTCGACAGTTGTCCCTCGTGAAAGGCAAGCACCGGTATCTGTTTCGCTACCAGCCAGGCAACGAGGCGGATGTTATCGGGGCTTTCGCCAATCTGGCGAGTGATGCCGCGACGGAATTCGACTGGTTCGACGCTGCCGTTCTGAGCTATCAAATGGGGCGTCGATTGGAGTTGGAGTTAGATGAACTCAGGGCATGAACGGCCCGATACTCCGATAGCCGCGGGGGGGATACCCCGCGGTGAGGCAACACCTCGGACGTCATCTCGTCGCCGAGGGAGGACGGATTCTGGTGGGTAGGCGTTGGAGAGTGCCGAAGCCAGGTTGCTGCTAGGAATCGAAGAACATCGCCGAGAAGAGTCCCGCGATCATGAGTCAAGAACACCCACTGGTCACAGACTTTCTGAACTACCTGCGTTTCGAGCGGCATTTCTCGCCGCACACGGGCAAGTGTTATGCCGCCGACCTGCACCAGTTCACCCAGTTCCTTGTGGGTGGCGCTGATGCCGCGGCCAACGCTTCGATGGCCTCGCGCGGAACGCACGGTGGCACGTACACGACACCGCCTCGGGGCACTGGCGCGGACACTGCCGTGGCCATCGCTCCCGCCACGACCCAGGTCAGTGCGCAGAGCGACGTCGTGCGAACCAAGCTGCTCGGTACGGACGCCAACCAGGTGCGAGCCTTCCTGGCGTTCCTTCATGAGCGAGAGTACTCGAAGGCAACCGCGGCGAGGAAGCTCGCGACACTTCGCAGCTTCTACAAGTTCTGCCTCAGGCGGAACTACATCAGCTCCAACCCGGTTGCGACGATCCGCACGCCCAAGCAGGAGAAGCGGCTGCCCAAGTTCCTCGACATGGAGCAGATTCAGAAGCTCCTCAACACGCCCGACGATTCGACGCTGCTCGGTGCGCGAGACCGCGCGATGCTCGAGACGTTGTACTCAACCGGCGTCCGTGTCAGCGAGCTTGTCGCCCTTAACATCTCCGACGTGGACGCGACCGGAGAGTCGCTGAGGGTTCGCGGGAAGGGTCGTAAGGAGCGCATCTCCCCCGTCGGCCCGACCTCGCTGGCTGCGATCCGAAAGTACCTCGAAATGCGGGCCGCCGATCCCAGAAGCGCGACCTTCGATCCGGAACCACTCTTCGTCAACAAGCACGGCCAACGATTGAGCACTCGGAGTGTCCGCCGCAAACTGGACAAGTACCTCGTTATGTGCGGCCTCGATCCGTCGATCAGCCCACACACGCTGCGGCACACGTTCGCCACGCACCTGCTCAATAACGGTGCGGACCTCAGGAGCGTCCAGGAGTTGCTTGGCCATCAGTCGATCAGCACGACACAAGTGTACACGCACGTGACGACCGCTCAATTGAAGAAGGATTACGACGAGAGCCACCCTCGGGCTTAGCTCCAGCCCGAAGACTATCCAATCGCAGAGACTCGAACGAGCGGGCGTCGCAATCGAATGCGGCGCCCGTCGCTCTTTTACGGTGGGAGGGGGAGTTCTCCGATTGTGCGAGGAGCCACCCACGCAACAGCGCCATCGAGGAGCCGCGGACTTCAGTCCGCGCGGCTTCTTCTCTGGCCAATCGGCGTTCGTTCCCATCACGCGTGCGTTCTTTGTTTGACCGAGCCCCATGAAGTATGCTGGCCAGTCGGTTGTTTTGGTCTCTTTCTGAAACGAGGTGCAATAATGAAACCACTCCGTCATCCCCCACTCGGTTTCGCCGCGGCTTTCTGCCTGTTGCCGCTTCTCCTGATTGGCCCTGTGCTCGTGGCGAACGAACCCCCTACGCCAAAGCAGCGTGAGTTGACGCCCGCGGCCGCGCGCGCGGCGATCAGCGCGAGGTATGAAGCATGGGGCCGGGCCCGTGTGGAACTTGACAAGAAGACGATGGACTCGATGCTGGCTCCCGATTTCTACGTGTCGCTGTACGGGCGGAGGCTATCGCGGGACCAGTTCATCAGTGACATCTCCGAGCCGCGGTCGGGCACCCACCTCACCCGTTTTGACACCGAGATCCTGACCGTCAAGAAAACCGAGGAAGGGTGGACCCTGGTGATTGCCGAGAAGCTTGAACGGATGATTGCCGGACCGGATGGCAAGCCAGCGAAGGTGTGCAGCTTCTGGGTGACTCGCGATGGCTGGCGCCAAGAGGGGGAGAAGTGGCTCGTCACCTTCAGTGAGGCGATCGGCCACGAGAATTGGGAACCAGGTACGACGCCTCCGATCAAAGGCTGGTGAGCCGGCTCGCGATGGACCCCACTGGCCGCAGCAGAGAGACTGACGCGCGCGGTTCTGATCTAGAGCATCTTCTCCTCGTCACGCAACAGCTTGACGAGTTCCTTCACCGCCTCCTCCGGCTCGCCCTTCAACATGCGGCCGGGCGGACGCGGCGGCGGGGGGGCGAATTCGCCCATCCACGTGGCCGACGCCTCGCGTGACAGGTCTGCCACGCTGAAGCCCAACGCCGCGGCATCCTTCACGTCCACGGGCTTCTTCTTCGCCTTCATCAGGCCCGGCAGCGACGGGTAACGCGGCTCGCCGAGCCCCTTGTCGCACGTCAGCAGGCACGGGAACCGGACCTCGACGACCTCTTCCGCGCCTTCGATCCGCCGCCGGACCGTCGCGGACTTGAAGTCGCCTCCCCACTCGATGTTCACGACGGCGCCGACGTGCGGCCAGCCGAGGCACTCGGCCAGCGCGGGGCCTGCCTGCCCGCTGTCGTAGTCGATCGCCAGCTTGCCCGCCAGGATCACGTCGAACTCCATGTCCTTGATCGCCGTCGCGATGACGCGCGCGGCCGTCAGCTCATCGAGATTCGCGAAGAGGTCGTCGCAAAGGTGGATGACCGAATCGACGCCCATCGCGTAGGCCGTCCGCAGAACATCCACGCTGCCCGCCGTTCCGAGCGTCAGGGCGGTGACTTCGGCATTCGCGCCGGGATTCTTCTCGCGAAGCTGCAAAGCCGCCTCGACGCCGAACTCGCAGAAAGGGTTCATAACGAACTTCACGCCGGCCGTCTCGATCCCGCTGCCGTCTTCCTTGACTTTGATTGTCGTCGTCGAATCTGGAACGTGCTTGACCAATACCAGTACTTTCATCACTTACCTTCCAAACCTCAGCGACGCACCGGCCGCTCGCTGGTGTCATGGTGATGTCACTTCGAGCGAATCGCGCCCGGCTCCCGCATGAGGACGTCCGCCAGATCGGTAATGCCCTTGCCGTGTGAGGCTACGGTCTGCACGACCGGCCGCTCACCGCCGAGCGTCTCGCGAATCTGCGACTGCAAGCGGTCCGCCCCCGGCATGTCCGCCTTATTGATCACGAAGACCTCGGCCACTTCGGTAATGCCCGCCTTGGCCAATTGCAGCTCATCGCCCGCGCCCGGCATCAGCACGAGCACTAACGGCTTTGCCCACTGGCGCACCGAGACGTCGTTCTGACCCGCGCCGACCGTTTCGACGATCAGGTAGTCGACATTTGCGTGCGACAGGGCCTGGACCATCGGCCCCGTGGTCGGCGCCAGCCCGCCGAGCGTCCCGCGGCTCGCGGACGAACGGAGGAAGAAGCCGGGTTCATTCGCTGCCAACGCCATCCTGGCGCGATCGCCAAGCAGCGCCCCGCCCGTGATCGGGCTCGCCGGATCCACCGCGATCACCGCCACACGTTTCTCGCGATCGCAGAGCTCTTTCGTCAGTCGGCCGATCAGCGTGCTCTTGCCCACGCCCGGGGCGCCCGTGATGCCGACCACGGTCGTTTTGCTCTCACCGGCGGGCAGATGCTTCGCCAACTCGTCTGCGGACGGCTCACTCTCGATCCAACTCAGCACGCGACCCAGTGCCGTCCGATCACCCGCTCTCGCAGAGGCGAGCCAGGCTGCCTGTTCGCCGTTTGCCCAGGCGGCCTGCCGGCGGTGTTGGCTTTCGGCGCCGAGTTCTTTCACCGATCCGAGGATTCGTTCCAGGGAATCTTCCGGTTTGAAAACGCCGGCCACGCCCGCGTCCTTCATCACCGGCACGTCCTCGTGCGGGATGATTCCGCCGATGACGACCGGCATGTCGGCCCGGCCGAGCTTGCCCAGTTCCTGCATCAAGACCGGTACGAGCGTTAGATGGGCGGCGCTGTGAAAGCTCGCCCCCAGGACGTCCGCGTCCTCCTCCACGGCGGCCTTGGCCGTGCCTGCGGGCGTCTGCCACAGACCCGTGTAGATCACCTCCATGCCGCCGTCACGGAAGCTCCGCGCCAGGACCTTCACGCCGCGGTCGTGTCCGTCCAAACCGACCTTTGCCAGTAGAATCCGCGTAGGTGTGTCTGCCATGCTGAAAACCGGTTTCTGTTGCGGCTAGCCGCCCATTTCCCATGCCCGCGCCACTCGCGGCAGGGTGCCGCATTGTGGCATATCCCGACAGCCGCGCCAAGTCCGCCCGGCGTGTCCAGCGCTACGCGGGTCCGTGACCGTTCAGGCGGTTCGCGAATCAGCGAACTGGAGAGCGATATCACGCATGTCGAGTACCTGGTCCGAGCCCCGAGCGCAAGCGAGCGGGTCCGAAGACCTGCGGTCTGTCCACGAAGCCCCCGCGCTGACGCTTGGGGCTCGGATCACGTCGCCCGTCTGGGCGCACCCGCCGGTCGAACGTGTAACACCCCTAATGGAAGTAGTGCGGGTAGGTCCTGGGCTTGGTTTTGCGCTTCTGATAAGCCCGGGCAAGGTCCAGGAATATCTCGATGTCCCGGTCGACATTTGTGTTGACGCCGTCGAAGTAACACGTGCGGATCGGAATGCCGTCACAATCGTTGCTGACGGCGGGATAGACCGCCTCGCAGACGATGCCGTTCATGCAAGTGAAGGGGCTAATGTCGATGATCCCGTCGGCGCCTTGGCCTTGCAGGTAGATCGCTTTGCCGACGCTGAGGACCATCTCGCCGAGGCAACCCTCGGGCGGGAGGTAAGGCTCCGCCGCGGCCAGGACGGAGCGAACATCGTCCGGCTCCTCATAGCCTTCGATATCCTCTGCGACCGGAGCGAGCAGCGCGTGCTCGTACTTGTGCTGCACGTGAGATTTGAGTTTCGCTTTGAGGTACTCGGAGTTGAAGCGGCCTTGCAATCGCTGGGTCTTCGTCTCGTGGCTCCAGTTCGTGTACCAGACCCACTCTGCGATATCCGAAATCCAGCATTCACCGCCGTGACTTTCGATTCGCCGGGCAACCTCGTCATTGCTGAACGTGTTGAGCCGGCAGAAGATCTCACCCACCAGGCCGATGAGCGGCCGGCCCTTCACATAATCAGCCGGGATCGCGCGGAACCGATCGCGCATCCGTGCCACGGTTTCCACCAGCCTGGCGAGTCGATCCTTTGGCTTCAGGCCGGGCGTGCTCAGTGTGCGGCCGAGGGCATCCAGTGAAAGCTCGAATACCTCGTCCGCGTCGCCTGCGATCTTTTCGTACGGCCTCGTCTTCAACAGGTACTTTTGGGCAAGATCGGCAACGACCACGCACATCCAGCCGGTCCGCATCAAGTCTCCGGCGTGATTGCTCAGGGAGTCGTAGCCGTCCTTGCTCGATGGCGAGATGACGGGAACATCGGTATAGCCGAGTTCGTCAAGCGTCTGCCGGAGGTACGGCGCGTACTGTCCGAATCGGCACGGTCCGTGCGCGGTGGGCATGAAGAAGGCCGTCTTGCGGGCGTCGAAGCCCGGCGCGCGGCAGACCTTGAGAAAATCACCCATGGTGATCTTGTGCGGAAGGCACTCCTCGCCGCTGCTCACGAGTCCGCCGAGTTCGAGCGTCTCGGTGTCAGAGGGAGGGGGGACGGTCGCCTGGATGCCGACGGACCGAAAGGCGGCGGCCATCATCAGCGCACCGGCTCGGGACATCTGGGGGATGTAAAGCGTTCGTCCATCGAGAGACGGCTGGGTTGTTCGCGATCCGGCTGTCGCCACCATCGGAGGATTCCTTTGCTGTCGAGATACGCCTCGCACCGTGTCATCATGCCTGCGTCGTTGGAGTGGCCGTCAAACTGGAGCGTTAGGAACGGCTTGCCAGACGCCGATTTGATGAACGCCTTGATGAACGAATCAGGACCGCACTTGAAGTTCGTGATGTAGATGATGTGCAGGTTCGGCCTGTCCGCGATGAGCTTCGCGGCCGCCAGGATCTTCCTGCCGTAGTCCCAGTACATGTTGTCGTTCACGTCGCGCACGTCGATGCCGGCAAGCGGGAGCGCGTCAATCGGCAGGACGTTCACGCCGTAGGAGTCGCGCAACTTTCTGGCGGCGGAGAGGCTCACGCCGGAATCGTGGATGTTGTAGGGCCTGCCGACGATGACCATGCCGCTCTCCCCGGTTCGATCGAGCGTGGCCAGGGCCTCCGCGCCAGCTGCGGAATAGGCCCGGCGAAACGCCTGCTGCGCCGCGAGGGCGGCGTCGAAGGCCGCATTCGCCCGGCTCTTGGGCACGCCGAGATCGGCCGCCACGCGGAGCATCTCACGCCGGTGTTCGTCCTCGCCCTCCCGCACCCGAAGGGTCGGGCAGAGAATCCGGCCGATCCACTCGCGGAACCGCGGCGCCTGGCGAATCACAAACGGCAGCGTCTGGCCCCACGGACACACGTGGCTCTCGTTGTCCATGAACTCCGTTTCCGCCGAGAGGATATTCGGCAGCCAGATGTAGTCCACGCCTTGCTCGACCAGGTTCGCCACATGCCCGTGGGCCACAATGATCGGGAAGCAGGGCTCCGCAACGACGGCGTCAAGGCCGCTGTGGACCGTCTTGCGATTCGTCTCGGCGGAGGGCACGACATCGAAGCCGCAGTCGCGGAAGAAACGCCGCCACAAAGGGAGCCAGTCGTACGCGTACATGGCCATCGGGATGCCGATGCGGGCTAGAGTCTCCCTCGGCTCGTCCTTGTCGTCGGCGTTCAGGAGCTCGTGCCGCAGGGCGACGAGATCCGGGATGATCGGCTTGCGGTCGGTCTTGGCGCGCTTCCGGTATCGGTCGGAGCACTTGTCGCCCCAGAAGGTCTTCTCGCCCTCGACCTTGAACTCCTGAATCGAGCACTGGTTTTCACAACCCTTGCAGGTGAACTCGCGGATTGCGTAATCGACTTCTTCGAGTTCATAGCCGCGGAATCGCGTTTCGCAGCCGGTTGCGGCGACCTTCTCCTTTGCGAGGAGCGCGGCGCCGATGGCGCCCAGCACGGCGTTGTGGGGCGGGACGATAATCTGCTTGCCGCACACAATGCTGAAGGCCGCGGCGACGGCATCGTTGTACGCGGTCCCACCTTGGAAGAAGATGCAATCTCCGATCGGGCGACCGCGCACGACGCGATTGATGTAGTTGTAGACGATGGAATACGCAAGGCCCGCAATCACGTCCCGCCTCTCGGCGCCGCGCTGCATGTAGGTATTGACATCACGCTCCATGAAGACCGTGCAGCGCTCGCCCAGCTTGATCGGGCGCTCAGAGGAAAGGGCTTCGCGAGAGAACTCGTCCTTGATGGAAACGCCAAGCTCCTCGGCCCTCTCTTCGAGGAAGCTGCCGGTGCCCGCGGCACAGGCGTCGTTCATCGTAAAATCGACGACGACCGTGTCCGTCGAGTCGCCGCCCTCAGGCTGCAAACTGATGTACTTACTGTCCTGGCCGCCGATCTCGAAGATCGTGTCCGGGCGCCTTCCCAACAGGCGGTCGCCGACGAACGTGGCGCCGGTCTTGTGTGCTGTGATCTCGTCGTTGATGCTGTCCGCGCCCGCGAGTTCGCCGATGAGTTCGCGGCCGCTGCCCGTGCTGCCGACGGCCCGGATGCGCAGCCGCGATCCAACGGCCTCGTTCAACTCGCGCAGGCACCTGGCAACGACCTGAATCGGGCGCCCTTCCGTCCGCGTGAAGATGTGGTGAATGACATCGCCCTCGCTGTCGATCACCACCAGCTTCGTGCCGACCGAACCGATATCGAGCCCGAGATACGCGTCGAGCTGCCTGCCGTTTCCGCCGAAGTCGTACGGCTCGACGCGATCCCTCAAGAGCGTGACTCGGTCCATCGTGAGCGGCGGCGACGCCGGAAACGCCCCGCCTGTTCCGCCGCCGATGGCATCCGTGAGTCGCGCCACGAGGTTCCTCAGCGGAACCGGTTCAGTCGAACCCTCGTCGGCGGCGATGACGGCCGCGCCGACCGCCGCGACGGACTCGGCCGCGGACGGCACGAACATCTGCCCGTCGTCCAACTCGAAGACTTCGCCCAGGGCCTTGACGACGGCGGAGTTCGCGGAGACACCACCGACCAGCGCGATCGGAGTGACCGGCGTTCGCCCTCGGACGACGGCGGATTTGTAGTTCGTCGCAACGGCGTTGCAGAGGCCCCGCAGGACCTCCGGCGGTGAAAAGCCCTTCTGCTGGGCGTGGATCATGTCGCTCTTCGCGAAGACGCTGCACCGGCCGGCGATCTGGGCGGCCTTGGAGGCGGACTGCGTGATCCGGCCGATCTCCTCAACGGCGAACTGCAGCCGCGACGCCTGCTGATCGAGGAATGCGCCTGTTCCGGCGGCGCAATCACCGTTCGTGCTGTAGTCGAGGATTCCCAGGACACCGCTGCTCGGATCGGGTTCGAGCCGGAGGTACTTGCTCGTCTCGCCGCCGATCTCGAAGACGGAGCGAACCCGCGGGTGCAAGAAGTCGATCGCGCGGGCGGTCGCCTGAAACTCGTTGCACCTGGGCACGGCCAGGGCTTCGGCGACAAGATTGCTGCCTGAGCCCGTGAGGGTGATGGTGACTTTCCCAGCGTCCCCCAGGAACGAGACAAGCTCGTCCAATAACGAACGAACAGCCTCCAACGGCTTGCCCCGGCTTCGTCGGTATCGTCCCACCAGCACCGCGTGCGCGCTCTTGCGACCGGGCGTGAGGAGTTGGAAAGAGGAGGTTGCTTCCCGGCGTCCGAGCAGCGAGTCCGCCCGCGGCATTGGGACGAGTATCGCGCTCTTCACGCCCACCGCGCCGATGTCGATTCCGAGATGGGTTATCATGGTCCGGCCCGTTCAGAAAAGCGTCGCCACCGGCAAACCGTCCTCAAGGTCCGCCGCCACGAGAGAAGTTTGTAACCACTAACATAGGGGGCGTCAAGAAAAAACGCGCGGCGGTCGAAAATGCCTGGGTCCTCAGCTGTAACCCGAGTGTGGCTGAGGCGTTGCGCCTGTGGCATCAAGGAGACTCCAGCAGTCAACGATCGAGTGTGGCACCGGCGAGACACCGGTGCCACAGGCAGAGGTGAAACGCCACCGACGGCTGCGACGGAGTTCCACTCTTGTGCTGCCGCCCTTGTCGCCGCACGTGAGCAAGGAGGCTACTTGCTCTACCTGGGACTGCAAAGAGAATCTTTGTCCTACCTGGGAACGCGACGTTGGCGGGGCACAAGACGTTCGACCGGGTGGTTCACGCGAAGTGTTGTGCGGGTATCCACTCAGCGATTGAGGACCTTTTCAGAACCTCAACGGGGGAGCGTCGGAGCTTTCTGGGGTAAATGACATGGCCAATGTGTGCCATGATCGTGCCTGCGATGCGATGGTTAACTCGTGCAGTTCCCTTAAGTTAGAGCGGGATCGTTGGGAATGAGCCTCAGCGCGCGGCATCCAGGAACGGCACACCGTTTGCCGATCATCACCAGCAGAGGATGAGCGACAGGTGCGTCGCCAAAATGTTCGGCCACGTTTCATTCCTCTCTCCGGCCCGAACACTCGTGGTTGAACAGGCGCATCTGTCGCTCGATCTATTTTTTACCCCGGCCGATTCGAGAGACCGCTTCCGTCAGACCACCGTCGAAGTTGTGCTTCGGTATGACATGCCCGTCAAGTTGGTGCTCCGGCACACTCTGGAGGAATGGGTCGCCGATCTGTGAGTCGCCAGCGGTTGCCGGGTCGCCCCGCGAAGATCGGCCAGGCAAACAGCCCGATCACACGGCAGGATTGGGCGCGGTGGGATTCGAACCCACACGTCCTTACGGACAGGGGATTTTAAGTCCCCAGCGTCTGCCATTCCGCCACGCGCCCGCTCTTGTTACGCAAGCACTCAGGGTCGCCGCGCGATCCCGCGCGGTCATGCTGCGATCTCCATGTTGTGTCTTGTGGGCCTTCTTTGTCAAGACGCCGACGGGGCGGGGTACACCCCCACGTCCTGCGGGGCGTCCAAATTCAGGAGGACCACCTCGGGGTTGCCGCCGTCAAGGTCCGCCCTTTCGATTCGCCCGTCGTCCATCCCGATTGTTCCCTGGACCGACCAGTATAGCTTGCAGTTGTCGCGGTCGACCGCCACACCGGTGACGGTGGTGTCGGCGGCGACAGGCATTGCACCGTTGCCGTCGAGGTCCGCCGTGAAGACGCCGCCGGCGGCGCCGAATTCCGCCCAGACCATCAAGTCTCGCTGAGGCCACACATCGACGTCGCGCGGATCGGTTGCGTTGGAGATGATCGGCGTGAGATTATTGCCGTCGAAATCCGCCCGTCGGATGAAATCGGGACTGGTGCTCGGATTGTGCGAGAAATAGACACTGGCGTTGAGGGGATCGACGCACACTCTCGTGATGTTGCCGCCAAGACCCGTCACGACGGTGAGCGGGTTGCTGCCGTCAAGATTGGCCCGCACAATCACCGTACCGGACTGGAATGCACTCCAGAACATTCTTCCGTTGGCAAGGTCGAGGCCGATGCCGCCGAGCTGATCGAGCGTCGGCACCAACTCTGTCGGAGAGCCGCCGGCCAGGGGGATTCGCTGGATCGAATCATCGTTTGTGCTGGGTCCGTCGGCGGTGAAATAGATCCGGCCGCCGGCCGCGTCGATCGCGATTTCGCCCGTCGTTCCGAGGCTGCTCGCCGTCAGGTCGACGAGCAGCGTGGGGGCGGCGCCGCTCTCATCGGTCTGCTTGATTTCGGTGTACTCCGCGACGACGACGACAACCGGTGTGGGGCTTTCGCACTCGTCGGGAATCTGGTTGGTGTTGCAGTCTTCGCTGGTCCCATCGGCGATGTCGACGGCATCCTCCACATCGTTCTCATTGCAGTCGAGGAAACCGGACGGGTGAATGATGAAGGTGATGACGGTGCCGGGCGCGACCTCAGGGCCGAGTTCGATGTTTCTCTCGGCGAGCACGTCTCCGACGCGAGCTGCGTGAGAGTCGCCGGACTCGATCGCGACGACATGGATGAGATCCGTCAGCGTCGGGACGACGAGTTCGGTGGATTCTACGCCTTCGGCGGACAGGTTCCTCACGGTCTCGCGCACGGGGCTCTCGGCAGCGAAGAACGTGGCGTTTACCCGCGCGTGAAGCCCGGATGCGTTCACAATTCGGAGGATCACGAGCCTTGCGGCCGGGCCGTCGGCGAATGGGCCTTGGAACGCACCGGGGCAATCCATGCCGGCGAACACGACGCCGGCCAGGAGGGTCAACGCCCACACATTCCGTAATCTCCTTCGCATTTTGCCTGTCCTCAATTGGGAATCGACCGGTGGCCGCGGGCCCCGGCAGCGTGCGGGGGACTGCGACGGGCTCAACGGGCGTCCATCTCCGCTTATCGGTTTTTTGTGTCAGGAGATGGTATGCAAGCCTCTGGAATCGGACGAGAATCTCGGTGAAGATCTCGCCGTCACGCATCTGAGGGTTTAGAAACTATCTCTGAATGCCTCAAGGGCATGTCAGTAGCATTGTGGCGCCGCCGTCTCGGTGGTGGAGACACAGGCGAGACGCGCGTGCCACAGTCCTGAGATAGTCCCTCAGTGCGCGCCGGCGGAGGCCGTGGAAACCACGACAGTGGGAGGATGCTCACAGAGATGGCAAAACAGGACCAAGGACATGATGCGCCGGGGGTAACAGAATCCGATCAGCCGGCCCGACCGGTGCCGAAGGCGCGCTGCGCGGTGACCGGGTTGCTGCTCGGGCTGGCGAACCTTGTGCCAGGCATCAGCGGAGGCACGATGGTTCTGATCATGGGGCTATACGACGAGTTCATCTCGTCGGTGGCGGATGCGACGCGGCTCAAGTTCACCACACGAAGCGTGACACTGCTCGTGATCCTGGTAGGTGTCGCGGGGGCGACTGTCGTCGGGCTGGCCGGACCGCTGGAGAGGCTCGTCCGCCAGCACCGGCTCGTCATGTACGCGTTATTCATCGGCATGACGCTCGGCGGTGTGCCGCTTCTCGTCGGGATGATCCGCCCGGTTCGACGAACAAGCGTGATAACGACTGTGCTGGGTTTCGCGTTGATGATCGGGATCGCCGCGGTCCCCGCCGAGGAGCCTGAAGCCGCCGAGGCAGAGAAGGCAGCGCTCGATGAACGCGTCGCCGATGGCTCGGTGTCAATCGAACCGGCTTCGGTGCGAGATGTCTTTGCGGGCGTGCTCGGCATGAGTGCGATGGTGCTGCCGGGCATCTCCGGCGCCTATATGCTCGTGTTGCTCGGGCGCTACGAGCAGATCCTCGCGGCGATCTCGATGACCAAGGACTACGCCCTGTCCATGGGTGAATCGGGTGATCCGGGCGCCTTGAGAATCCTGATTCCTGTCAGCATCGGGGCACTTCTGAGCCTCGTCTGCGTGACGAACCTGTTGAAGTGGTTTCTTCGTCACCATGAGAAGCCGACCGTTGGTCTGCTGCTGGGCATCGTGCTGGGCTCCGTGGTGATGCTGTGGGGGAAGCTCGGCGTCGATAGCAGCGGCGACCTGGCGATGGCTTGCTTTGTCCTGATCGTTGGCTTCGCACTGACTGTGCTGTTGTCTCGCATCGGCGCGAGAACGTGACGCCGCCACGTCACACGGCTGCAGGAGACAACAAAGGACCTGTGAGGCTGATGTGCGGGGCATCGTCGTGTGTTCTTTGCGGTTTTCTAGCACCGGTCCGCCTCGCCAACCCTACAATGCACGAGACGCGGGCCGTGGAGATCGGGTGCTCGGTGCCACTGGCGGCGGGCCCGCCAGTGCTTTGAATCGGCGAGACGAAGGCGGTGAGTGGGTGAGCACGCAGCGCCAACTGGTTGAGAGTCGGGCCCCCGCGAAGGTGAATCTGACGCTTGCCGTATTGGGTGAGCTGGCGGGGGGGTATCACGAACTCGAATCCTGGGTCGTGATGGTGGATTGGTGCGATCGTCTGGTCCTGCGCCCGGCTTCGAATCTCTCGCTCAGGGTGGGCGGGAGCAACGGCCACGCTGTGCCTCGCAGCGGAGACAATCTCGTGTGGCGCGCGGCCGAGGCACTGGCGACAGCCGCCGGCCTGGAACCCGCCGTCTCCATCGAGTTGGAAAAGTCGCTGCCCATCGGCGCAGGCCTGGGCGGGGGCAGCAGCGATGCCGCATCGACGCTGTTGGGATTGAACGAGTTGTGGGGCTTGAACTGGCCGGTTGAACGCCTGATGCCGATTGCGTCGGACTTGGGCTCTGATGTGCCGCTATTCCTCGAAGAGACGCCCGCGGTGATTCGTGGACGCGGCGAACGCGTCGAGCGGCTGCGGAGCGGCTGGAAGGGCCGGCTTGTGTTGGTGACGCCCTCGTTTGAGCTGGCAACGTCCGACGTGTATGGACGTTTCTCGCGCGGCGACGTTCGCCGGAGGGAGTCCCACAAGCCGTGGCAAGATGTCGGCTCCGACAGCCTGGAGCTCTCACGGCGGTTGTTCAACGATCTCGAACCTGCCGCCTTCGCCGTCGAGCCGAAGCTGGCCCGCCTGCACGAATTGCTCGATGGCCTGGGTGGAAGGCCGGTACGAATGACCGGCAGTGGGAGCAGCCTCTTTGCTCTGTTCGACGATGCTCAGGCTGCGGAGGCATGGAGAGAAGAGGCGGTTCGTCTGACCGGTCCGACGGTCGAGTTTCACGTCGTTCAAACGCTTTAGCGGCCCGTAGTGAAACGGCGAACAGTGGATCGGGGCGTGCTTTTTCAGTCACGAAGACCGCCGGCCTTGGCGCCGGCGCCACAGTTTTGCCGCGGGCTGCTAACCTCCATAATGCACGTGAGACCTCGGATCCGGGTCTGCGCGGCGGACCGAGCCAACGAACATTGAATTTGAGGTCTCGGTCGGGCATAATGAAGCAGGAGGAGCGTGAGGAGGTTTTCGGACCACTCGATCGGCCTCTGGCCCACCAGGGAAGGCACGGGTGCATACGGAGGTCCCGCCTGAAGCGTCCGGCGGTTCGCCGGCGGATGTGCGGGAATTCGCAGATTTGGATTACATGGGAACAGGTCGTCGTTCCGCGGGCCGGGCGACAAACGGAGGTGTAGGAATGCGATCAAGAAACGAAGCAGTGTTCGGGCGATGTGTAGCCTTGTGTGCAGGCGCGTTGTTGGTGATGTCCGTCGCGGCGCCCGCCGGGGCGGAGGAGGTGATCGTCCAGAATGACACCTATACAGTTCCGCCAGCGGGCCTTGAGGCCAACTTCGCGCCCGGCGAGCAGGCCGGGGTGCTCTTGACCTCGCCCTGTGACGGAGCGATCGTCGCGCTCCAGGTCGGATGGGCGAGCGTCAGCGGCCTCACGGGCTTCTCTTTTGAGAGGAATATTTGGGTTTATGCCGACGCCGGAACCTTCCCGATGCCAGGGAGCGTCCTCGCGCAACTGGAGGGGCCGGTTCTCAACGACGGCGCGATCAACGAGTACAGATACTATGACGATAACCAGACCGTTCCCATCAATATCCCCGTGACCGCCGGGCAGAAGTTCTACGTGGCTCTCGAGTTCGACAACTGGTCATACCCAGGGAGCGGGGATGCCTGTGTCTTCCATGACATCGACACGTGTGAGGCGGGCAAGAACGTCCTGTATTCGGGCGGCTGGTGGAACATCTGCCTTCTCGGCTGGTCGGGCAACACTGTCATCCGCGCCGTCATCGACTGCCAGGAGCCGACCGGCGCTTGCTGCCACGCCACGGGCATCTGTGAGCCTGACCTGGAGGAGGGCGATTGTCAGGCGTTCGGCGATGTATGGCACGAAGCCCTGACATGCGGCGAGATCACATGCAACCCGCGCGGGGCCTGCTGCGTGGGAGCCAGTTGCCTGACGTTGGTCCCCCAATCCACATGCGAAGGGATCGGCGACTACGCCGGTCACGGCACCGACTGCGCCGATGATGTTTGCGAAGAAGGGGCGTGCTGCAATCTCCTGACGGGGGAGTGCACCTTGAACTTCGGTTTCCAGTGTGACGCACTCGGCCCGGACTATGAGTACAAGGGTCCCTTCACTGCCTGCGACCCGAACCCGTGCGCCCAGCCCACCGGGGCCTGCTGCATCGGTGAGGTCTGCGTTGAAGGCCAGACGGAGCAGCAGTGCATCGACGTGCCTGGCGTTTGGGTAGGACCCTGGACCGACTGCGGCCCACCCAATCCGTGCCTGCCCGACCCCTGCGACAGCGTGACCTATACGTTGTGTGACGTGAACAACGACACCAAGGTCGACGGGAACGACGTCCAGGACTTCGTGGCGGAGTACCTCACCCCCACACCTCCGTCGGTGGCCTTTTGCGCGGCGAATGCGTGCGGTGGCCCGGAGCTGGATGCGGACGATCTGAACGATTTCATCCTGTGCCTGCTCGACCCGACCGGCTACGTGTCGGAATGCCCGTAGTGTTCTGTTGTGCCTCGTCTCATGGGCCAACAACCAACCAACGGCCGTGGATCGCGGGGGCGGTTCACGGCCATCTATACACAGATCACGAACAAGTTCTGATTCAGGCCTCGACGACGTCATCGAGTGCCGAGATGCTGACGACGACGTGTCTGAAGACGAAGATCCGGTCTCGGTTGGGTCGGAAGCCGCGTTCCCGGGCCTCGCACACGTAGCGTTCCTTGGTGACGGTGCCCTCGACGCGGTCTCGGAAATCAGCATTCTCAAGCCAGAAGCCGTCCGGACACACCTCTGTCAGTGTGCCCAGGTAGGTGACCGTGCCCGCGGTGTCCAGGACGACCTGCCGGCCGATCAGCTCGGAAAGGCTTGATTCGGAATCCACCATCTACAACGCCTCAACAAGGCCGCGCCACCCGACGGGCCTTGCTCATTCATCCGCCATCGAAGGACAAACCGACGGGAATAAGGTATGATCGAGTGTGCTGCGAATCAAGCGCCTGCGTGTGCTTCGTCGATGATCGTCCTGTGGAACGGTCGCCGGCAAGTTCCTGATGCGGATGATAAGCCATGAAGAACGAGCGACAATTGGGATGGATGTTCGTGGTGGCCGCCCTGTGTTTCGGCGTGCTGATGATCAACCAGGGTCTCGTCATCGCAGGCCCTGGGCAGGAGCAGCCGCCGACGCCTGATCCGCGCGACGACGGGGCGGCCGACGGGACGCAGGAACAGGCCGGCCCGGCAGATGCTGGGGCCGAGCTTCCGCCGCCGCTGGCGTCGGGGCTTCGCAAGCTGACGCCGGCGGAAATCAATCGCATCCGCTACATGGAACTGCGGGGGATGCGGCTGAACACGAAACAGCCCGACAGGGTGACGGCCAAACTCCCCAAGGAGACGATTGTTGATTTCCTCCTGGACACGGAGGGGCATGTGGACTTCGAGGGTGAGAAGTCTCGCCGGGAGTTCCGCAAGCTGACGGCCCCGCAGAAACTCCACTACATCGCGTACTACAAGGGAGCCAAGTATGCGGACAGGGTAGAGATTACGTCGGACCCGGAAGTGTTCGTGACGTTCAAGAAGAACGTGCTGCCGATCGTGCTGCGGGGGTGTGCCTCGGCGAACTGTCATTCTGCCGCCGCCAGGCGTCCGAGCGACTTCCAACTGTTCAAGGATCCGAAGCGGGTGCCGGCCACGACGTACGCCGACTTCCTGTTCCTCAGTGACTACGAAGTCGGCGGCGATCGCATGATCGACCGGGGACGGCCTGAGGCGTCCCTCCTGCTCGAGTACATGCTGCCGGAGAAGGACGTCAAGCCGGCACAGCGACACCCCGGCGACATGAAACTCAAGCCGGTTTTCCAATCACGCAAGGCGTTGGGTTACAGGCGAATACTCGATTGGATCGGGACTCTCAAGCATCCTGCCGAAGATTATGGCGTTCGCCTGGTCCCGCGACACGAGCCGCCGAGCGGCGATGTTCTGCCGGGGGGTGATCTTCCGCCGGGAGGGGATGTTCCGCCGGAAGGGACGGCACGACCCGAAGGGGAAGCGGCGCGATAGTCCCGATCGGGAGTTCGGTGTTTCTGGGCGTGACGTCTTGACAGGCAGTCTTGTCATCACCGGGGGAGGGCTTGCGGCGGTCGCCGTGGCCGCAATCTTGTGGCGCCGTCGCCGCACGCTCGCTATTCGCGGTCAATGGGCGAGGCGCCAAGGTTGGACGCCGCACGCCGGGAGGACGGACGACTTGCTGTCGGCGCTGAGCGATTGCGCGCTCACGCAGGTAGGCCATAGCCGCAGGATCCCCCTCGCCTTGACGGCCAAGGGACGCCTTCATTTCCTTTCATACGTGTGTGAGACCGGTTTCGAGCGAAGGTGTCAGTCCCACCACTGGATTGTTGCCGCGCAAGCGACGGAGCACGCGTGCGGTCGTGCGACGATCACGTCGCAGGATTGGCTCATCGCGGCAGCCTGGGCTCCGACTTGCCACGAGCTGCCGGTGCGGAGATCGGCGCCGGACGCGAGCACTGCGGCATTGCCCCCGGTTGGGTCAGGGCCGATCGCCGTCGTCGAGGATTCCGAAGAGTGGACAGCGAGGCTCGACTCACCTATGCGGCAGTGGTTTCTGGAACAGCCTGCAGATCGAAGTTGGGAGATTATTCCTGGCTTCATCATCGGGTACGAGCCGGGTCAGCCGAACGAAGCTGGGCTGGTGGCACTCGGCCGTGCGACGGAAGCGCTGGCGGAACAACTCGAATTCGGCAGGATTGGCAGCCACTGAGACGTGCTTCGAGTTCGGCGCATTCTCAGAATCGCGGCACAACGCGACCGGAGGCCGCACTGTGCCGCGAGTTCCGTTAGAGTGCCTCAGGCTTTGACTACGTCAACTCAACAGGATGCCTACGAAGGCGGCGACATCGTCTTCATCCAACTCGCCGTTTCCATTCGGCGGGGGGGCAATGTCGGCGCAGGGGCAGTCGCATCCGATGGCCGGTCCTTGAATCAGACATTCGACGAAACACTGGATATCGTTGCCGGTGATGTAGCCGTCCGAGTCAATGTCGCCCGGCGTCGCACAGGCCGCCTCGCACGGATTCGGCGAACAGCCGGTACCGTCACCCTGGTAGGTGCCGCCGGCAGCAATGCACTCGCCTGCCGAATCGACGGAGCAGCTCCCATCGCCGAAGCAGCACGCTCCTGTCGGCGGGGGCTCGCAGGCCGGCCCGGAGACAGCCAAGACGTAGTTGCCCGTCTGGCTGTTGCCCGAGACGCGGATGTAGTAAGTCGTGCCGGCGGTCACTGACAAGCTGACGTACGACTGGTCCGTCGGAAAGAAGCCGCAGTACCCGAGCCAACCGGTATCGTCTCCACATGCGACCTGATTCGCACTGGTGCCGGGGCAACCCGTGTGCACGGACAAGACGGTGTCGAAGTTTGCGTCACAGGTGTCGAGTTCCAGTGTGCCGTTTGTCAACGGCGTGTACTTGAACCATCTGTCGGGAGACGAATTCGAGGAGCCGCAGCTTGCGGAGCCGTCGTTGGTCAGGCCGGCCGTGGATCCACTGTAGGTTCCGGGGCAGATCACTTCGGCGTTCTCGCAGAAATCCGGATCTCCGACGAGGAGGTTTACATTGCGGATGGTGTCGCCAACGTGATCGGTCACGTTCGTGAATTGGACCGTGTCGGTGTAGAGGCCGTTCGGGAATGAATCGGCCAGCGCGTTGATCGACACCGTGACCTGAGCGGTGCTGCCGACGGTCGGCAGGTAGCCGTTGCCGTTCGTGATGGTGATCCATGGCGCGTCCGTGGAAACCGTGTACGTGATTCCACCGGGCCCGAGGTTCTCCAGGGTGTAGATCTTGTTGTCGGGCGTGAAAGGACCGCCGACGTCGCCGCTCGAGTCGAAGTTGCTCGTGGGGCTGACGCTCAGGCCGGTTTGCAGTGCCGGGCAGGGCAGGCTGTGCGCGCCGAATCCGGT